>JAZLDR010000049.1:0-11491 GCA_045614805.1 Candidatus Cryptobacteroides sp. | reverse complement strand
CGGAATATGCGGATGAACTTGACCTGCTTACTAACAAGGAAATACAAAACATCACAGCGGGAACGATAGAGGATTGGGCTGCTGACAATGTACAGCGCTGTATGGTTCAGTTCGAGCTTTCAAAACCAGGTGATACCTTGGGGCAGGATTTTGTAAATGCTGCGATGCCTCTAATCGAGACCCAGATGCAGTATGCTGGATATAGGTTGGCGAAAGTGCTGAACAGTTTATTCTAAAACTAAATAACAAATGAAAAGTATCATTAAATGCTTCACCGGCATTTTTATGTCTTTCCCCCTTGTACTTTCTCCGTCACTCAAGGCTCAAAGTCTCGATACGGTGTATGGAGTTGTGAAGGATGAACAGGGCTTGGGCCTGCCAGGAGCAGCAGTGATGGAAAAAGGAACTACAAACGGTACTATTACTGACATAGATGGAAACTTCACCATCGATGTGAAGAACGGGTCCGTCCTGGAGTTCTCTTCCATAGGATTTAAGAACTATGAGATGACGGTTACCGGCCCGCAGCATGTCGAGATCGTCATGCAGTCAGATGTGGAACTTCTCGAACAGGTCGTGGTTGTCGGCTACGGCGTGCAGAAGAAAGTCAACTTGACAGGTTCTATCTCGACCGTGAATTTTGACGAAGAAATGTCAAGCCGTCCGGTGCCGAATGCATCGGCAGCCCTTGCCGGTGTGTCGTCAGGTGTCGCAGTTACCCAGACTTCCGGTAAGCCGGGATCTGACGGAGCGGCAATCAGGGTCAGAGGTAACGGAACACTTAACTCTAATGGTCCCCTCGTGCTGGTGGATGGTATAGAGTGGGATATGAATAATGTCAACACAGAAGACATCGCGAGCATAACAATCCTGAAAGATGCAGCTTCTGCTGCGATTTATGGATCACGTGCAGCGAATGGTGTCATCCTTGTCACTACAAAATCCGGCAAGGGCAAAACGAAGGTCAATTATTCATTTATCGGCTCTCTTCAGACAGCTCAAAATAATCTTGCTCTTGTCAGTGACTATGCCACGCATATGAAACTCATTAACGAGGGCTGTCAAAATGTTGATTCGCAAGAAGTGTTTGCCCCAACTACTATTGCAGCATGGGAGGCAGCAAGACAGAATCCGATGGCAGTGAACTCTTATGGGGTACCGAACTATATTGCCTATCCTAATACAGACTGGTTTGATGAGATTATCGGAAATGGTTTCCAACAGAAGCACAATCTTTCTGTGCAGGGTGGAAACGAGAAGTCAAACTGGTTTGTTTCATTGGGTTATCAAGATACTGATGGTATTATGAATGAGAAGGGACTCGATTCCGGTATGGAACAGGTGCAGTTCCGTACCAATGTGGAATATAAGGTGGCCAAGTGGCTCGATATGGGGACAAGAATCAATGGTGTCTATCGCAGCCTTGGAATGGCGGATATCTCAAATGGATTTGAGTACCTTCATTTGACCACGCCAGGAATATATCCCGGCACGGCCAACAAGTGGGGACAGCCGGCTGCCGTAGAAGAGTCTACAACGGCCAACAACATCTTCGGAAAGATGAGCGGACATGATGGTTATGACAAGGTGACGAGAATCAACCTTACCGCATATGCCAAAGTGCGTCCATATGATGGACTTTCTCTTGAGTTCAGTTATAATTATGCTCCGGATTTTGCGGAATACGCTGCTTGGAGCCGTCCTAACGGAACCTGGAATTATATTCAGGACAAAAGAGTGAACAATAGTTCTCTGGAGAACGCTACCATCAAGAACGAATCCCGAAAGACCACCAGGATGAATACCGAGGCTCTTGCAAGATATGCCAACGAGTTCGGGGACGGACATGATATAGGCGTTCTTGCGGGATTTACAACATCTACTTACCATTATCATGCATTTTCAGTAATGCGCAAGGGCATGGCAGACTGGAGCCTTCATACACTTAATACAGGTGCGACTCTTTCGAACAGTTCAAGTTCGGAATACGATTGGAGTCTGATGTCTTTCTTCGGCAGGGTCAATTATGCCTATAAGTCGAGGTATCTTTTTGAGGCGAATCTCAGATGCGACGGCTCGTCAAGGTTTGCTCCGGAAAGCCGCTGGGGATATTTTCCTTCATTTTCAGCCGGATGGGTGCTTTCGCGCGAGCGTTTCATGGATATGACATCGTCATGGCTATCAAACCTCAAGATAAGGGCATCGTGGGGTATGCTCGGAAACAATGCTTCAGGTAATTACGACTGGCAGACAACTTACGAAACAAACAAGGGCGTGATAGATGGTGTTCCGGCAACTGGTCTAGCCGTCACAAAACTTGGAAATGAAGCTTTGGTCTGGGAATCTACAAAAATCACCAATCTCGGTATCGATTTCGGCTTTTTTGGGGATAGGCTCTCAGGAGAATTCGAAGGGTATCATAAACTCACATCAGGTATTCTCTACACACCTTCTATACCTATCACTATGGGTAATGTGAAGGGAGCGACAAAGAATATTGCAGCAGTAAGGAACATGGGTATCGAACTGTCTCTCGGATGGAGGGATACGGTCGGCGACTTCTTCTACTCTGTAAAAGGAAATTATTCGTTCAATGCAAATAAGGTTGTCAAGTATAAAGGAAAACTCAAGAGGTTCTGGAACTATGACTCGAAAGGTTATCCGACAACTTTTTCAAGCAATTATGGCGATGTCGCACAGAGCGGATTTGGTGGTGTGATCATGGAAGACAGAATGATGGGCGAGTATTATCTTAGGAAGGTCTATCGTGGAGACGGTTCATATAAGGATGGAGAGCCGGGTCTGAGGCAGGGACCGAAGGACGGTATGATCAGGACCGAGTCTGATATGGAGTGGGTAAGGGCCATGATAGCCCAGGGCTATACCTTCAATGGTGTCAGCAAGGTTGCAAAGAACGGACTTTGGTACGGAGACCTCATCTATGAGGATGCAAATGGTGATGGAAATTATGGAGATACCAATGACATGAACCTTGTCGGTACATCGTCCACACCTCTTTACAATTTCGGTATGGAGTTTTCGCTCAGCTGGAAAGGTCTGGACTTCTATATGCTATGGGCAGGATCTGCCGGTTTTGATCTCTACTGGAATCATGCGATCTACAATAGTTCGCAGACATCGAATGGTCGAGGAATATCAAAACGGGTTGCAGACGACCATTATTTCTACGATCCATCAGCCAAGGATGATCTAAGAACCAACATTTATGCAACCTTCCCTCGTCTGCGAAACAGCAGTCAGGGCGACAATGGCCTTCAGAGCGACTTCTGGCTTTACAAGGGCGACTACTTCAAGTTGAAGAACGCCCAGATCGGATATACATTCCCTAAAAAATGGATGGAGAAGATAAGGATGGACAAGATCAGGGTGTATCTTTCAGGAGAGAACTTGCTGACAATTACCCAGTTCCCTGGCCTTGACCCTGAGATCGGAACATCGGTCGGCTATCCTCTTATCCGTCAGTATGCAGTAGGACTTCAGGTATCTTTCTAAAATTATGAAAACGATGAAAAATATAATAATAGCATTTGCCTGCTGTCTGTGTCTGGCCGGCTGTTCTCTTGATAAGTTTCCGTACGATGAGGTCCCACAGGGAAATATGTGGACTACGGAGAGTCTTGCGGACAACGGAATAAACGGCATCTATAACCACCTGTACAATACTGACCTGTCAAAAACGAAACCGGCGGAAACGACAGGTCTTAACCGTAACGGAATAGAGGCACTTGGATTTACTACCGGATATTATAATAGTGTTACAATCCTATCTTCAACTGCTCCGAGTGCGAGTTTCAACTGGTTCACACGAGAGTGGCAGTTTGGTTTTGAGGGGATCCATAGGTGTAATGATGCGCTGGCAAACCTTCATAAGGCTGGTCTTTCGGAGGAAAAGTATCAACGCTATATGTGCGAAGCCCGTTTCATGCGTGCATTCTTTTATCATCGCCTTAACATGCTTTTCAGAGGTGTTCCTATATACAAGGAACCGGTAACTGCTGATGAAGCCACAAAGGGAGCTTCGACTGCGGAGCAGGTATGGGAGCTCTGCATAGAGGACCTTACTGCCAATATCAATAACGACTATTGTCCGGATAACACCTTGAATGCTAATTACGGCCGTCCGTCAAAGGGAGCATCCTATGCACTTAGGGGACAGATCTATATGTGGCAGAAGAAATGGGGTCTGGCGATAGCGGATTTTAAGAAAGTTGCAGAATGCGGCTATGGCTTATGGCAAGGCGAATGGGAGGAACTGTTCAAGTTTGAAAACGAAAAGAACTGTGAAATGATATTTCCACTGCAGTTTGACCAGACGACGGGATATAGCGACAACTGGCAGTGTATGGTTGGCGCAAGAGACCACTATGACTGCTGGTCGGAGTTGATGCCTAATCCGGATTTTGTGGATTCTTATCTGAATGATGACGGAAGCGCTTTTGATTGGAATGACTACTTGTCCGGATGGAAGAATCTCACTGAAGCAGAAAGGGAGGTATTTTTCCTTCGTGATGGTCTCAAGACCGATACCAGAGAGGAATTCAAGACAGTATATACTGCTGCCGTGCAGAGAATCGGACAGAAGGTTATCGATACTTACTATCTGAATGAGGGTAATGAAGCGCGTTTGAGAAAGGCCTACCAGAATCGCGATCCTCGACTGTTGAAGACGGTGATAACTCCATATACTCCGATGGACTGTTACAGCCCGTATCATAACAGCGGCAAGACGATGTTCAATAAGGAACTCAGGTGGCCTTATGTGGAAAGAGGTACGGATGGAGATTGCGACGGCAAGGATATGTGGCATGACAAGAGGAACTCGTTCTATTATCTATATAAAAAGTATAACGAGACAGAGAAAGGACGTTATATCGATAGGACAAGGTGCCATTGCGATTTCCCGATCATCAGGTATACAGATATATATTTATCTCTTGCTGAGGCACTTAATGAGATAGATGAGTTTGATGACGCACTTGAGATATTGAATAATGTCCGTTCGCGTGCGGGAATGATTAAGTTGCAGAAGGGCGAGGGGGATAATGCTGTGAATACCAGATGGGACCTGCGCGCCAAGATCCAGTATGAAAAGCGTGTTGAACTGTGCCTTGAAGGTGTGAACTATTTCGACGAAATACGTTGGGGTACATATAAGGCAACCAAGTGCCAGAACGGAACAAGTGGACTTAAGTCCATGTGGGGCAACATCGTAGGAGGAAGATGGTATTGGAAGGAGTATATGACTATATGGCCTGTACCTCTTGTTGAGACCCAGAGGAACACAAATCTCGTTCCGACAGAAGGTTGGACCTATTAGCAGACTCTATTGTTGTCAACGTGAGCAATAGCGATGGAACTGTAAAAATTAACATTATGACAAGGAAAATAATATTAGCATTATCATTGTTTGCAGCAGGCGTGTTTGCGGTTTCCTGTTCGGTCGATATACCGGAAATTGAGCAGCCTAAGTCTCCGGCTCAAAAATACAAGGAAGTGGGCCCAGAGGAAAAGGATGATATTTCAAAGGATCCGGTAAATGGAATCTTCAATTATTCAGGTATGGGAGGCCATCCTCGTCTTCTGCTCAGAGCTGAAGATTTTACAAGGATCAAGACATCCATCGCAGAGGATGCCCATCTTGCCGTTGTCCACAGGAATATTCTTGAAAGGGCAGATTATCATATGGGCAGTGCCCCACTTAGATACAAGAAGATAGGAAAGCGACTTCTTGACGTGTCTAGAACTGCCTTGGAGCGCATAATGTATCTTGCGTACTGCTATAAGATAACAGGTGCCAGGAAGTATCTGACCAAGGCGGAAAGTACGATTAACGAGGTGTGTTCGTTCTCTGACTGGAATCAAGGAGAACACTACCTGGATACCGGTGAAATGGCTCTTGCTGTGGCAATCGGACTCGACTGGCTATACTCTGATCTCCAGCCGGAAACAAGGCAAAGAGCCCGGGATGCACTGAAATCCTATACCTTTGACACTTTCCGAACTGATGACGGTAAGACATTCCGGAACAATATGGCCAACTGGAATCAGGTATGTAACGGCGGTATCATTGCGGCGGCCATTGCCTGTTATGAAAAGGACAAGGTGGCGATGGCTGAAATCATTGAAACATGTGTGGAGAATAACAAGACCCATGGCATGACTATATATAATACTGATGGAAATTATCCGGAAGGTTATACTTACTGGGGTTATGGTACCACATATCAGATTCTCATCATGGCGGCACTTGAAAATGTCTTTGGACATGATGGAGGCCTGAAGGAATCTTCAGAAGGTTTTTCCAAGACAGGATTGTGGGCAATCTTCATGGAAGGTCCCTCAGGAGATTGTTTCAACTATTCGGACGCCAAAGCTGCGGTATATCCGCGTATACCGCTGTGGTATATGTCGAATGTTTATGAGGATGCAAGTCTGCTCTATAAGGAATTGCCGAAGATAGAAAAAGGCAACTATGGCGAATATTTTGATGAAAGGCGTTTTGTGCCGCTGGTACCGGTCTTTGCCGATGCAGACCTTATGAAACGGAATATGACTCCGCCTGAACAGAAAATCTGGTATGGAGGCCAGACTGTTGATACGCATCCCACCGTGCTGGTTCATACCGATATCGCCAATCCCGAGAAAGACTTCTTCCTTGCGATGAAAGGAGGCCGTTCAAATACATCTCATGCTCATATGGACGGAGGAAGTTTTGTTTTCGACGCCTATGGCATGAGATGGGCAATGGACCTTGGCAACCAGACATATAGCCAACTTGAAGCGGCTGGCATTGACCTCTGGAATATGAGTCAGAATTCTACAAGGTGGAAGGTGTTCAGACTTAATAACTACAGTCATAATGTGATAACTGTCAATAATAACATTTACCATTATAAGGGCGGTTCTTTCATCGATAAGACATTCAATACATCAGACCCGGCTGCACTAGGAGGAAGATACACTTGCTATGCCCAGAACAGGTACGGAACGGATATGGATCTGAAAGAACCTGCGGTGACAAGGACAGCAGAACTGAAACCTGTCGGCGAAGAGTATGATCTGGTAGTAACTGATGTGCTCACAAGTTGTGAGGGCAAGACGCCGGATATCAGATGGTCAATGACAACTCCGGCAAAGGCAGAATTTGTGTCTGACTCATGCATCAGTCTCTCTCAAGGAGGTGTTACGATGTATCTTACGGCTTCCGAGGCCTCGGGGGCGGCATTGAAGTTCTTTATCCGTGATGCAAATACAGAGCAGACATTCGATGAATATAATGAGGCGGTGAGTCTGGTAGGATTTGAAGGCAAGATGCAATCCGCTCAGAAATGGATACTTTCAACGAGATTATCAACAACAAAACCATAATGATTATGAATACAAAAATGAACAATGACTATCTGTCTCCAAAATGTGAGCAGATGGAAATCATTCTCGAGCAGTGTGTCTTAAGCGGCTCGGTAACTGATGATGGCGGTTCTGCCGGAGATTTCGGTGAAAACCAGTGGGGAAGCAATTATTAACGGATTAGATCGTTTGTGCTATGAAAATGAAGGATTTGATCAAACTGATGACTCTTGCAATAATCTGCCTTGTTTCTTGTGAGAAACCGTCTGCAGATGAAACTGGAAATGCACTATCTCCTGATGAACCGCCTGTAACTTTTGCAGAGGTGGCTTTTGAAGGCACATTTTCAGATGAAACGATGTTGTGGGACGAAGGTGATGCTGTAAAGGTTGTGTATTCACATGACGGCAGCTCCGTAGGCGAGGCAAGAGTAGATGCAGAGTCTGCCGGCGGATCTGACTGGAGTTTCTCTCTGGAAAATGCGGGAGTCGGGACTTATGTAAGAGTCATATATCCTGCAACCGCAGAGTACCCTCTTACGATGACCTTGCCGTCTGAGCAGACAACTTCGAATGACTTGAGAACCTACAGTTTCTTCCTTTCGAATAAAGTAGTGACATCTTCAGAAAGTCCGGTAAAGTTCTCCTTGAACTGTGCCAATGCAATTGTGCAACTTAACTTTATTTCTGAACAGTATTCTGAATATATGCTCAAGAAGGTTGACTTCTCTGCGGGAAGCAAGAAGATTTCAGGAGATTGGCGTGTCGAGGAGGATGGGGTGATTAATATTGCCAAGAGCGGAAGCCAGGATCATGTAATAGTGACTCTTGCTCAGCCAATAGCCTTGTCACAGACTCCATCTGTGTCATTTACCGCATTCCCTGTCGATCTGACAGGTGAAGATGTCATAGTTTCTGTTACGCTTGCGGATGGCGACGGAAATGAAATGTCTCTTCCACTCGCTCTTGAAGCAGGACAACTTCTTGCAGGCAAGGTGAATGAGTTTGATGTTGAGGTTTCAGATGCAGGAGTGGTTGACTGGTTTGTGATGGATGACACTCGCGACATGCTCGGATACTATGCCTATGGACCGGCAAATACTATCATGGTTGCCAAGACAGTGGGAGCAGCAGGAACAGTTCCTTGTGTTATTGATGTAAAGCCTCGTGGAGATTTCTCAAAGGTCCGCAAGCCAGTGTATTATGGTATTTTGACCAAGGCAGAGATGAACAGAAAACTTCTCTCTGTGGATGGAAGCAGTGCCTATGTTCCAAAACCGACATCAAAGGTTTCTGACAATTTCACAATCACCGTGGATGTTGAGAATGGAGATTACTATTCATCTACTGGTACTTGGGGAACTGTCGGCATTTATGATAAGGATTATAATCTCCTGTGGAGTTATATGATTTATACATATTTTTCAGATGATACTCCTGTCGATGTGGATTGCGGAACCCATGGCAAGATCATGGATAGAGCCCTGGGCCAGGCCTTTTCAGCAAGATGGTTGGGAGTGCCTGTGAACCAGGAGGCTATGGGCTCGGACAAGTATTATACAAGTGCTGCATATTTCCAGTGGGGAAGAAAGGATCCGTTCATGCGCACAAAACTGTCCGGGACGCCGTACGCTGTCCTGACAGAGCAGATTTCTGTCGAGGAGAGCATCAGCTATCCGTTCAAGATGGTTGTGCTTGAAAACAAGAATTGGGCAGAAACGGCAAATGACAATCTGTGGGGCGCAGTATCAGGTAAAAAGACTGTATTTGACCCGTGCCCGCAGGGGTATAAGGTTCCAGGGACGTCTTTGATGAGAGCCATAGATAATGGTACAAGTCGTGAAATAGACGAGTCAGGAGAAAATATCAAGTACTGGTATGTCAAAAATCCTTCTGCTGCCGATGATAAATGGATTTACAGCGGACTTCTCTGGAATTCAAGTGTATCATCGGACTGGGGTAATGCATCTACTGAAAAAGATGGACTTCAGGTCGGTTATAATTACTGGATAAATACACAGGCGACAGTTGACAAAGCTAATGCAATACATTATTCGTGGAATGGAAAAATGACAGGCACATCAACTGGCAAGAATGCTTCAAAGGCACGAGGCGGAGCAGTAAGATGTGTCAAGGAGGAAGTCCCTGTTGAAGAAACACCGGCAGAGTAATGAAAAGATTTGTTTTAATATTTTTAATGCTTCATCTTGTTGCGGCTGGTTTCGCGCAGTCCTTTGACTATGATGCAGTGCCGTCCCACCCCCGTCTTCTGATGAAGGCAGGTGAGGAGTCAGCAGTGCAGCGTCTGATAGCAAAGGACAGGGATATGATGAGATTCCATCAGAATATCATCCATTTTTCCGACAGCGTGCTGAACCTGCCTGTGTGCAAGAGGATAAAGACCGGCAAGAGACTGCTTGATGTGTCGAGGAATGTGCTTGCGAGAGTTTTTTATCTCTCATACTCGTACAGGATGACTGGAAATGAGGCATATCTGAAACGGGCCGAACAGGAGATGCTTGCAGCGAGTTCGTTTTCTGACTGGAATCCCTCGCATTTCCTTGATGTGGGTGAAATGTGTTTCGGTCTGGCAATAGGTTATGATTGGCTTTACGACAAGTTGTCACAGCAGACTCGGGAAACCGTACGTCAGGCTCTCGTGCAGAAGGGATTCAAACCGGCAGACAACGGTAGGAAAGGATTTTATCGTTCGACCACCAACTGGAACCAGGTCTGCAACGGCGGTCTGGTCTGTGCGGCTCTGGCAATCTTTGAGGACGAACGCAATGAATGCATACAGATTATTGAAAATGCAGTAAAGTCAGTTCCGAAGTCTCTTGCAGGATATGCTCCTGACGGAGGATATGCAGAAGGTTATCAGTACTGGGGTTATGGCACTACATATTCAGTGCTTCTTAATGATGCGCTGGAATATAGTTTCGGCCATTGTGCCGGTTTGGACAAGGCTCCCGGTTTCATGCAGTCTGCACGCTTCCTTCAGTTCCTGAACGGACCGAGTGATGAGTGCTTCAACTATTCTGACGCATACTCTACTTCATACGGAAACATTATGATGTTCTGGTTCGCGTCGAAGTTGAATGACCCGTCTCTGCTTTATATAGAAAAACGCTTTCTTGAAGATCCGCAGTTGAAGTTCGGCAGATATATGGAGGAACGTTTCCTGCCGTGTCTTCCGATCTTCGCATCAAGAATGAACTGCTGCAAGGCACGTGAGCCGAAGGTAAATACCTGGGTAAGTACAGGTATCAATCCGGTCTTCATCTACCGTGAGGATTGGGCCTCGGACAAGAGCGCGTATCTTGGAGTCAAGGGCGGCACAGCGGGATATTCTCATGGTCACATGGATGCTGGGTCGTTCGTTTATGAGAATGAAGGTGTAAGATGGGCCATGGACCTTGGAATGCAGGATTATTATAGTCTTGAAAGCAAAGGCGTGGATCTGTGGAATATGACCCAGAATTCACAGAGATGGGAAGTCTTCCGACTCAGCAGTGATGTCCACAACACCCTGACCCTCGGTGGGGCCAACCATATGATCGATGGCAAGGCGGAATTTACGCAGGTATACGATACAAAGGCTGCCAGAGGCGTAGAGGTGGATCTTGCCTCTATACTCGGACCCAAGGTGTCCAAGGCAACGCGCCGGATTGTTCTTGACAGGAAGCAGAATCTTTCTGTAACGGATTCTGTCGAGAACGGTGATGGCGAGGTTGTCCTCAGATGGACAATGTGTACTCCTGCCGAGGCAGAAATTGCCGGAGACAATGCTTTCCTGCTCTCAAAGGATGGAAAGAAATTGAAAGTTACCATTGCGGCGGATGCGGAACTGTTCATCAAGGATAACATTCCCCCTCATGAGTATGACCGTCCGAACGAAGGTACATGTCGCATAGGATATGAAATAAAACTGGCACCCGGAGCCAAGGTACAAATACCGGTGACCCTTACAATGCTTAAATAACTAACATTATGAAACTGATTGATACAATAAAGATTCTGGCTCTTTCTGCGGCTGTTGTCACTGCTTGCCAGAAACCAGGGATGGAAGAGAATTCTTCTGTAAACAGCGATGTTGCTCCCGAGGCACAATTCGGTACTGTGGC
>JAZLDR010000048.1:0-5787 GCA_045614805.1 Candidatus Cryptobacteroides sp. | reverse complement strand
GTTGACGAAAGACAGCTTTTTGCATATAGGACTACATGCTTTTCTATCCAGTCCAAAGCAGTCATGCCGGTCTCCTGCTTGAGCATTGTCGAAAGATATTTGCCGGTCACACAAAGTTTGTCGGCGTAGAAACCTATGTCGCGCCGAGTCTTGAAATTCTCGACAACAAGTGACATGAATCTTTCACATTTCTCCTGTTGGGCAGTCATTGTGGAAGGTTGGCTCTGAAGTCCGTGCATATAATATCCGAGGCCATAGTAATGGGCTGAAAACAAGTGCCTTATAATTTCCTCTCTATATGGATTGTCCGGCTGTGATCACAATCTGAGTCACTTTCTCTATCTTATGCGGGAAGCGTAGCCCTTTCAGGATACTCCCGCTCTCCAAAAGTTCAATATCCTGCAACATGACTCTGCAAATTTACCAAATCGGAAGAATTGAACAAACTATACCATGTTTGAAAGGAAAATTGGAGGAATCTTGAAGAAAAATTGACCAAGTTATATAAAATCTGCACACTCAGCAGAGACTTTTGATATTGATCCAATGAGCCAGTGAGCCGATGACTAAAGATGTCACGATATTCCTCACGGGTAGCCATTATGGTCAGTATGATTTTAATTCAATCTCTACAAAGTTAAAAAATTATTTTCGCAGTGGTATGATTGATACTGACAATTCAACGAAGGAGGTATTAAGGCAGGAAACCGTTTGAAGGGAACAGGATACAAATCGCTAAATTTGACTATATTTACACCAAAATTAATGTGAAGTTAATGAAGACAGCCAAGATTTTAACCCTGATCATGTATCTGATCGTCCTTCCGGCCTCTGCACAAGGACTTATGTTCAACGGAATGGAAAGCCCCATAGAAGAGCGTACGTCTTATGATGTGTTTGCTTCCAGGAGACCCAAGTTCACTGATGTCCTCAGGATTGAATTCTCTCTATCCATGTATCTGCCTTCCGATTTCGGATATATTCTAAGAATCAAGAATGATGAAGATGGAAGAATATTCAACCTGCTATATTCGGGCGAAGAATGGGACAGCGAATATCCTTTCAGACTTAACGAGGAAGGCAAGTCCACCATAATCAAGGCTGACCTCTCCCATGATTATATTGAAATGGGCAAATGGATGCATGTTTCTCTTGAATTCATGATGAACTCGGGAAAGGTGGTGATGAGGATAGATGACTATGTCTATGAGACCGAAACAGCACCCATGTCACCCGTATGGCGTCCGGTCATAAATTTCGGCAAAAGTGATTATATGATAGACGTGCCTTCAATGGCGGTGAGGAATCTCACAATATCTGACGGGAGGAAAGAATTCGTTTTCCCGCTTAATGAGTCTGAAGGCAAGGAGGTAAATGAAATCAAGGGTAAGAAGCACGGCGTGGTCAACAACCCACAATGGCTTATGCACAAGTCATATAAATGGGACGAGATTGCATCTTTCTCTTCACAGACCAGAGCAGGAGCGAACTACGACAGATTCAGAAAGAACCTCGTATATTACAATCGGGATTCCATTTTCATATATGATTTCATCAGCAAGGAGAGCAGAGTTCAGAAGTACGGAACCTCCTGTCCGGTAAATCCCTATCTGGGAACCAGCTTCGTCAATCCTGCCGATTCATTGCTGTACATATATGAGCCGTATGTCGAGAATGGCACATCTTCTGTGCCGACAATGGCGGCATATGATCAGGACAACAATTCCTGGGCGATAAAAAGTTGCGGAACATTACCGATAAGGTTTCACCATCACAGTTCCTATCTGGATGAAAAGAGAGAGAGATTCGTCATCTTCGGCGGATTCGGAAGCATGATATACAATGGTGACTTTTACTCCTGTGACCTGAATGATTACCAATGGAAAAAGGACACACTGCCATCCGGCGACCGTATACACCCAAGATATTTCACTTCGCTGGGCTATTCGCCCTCGGAGGATGCGGTGTATGTTTTCGGAGGCATGGGCAACGAGTCTGGTGAACAGATTGTCGGAAGACATTATTTTTACGACCTGTACCGTCAGGATCTGAAGACCGGATCCAACACGAAGATATGGGGAAAGGAGCAGACACTAGAATGGAAGGAAGAAAACATGGTTCCGGTGCGGAATATGGTACTGCATGACAACGGTTTCTATACCATGTGTTATCCGGAGTTTCATACGAACTCCTATCTTCAGTTGTTCTATTTTGATATTGCAACAGCCACATATTCCAAATTATGCAATAAGATTCCTATCAGGTCTGACAAGATGTCAACCAATGCCAACCTATACTTTGATCAGGACCTGCGTCTGCTGATCCTGACAGTCATGGAATCTCCCGACGACGTTCAGTCAAAGCTGAAGGTTTATGCATTGTCATTCCCTCCTTTGACGGACGCAGAGTATATGGCGGCATCAAGAAAGTCACACATATGGGGCATAGTTGTGCTTTCGCTGCTGGTCATCATGGTGATTGCAATCATTATATATCGTAAGGTATATAAGGGATGCAGGAAAGATCCGGGAGCACTCACCATCTTGGGAAGAAAGCGATACCTGGTGGAGCAGAAACCAAATTCAATCTGTCTGTTCGGAGGATTCTCTGCCTTGGATGTCAACGGAAATGAGGTACAGTTCCCTTATCAGCAACGAAAACTGTTATGTCTTATAATCAAATACAGTCTGAATGATGGAGTTTCGTCCATCAGATTAAGTAAGATAATGTGGCCGGACAAGTCTGAGGAGAAGGTAAAGAATTCCCGTGGCGTGGCTATAAATCATCTGAGAAGACTTTTGGAAAACTTCAATGGAGCATCACTGGTCTATGAGAACAGCCATTTCAGATTACAGTGTTCCGGAGATTTCACTTGTGACTGGATGGATTTCCGCACAGAGTCGATGAAGGAACATCCGGACATGGACAAGGTCATGTCAATTGTCTCCCGAGGTAAGTTCCTGCCGTTTATTGAAGATCCGGTGTTTGATTCTTTCAAGGAAAAAACCGAGTCTCTGCTCATAAGCATGTTGACTGCCGAACTTATGAAGTGCTACGAAAACAAGCAATATGTGAATGTTCTGGATCTAGCCGAGGTGATTTTCCATACAGACAGCCTGAATGAACAGGCAATGATATGTCAGCTGAATGCCCTTATCAAACTCAGACGGGCCGAAGATGCTTTAGTCCGCTACTCCGCTTTCGTCAAGGAATACGCGGCAATGTATGATGCGGAATATGAGCATGATTTCAAGAGCCTGATCCAATGACAATTGCCGGAGATTAATTCATAAAAGTAAAATTAATTTTGGTATTAATCCATTAATAATCCTAAAATTAATCGGCACCGTGTATGTTTGTGGCATAATCACAAACAATCACTAACCAATATTTTATGAAAATCTCTAAAATTTCAAGTCTCATAGCCGGCTTCTTTGCCGTATGCGCTATGACATTGGGTGTTTCTGCATGTCAGGAGGACCCTGCACCACAGCCCGAATCAAAAGGAACAATTCAGGGTACTGTAATTGACAATCTGGACAATCCAGTCGAGGGTGTTGCTGTCGAAATCTCAGATGTAGAAGGAACAGTGACAACTGCAGCTGACGGTACATTCAAGGTGGAGAATGTCGCTATTGACAGACATACCATCAAATTCACAAAGTCAGGTTACCTTGAGGCAAGCACATCTGTTTCAGCTGCAAAATTTATTGACGGTGTTGCAACAGTGAATGTGACACTTCAGATTGCCAACGCAAAGATTACAGGAAAAGTTCTTGACGCACAGGCAGAAAACACTCCTCTTGCCGGCGTGCTCGTAAGCATCAGCGAGACCAGAAATGTCACTACCGGAGAGGACGGAACCTACCTCTTTGAGGATCTTCTTATCCAGGATTACACTCTTACATTTACAAAACAGGGGTATCCGACAGCGACCAAGTCAATCGCACCATCTGACTTTGTAGACGGCGTGGCTCAGATTGCCGATTTCGGTATGGGAGCATCGGAAATTCTTCGCGGACTTACCATCAATGAACTTAAGAATGCTGAAAAATGGTACTACAACGCGTATCGCGGAGGACGAAACGGAAACGACTATCCTCACTTTGACTGGTCGACAGACTTCATGTGTACTCTCCATGGCTTCGTAGGCTGGTGGGAAGAGCAGAATGAAGGAACTACTATCCAGATCAGGAACCGTCAGGAAGATGGCGACTGGGAGCACCCTGCAGATGACAAGATGTTCGATTCATACATCTATGGAAGCAAACAGATTACTGCAGACAATAAGATACTCACAGTCAAGGCTAGAACTCATAGTGCGTCAGAAGATGCTCCTTGTTATTGGGGAGTAATGGTGGTTGACCTTTCGGAGGCAAATCCTGCTGCTGTCCTTGTCGGTGGAAAGCAGACTCTTGCAAGTGAAAACTATACTGATATCGACTTCGACCTCAGTGCCTATGTCGGCAAGGAAGTCGTTATTGCTATCGGAACTTTCCGCATGGAAACAGGTGATTACTACAAGCAGCTTGTTCTCCGTCGCCTTGCATTCGGTCCTGAATCCACTAGAGACTGGAACTGGCTTTCTGGAACAGAGATTACAGGTCTTGAGGGATGGCACCTCACTCAGGAAATGGTGCGCTCGACTATGCCTGTAGCACAGACTATATTGACAGGAGTGAGTGCAGTTGGCGGAGATCGTGGTAACTATAGAGATGCATATCAGTCTTGGAAGGATGCCGGTCATATCGGTTACTGGTGGTCTTTCATGCCGGTGAAGAAGGATCCGGAGCCATTCCCAAGTGAAGGATTCGTGATCAAGACAAGAAACGATGCATCTGTTGATTTAACAAAGCCTGAGGCTTATTTCTATGCAAAGTATGCAATCGCTGCAGGTGCAGACAAATTGACACTCAAGGCTAGAAACTTCAACAGTTCAAGCCCTACATATTTCGGTCTTGTAGCCATAACTGAAGACATGACAGTAACTCCTGTCATACCGACTTTCACTCCTGGTGAGGGTGTAGAGAACTATCTCGGCGAGGCTGTAGGTGGTCAGATCTTCAAGTTCATCAATGAGGATGGAGGTCAGAGCAATCCCGAAAAGTATGCTACATTCGAGTATGACCTTTCTGCATTCGATGGTAAGAACGTAGTTCTTGCACTTGGTGTCATCAAGGGCGAAGAGTCTGGAAATGAGGATAAACTCTGCATGTACAGCATCACTCTTAACTAATTTACATATTCAATCATTCCGTTGCAGGGCTAAACTGTCCTGCAACGGTTTTATAAATATAAGAAATGAACAGTCATAAAGTACGGTTCCTGTGCCTTTTCTTCCTGACATGCCTATGTCTTTTCTCTTGTTCCAATGAATCTGGCTCTGAACAGGGTGGAAACTTGCAGAATGCGGCAGATCAGAATCTTCTCCGTTCCATGGAACTGGTGGATGCTGCTGTCGGGAATTATTTCTCCAATGAGTCCATGTCTATGGCCAGATATTATAATCCATATACTCAAGTGTCCTCTCAGGAGAGAGCCAGTGTGTGGATGTATACTAGTGCCATTGAGGCTGTGAATTCCATCCTGAAGGCCTTGAAGACGCAAAGTGACCTCGGATATACGGCACTGTATGACCAGCACCATGTCAGGTATGTCCAGCTGCTGGAGAAGCTGTTTGACGGTCTTCAATATTATAAAGGATCTTTCAGGCTTGTTTCATATACCCAGACCAGGGAATGGTCTGTGTACGCTGTCAATCGTGCCGGTGCTCCCGGAACTGCTGAC
>JAZLDR010000047.1:0-5565 GCA_045614805.1 Candidatus Cryptobacteroides sp. | reverse complement strand
GGTCCATCCGTCACCCATCGTACCGGTCTGCGGTGTCCAGAAGTTCATTCCCCAAGGACGGGCTATCGCAGGATAAGTATTGCCGGTGGAAAGTGAATGCTTGGACATCGTACCCACAAGGACGCTGACATGATCCACAGGGTCAAGTTCTGAGGCTGCAGGCGCATGCGAACATGAAACGGCAGCCAGACAAGCTAAAACGAATATTATTTTTCTTTTCATCATATGTTTATGGGATATCAATCTCTACAGTTTCCGAGTAATTCCATCTCTTCGTGCCGCTTCCTGCCGGAGTATCATAGTTTATTCTTGCTGCAGCACGGATAAACACCTTCCTCCCTGACGGAATAGGATTCTTAGGGTTTGAAGTAATGGTGATGGTCTTTCCGAACGAGGTGTCAAATTCCTTTCCGGTATACTTGATCTCATTAGACCATCTCTCGTCCCTTGCCCTATATCCGCAAGAAGACGACTGGCTCACAAACAGCTGGATGTCTGTCATGTTAAGATAAGAATCGTCATAGTTTCCACTTCTGGACACCAAGGTCTTGAAATCCTCTTTAGACACTCCCCTTGTCACCTTGACACGTGCCGTGATCACGCCGTCAGAAACCATCGCCATCTCGTCAAGCTCGACTTTCAGGAATGGAGACACTTCAAATGTGAGGAACTTTTCTCCCTTCAGATGTATGTCCTGTGTCTGGTTGACTACAGGTATGCCATCCTTATCCTCCAGATAAATAGGAAGGAACGGACCGTCCACCCTGACATTATAGTCCGCTTCAAAAAGCTTGGTGTTCTGGAATGTTCCATCAGGACGGCAATAGAAATCCAGCGGGGTGACATTCCCCTCCCAAGATGTCTCAATCAGTCTGACCCTGATTCCTTCGGAACCCTGATCTGTCAGGACCGGCTCACCTGTGGCAACATCGACAACCTCACCACGCAGCGTTTCAGACGGGGCATCATAATTATCAAGCTGGAACAGCGAACATGAGGCTGCCAGCATCAGGCATAGAAGTATGGATATGTATTTTATTGTCTTCATCTTGAATTATCTGTTGGGTTGCTGATCTATATATGCACTCTTTGAAACCTCGCCTGACGGTATTGAAAAATAATAGTCAATGGTATTGAACTCAAACTCCTGAGGACGGACATTCACAAAGTGAGCATCAAAGAAATACTTGTCATTGACTGTTGAGTAGAACGGATACAATGCACGGAAGCGATACTTAGATCCGCTGCTGAATATGTTCTCATCCTTTTCCACTCCCCAGAACAGTTCCTTTGCTCCTTCGTGCTGGACTCTCCATCTGCGGAGGTCCCATTTGGTCTTGTGCTCAAAGGCAAGTTCCTTGCGGCGTTCGCGTCTTACTATGTTCCTGCTTGCCTCATCAGCAGCAAGAGGGACAGTAAGCAGGTCTGCTCCTGCCCTTTCTCTGATGGCATTTATGGCTTCCGTTGCAACAACAAGCATATCTTCACCTTGCACAGGGCTGCTTTCGCCCGCAAGAGACAGTTCAACTGCAGCCTCGGCAGCAGCAAGAAGAACGTCAGCATAACGCATCAGTATGAACGGCTGATCGGACTTGCCTTCACCGATATCCTCTATCGTTATGTCTTCAGACAGATATTTGCGCAGATGAAGGCCAGTTATCGTTGATTCATAGTATTCCTGCCATACACCGCAAGAACCGGTTGCAGACATTTCCTGACCGTCTACCTCCACCGTCTCTATTCCCGATGTCGGTTGAGATCCAAGGAAAAGTTTCTTGTCACCGCCTTTGTAATACTGAAGGTCAGCATACTTGCTCTGCGCTGCTCCGTAAGAATAATTGCCACCGAACAAGAGAGGAACATGGTCTTCAGATCCTCCGGTGAAGATGCCGGCACGGACTTCGATCACCTCCTTGCGGAATTCATCCATAGGGAATATCACATAGGCCCTGAGTCTCGGTTCGGCATTGACAAAAAGATCCATAGGAGAGTCGAAAAGCAGATATTCACCCTTGTCATTCGATGTGCCGGTCGTCAGCTTGAGCGTCCCATCCGGATGGTATTCAAGGCCATCGAAGAGCTCGACAAAATCGAGTGTCGGACAAGTTCCTCCTGCCAATGGAGAATGCCAGAGGAAAGGAGAGCTGTAAGCATCCAGACCATGCGCCAGAGTAGGATATTCATATTCACGGACAAGGATATTCTCTGGACTGGCAAGATCGGACCACATGTCAACCATGTTTCTGTACTGAGCAGTCTTGTCTCCCGCTGCCCAAGACTTCTTGTAAAGCGAGTATCCTCCTTCAGTCATCACTTCGCGGGCAGCCTTGTAAGCCTCTGCAAACCACTCTGCCGACAATTCCTGAGCATTGTCTCCAAATCCTATCACTCTATTGCCTGATTTGGATCCTATTCCGGTGAGGTTGCCGCTTACGGTGGAATTATACTTTGCTACAGATCCGGCATACAGCATGGCTTCCGCCTTAAACGCCAGTGCCACATACTTGTTTGCACAACCCCTGAGCGTACTTTTGGGCTGCATGAGTTCCGCCGCCTTATCAAAGTCGGCAAGAATCTGATTCCACGTATCCTCTTCAGATGCGCGGTACCTCTCCAGCTTGTCGCTTTCTGCAGGATACTGGATCACCTCGGTGACAAGCGGCACTCCTCCATAACGACGAGCCATCTGATAGTATGAGTATGCTCTTACAAAGTATGCCTGGCCGATATAATCATTATAAACAGCTTCGCTGGAATAATTATCCTTATAGGCAGGCAAACCTTCGATCAGCTTATTCGCATCCCTTATCAGTGAATATGATGAACCCCACCATGGGTCATCCTCTCCTCTGAATGCAGTTGTAACTCCATCTCGGTTCACAGCCTCTCCTGTTCCTTCAACTCCCAGACAGCCCAGCCATGAGCTTCGGCGAGGAAGTCCCCACTGCGCCATATACTTGAAATCTTCCCATGGCATCTGGCTATACATACGCGCCATATATATGGACAGTCCCGCTTCTGATGACATGAGGTCTTCATCGGTCAGAGTATTTTTAGGAGGCAGGTACATGTCCTGACAAGAGGCCAGGAACACAAGGCCGGCAAGAACATATAATATTGATTTCTTCATGACTTTTACGGATTTTTATTGTTTAGAACGATAATGAAAGACCAATAGTATAAGTCTTGTTAAGAGGATACATTCGTCCCAGATCGCTGTCCGGATGCTCCGGATCCACAAACTTGACAGCTGTTATCGTCAATGGATTATAAGCATTCGCATACACTCTCAGACTGAAGTTCTGAGCCTTCTTGAATTTAGGTATGGTATATCCGACCTCGATGCTTTTAAGTCTGAGGAACGCCGTGCTTACACGGTTGAATGATGAATTCTCGTCCGGATAATGTCCCGTAAATCCATAATAGCCCGGTATCCATTCTGTCTCAGGGTCATATATGTCCGCGCCTGTTTCCGCCGGATGCCATCTGTCCAGATACTGCACCAGCGTTCCGCCTCCTGTGCTTCCCCAGATGTTGTAGAGCGGCTCGGAATATTTCATGGATCCGAGAGCTGATCCCTGCCACAGCATACTGAAATCCAACCCTTTCCAGGCAAGATTGAATGACAATGAATAGTTCATCCATGGAGTCTGGTCAAAGGCAATCGGATGAGCGTCATAGCCGTTGATTTCACCGTCACCGTTCCAGTCAAGATATTTATAGTCTCCCGGCAGAAGATTGTTCTCCTTGTAGATGTCATAGCTCCAGATATCTTCCCAACTCTCATATCGTCCTGCCGCCTCATATCCGAACTGGACTCCCTGATAGCGGTTGTTCAGATTGTCATTACGCCATTTCTCATAAGAGTTGCCATATCCTCCGTTCTGGGACCCCACGAGATGCTTCTGTCTTGTGACAGACATCATCGCCTTGACCTCATAAGAAAGTTCACCAGCCTTGTTCTTATGGTAGAGTTCCAGTTCAAGACCCAGATGGCTGTCGCTGTCAAGGTTTTCATAAGGGGCCGAGGCGCCCACTATTGTAGGCAGGCCGACAGAGTTGCGGCTGAATATGCCCCTTCTGATTCGATGGAAATAATCGAATGAGGCTCCAAGCTTGCCTCTCCATGCCTCAAAGTCGGCACCTATGTTGAAAGTTGTTGAACGAAGCCATGTTATATTCTGATTAGGAAGGGATGACGGATCGACAGAATAAACGAAATTACCATTGAACATGTATCCCGGCGCATATCCCTGATACCATCCCTTTCCGTCGTCTGGAGTTTCTCCTCCTCGGAATGTATAGCCTGAAATCCACTCGTAATTCATGCTGTTGTCATCTCCAAGCACGCCATAGCTTGCACGTATCTTCAGCTGATTGATGAATGAAAGGGCTGACTCCTTGAAGAATGGCTCCTCTGAAATACGCCAGCCTGCTGAAACTGACGGGAAGAATCCCCATTGATGTCCAGGAGCGAATTTTGAGGATCCGTCATAACGGAACTGAGCCTCAAGAAGATATCTGTCCGCATAAGAATAGTTGAGACGACCTATGAGGGCCTGGTACATCACCTCATAAAAGGCTCCCTTGTCTATTCCCACCTGCTGGTTTTCTCCAGACAAAGAGGTAAAATATGGAGTACCGAACGCAAGGTCTCCTGATGCATAATAATTGTCTGCATCGTGCTTCTGCATCTCGTAACCGATAAGTGCGCCGACCTTGTGCTTTTCAGCGAAGATCCTGTCATAGTTGATGATGAATTGAGCAAGAGTCTGCTGCTGGTTGTATGATGCTCTGGTCAGATTATTCGGTGTACTTTCATTGTACACCTGTGAATCATACGACTGGGACTTTTCATTCCATGCATACAGATAATATTCCTTTCTGAACGACTCGTCCTGATTATATTTGAAATCATAACCGAACAACGCCTTCGCGCTCAGACCTTTCAACACATCGGTCAGGGCACCGAAATCGTATTCCAATGATGCGGATGACTGGAAATATTTCTGATTATACAGATGATAACCGGAAATGTCCGAGGTCATCATGGCAACGGTGTTCTTCTGGAGGTCGAGACCGGCATAATTCAGCATTGTCTGCTCCTTATCTGCGAACGCAGGATTGACAACACCCTGAGACCAGTAATTTCTGATAATATCCACCGAACTTGAGTACGGTGTGTGACGCTGGTCGATCAGTCCGCTTATATTGAGGTTCAGCTTCATTCCATCTATCACCTCGGCTGTTATGTTTGAACGCAGATTGTATTTATCATACCAAAGGTCACGTGACTTGAAGAATCCCTCCTGATAGAGATATCCGAAGCTCAGGTAATACTGTATCTTTTCCGTTCCTCCCGATATGCTCAGATCATGCTGTGTCTGAGGAGACATCCTGGCCATGATAAGGCTGTTCCAGTCAGAAGACATCTTCTTGCCGGACCTGTAATCTTCATAATCCTGTTCGGTAAATATCACCGAGCCGCCAATGACAGCATTCAGATTCTTCTCATTCCACAATGTCATTGCATCGTAGACATCAGTGAGTTCCGGCATCTTTGAA
>JAZLDR010000046.1:0-45844 GCA_045614805.1 Candidatus Cryptobacteroides sp. | reverse complement strand
CAGCAGCCTCAAGGTTAGTCTTTACAGCCTCAGCGTTGCCCTGACGAGCAGCAACAACTGCACGGAGGTAAGCTGCGAGAGGGCACTCACACTTGAGCTCAGCAGCAGGAGCATAGTTGCCAACGAGGAGCTGTGCAAGAGCAGCGTTTGCGCTCTTTACGCCAGCGAGCTTAGCAGCTGCAGCCTCATATTCGCCATCGAGGATGTCGATAACAGCAGCGTTCTCCTTAGCAGTAGCGTTTCCTGAAAGTGCGAAGTACTCAGCAGCTGCGTCGAGGTTATTGTTGCGGAGAGCGATAACACCCATTGCGTTAGCCCAGTCAGCGTCCTGAGCAAGACCTTCAAGAGCAGCCTCAGCCTTCTTAAGCTCGTTCATGTTGAGGTAAACAACAGCTGAGTTGTACTTAGCAGCAGCGCTCTCGAACTTCTCAGCAGCCTTCTTGTAGAGGTCAAGCTTCTGGTTGTTGTCCTTTACGAGAGTAGCAGCACGGAGAAGAGCAGTCTCATCAAGAACGTCGATGTTCTCCTCGATAAGCTGGAGAAGCTCCTCGCTTGTGTAGTTCTTGTACTCTACGTTAGCGATGAATCTTGCACGACGAAGCTCAGGAAGAACGTTCTTAGCAAGTGATGAATAAACAGCTGACATGTTCTTGATTTCCTTCTCACGGACAGCAGGGTCGCTGTACATAGAAAGAACGCGGATGATAAGGTCCTTGTCCTCGAGGTCTGAAGCAGCAACGAGTTCCTGGAATCCTTCCCAGTCCTCAGCTACGCTAGTAACGTTAACCTCACCTGGTACATTCTTGCCCTTAACAACCTTGTTGTAAGCCTTCTGAGCAGACTTTGAACGGTTGTCAGAAAGCTTAGCGTTCTGATCCTCCTTTCCGTCTGGTGAAGCGTAAGCGATAACGTCAGTGCTTACAAGAGTCTTGCGCTCGTTAGCGAGGATCTCGTCGAGAGCAGCCTTGTACTCCTTAACTGACTCACCCTTGAGCTGGTTGTTTCTTACAGTAGAGCTGTTGATCTGATAAAGGATCTGACCCTCGGCAGTCTGCTTGATGATCTCCTGATAGTTGTCAGCCTTAAGATCTACCTTACCCTTCTTGCATACGAGCATGTAAGTAGTGTTGGCACCGTCAGCAACCTTCTTTGTAGGGAGGTCAACAGACTTCTTCTTGTGGCTGACTACACCGCGAAGCTCGAGGTAGCAGTTCTCCATACCTGGAGCATACTCGAAGTTAACCTTCTTTGTAACAGTCTTGCCGGCAGAAGGTACTACTTCATAGTTGTCCTCTACTTTCTCGCCCTGGAACATGAATGGCTCCATCTTCACTTCACCACCCTCGAATACGATTACTGGAGTAACCTCGAGGATAGCCTTTGGATGGAAATAGTCCTCCGGGTAAGTCACTGATACTGTTGCGTCGATCCCTCCGGCAACAACTTCAAGAACAGCTGGCTCACACTTAACTGTGACATTTTCAGCCATTTCAGCCATCTTCTCAGGAGAGCTACATGCGATAACTGCAAAGCCGAGAATCAAGGCAGAAAGGAAATTGATGTTTTTTCTCATTTCTTTAAAATATAAATTGATTAATGGTTAAAATTTGCTTATGGTGGGGCCAAAACCCAATTCCGCGCAAATATAATCAAAATTTTATAAAATTTAGTAACTTTGCCACGTTATGACAAATCAGGAATTACAGACATTAAAGAATAAATACGATATCATCGGCAACGACCCTGCTCTGAACAGGGCGTTGGAGATTGCTGTTGCAGTGGCTCCGACGGACATAACCGTTCTTGTTACCGGTGAAAGTGGAGTTGGAAAAGAGAATATTCCCAGGATAATTCACCAGAACAGTCCGCGCAGAAGAGGAAAATATTTTGCCATCAACTGTGGAGCTATCCCTGAGGGAACCGTTGATTCTGAATTGTTTGGACACGAAAAGGGCTCTTTTACAGGAGCGTCTGAAATGCGCCGGGGATATTTCGAGGAGGCTGACGGCGGAACGCTCTTTCTGGATGAGATCGGAGAACTTCCTATAGCCACACAGGCAAAACTGCTTCGTGTGCTTCAGACCGGAGAATTCATAAGGGTGGGTTCTTCAAAGGTATTGAAGACAGATGTCAGGGTCATAGCGGCAACCAATGTCAATCTTCTTCATGCTGTTTCAAAGGGAAAATT
This sequence comes from Candidatus Cryptobacteroides sp., assembly GCA_045614805.1. Lineage (GTDB taxonomy): Bacteria > Bacteroidota > Bacteroidia > Bacteroidales > UBA932 > Cryptobacteroides. The sequence continues at coordinate 43,656 of JAZLDR010000046.1, read as the reverse complement.
CAGAGAGGACCTTTATTATCGATTGAATGCAGTCTCTATTACAATGCCGGCCCTGCGTGAGCGTCCGGGTGACATAAACCTGCTTTTCCGTAAATTTGCTTCGGACTTTTCTGCAAAGTATGGTATGGCTAAGGTTTCGCTGACCGAAGATGCTTCAATCATGCTGCGCAAGTACAGATGGCCGGGCAATATCAGACAGTTGAAGAACGTTGCCGAAACAGTTTCCGCACTGGAATCTTCCAGGATTGTTCCCGGCTCTGACAAGTGTCTCATCGACACGGCGGTACTCGCCAGATACATTCCTAAGGAAGAGCCGAATCTTCTCCCGGCAACGGTACAGATGCAGGATAAGTTTGAAACTGGTGAAAGGGAAGCCATAATCAGGACTTTGTTCCAATTGAAGCAGGATGTTGATTATCTGAAAGAAATCGTTGCGAAGGCAGGATTAGGAAGAGGTTCTTCACAGGCAATCGCGCCTCCCCAGCAGGAAAAAACGGGTGAGTGGCCGGTTTCGGGGACAAGTTATGTCGAGGAGCCCGAAGAACAGGATCCAGAGGAACAGGAAGTCATTACTGAAAAGGAGGAGGTGTCTTCAATCAAGGAGGCGAGTCTGGATCTGATAGAAAGAGTCTTGCGCAAACATGGTGGAAACAGGAAGGCTGCCGCCGCTGAACTGGAAATATCGGAGAGGACACTTTACAGAAAGTTAAAGCAGATCAAATGAGTATGACAAAAAAAATATTAAGCTCGATTCTGGTGGTTGCATCATTGGCGGTCACAGCGCTCATTGTGCACTCGTGTGGAATATATTCTTTTACAGGAACATCGATTCAGCCTGACGTGAAGTCCATCACGGTAAATTACTTTGAGTATAAAGCGCTGAAGGTCAATCCTTCGTTGAGCAACCAGATAACAGAGGCGCTTCAGGAGAAGTTCATCAGACTTACCAAACTCGAACTTGTGGATGTTGAAGGTGACCTTGAGATTGTCGGAGAGGTTACAGGGTATGATGTAAAGGCTACAGCGGTGACCGCAAACGAAGAGGCGGCACAGAACCGTCTCACAGTAAACATCAAGATCAGCTTCACAAACAGGAAGTATCCTGAAGATGACTTTGCAGACAAGTCATTCTCTGCGTACGCGGACTTCGATGCGATGACATCCCTCGATGCGGTTGAGGCTGAGCTTTGCGAACAGATTGTCGAGCAGCTCTGCGAGGATATCTTTAATGCAACGGTAGCAAGGTGGTAGGCTATGGGATATATGGATATAAGAAAACTGAATCTCGATGAGCTTGTCGGTGTCGTGAACCTGTATCCATGGTTTGGCGGTGCCAGAAAGGAGCTTTGCAGGAGAATGAGAAACATGGGCGACAGCTGGGATATGTCTCAATATGCCGATGCCGCCATGTATATCAGCGCAAGGGAGAAGCTTGCCGAAGTCTCAAGAGAAGGTGTCGCTCATGATTGGACTGATGCGGACATAGAGAGACTTCTCAAATCCTATATATCTGAAGATAAGCAGGATGAACCTTCTTCCGAGAAGCGTAAAGTCTATGCCGGGGTTGGTGATTATTTCTCTCAGGAAGATTACGATCAGGTGCGTAGTTCAGAAGATAATGTCTTCTCCAGATATGCTGCCAAGGCTCGCAGGGAGAAGCCGGAACAATCGGAAGGAACATCAGAAGATCTGGGGCTTTACACCGAGACATTGGCGCAGATATATGCCGAACAGGGATATTATGAGCAGGCAAAGCTTATTTATTCAAAACTAATTTTGGCATATCCGGAAAAAAGTGCTTACTTTGCAACCCTTATTCAAAAAATCGAAGAATTAAATTAGAATAGATATAACTATGAACGCATTATTCACAATTCTGACTGTACTTGCACTTATCGCCAGCGTACTGATGACACTCATCGTGTTGCTTCAGAACGGAAAGGGCGGTGGACTTGCAAGCAACTTCGCAGCAGGTAACCAGACTTTCGGTGTTCGCCAGACTACAGACATCCTTGAGAAGATCACTTGGGGACTCGTGGCATTCATTTTCGTAGTCTCTATAGCAACATCATTCTCAACAGGTTCCTCAAAGGGTGCTTCAAACTTCTCTGAGAGAGCTGAGACTGAGCTTACTGAAGAAGTTGCAACTCCAGACTTCGCTCCAGAGGCAGTAGAGGATACACTTCAGTAGTCTGAGTTCGTGCTGACAATTTGTCAGTAAACCACGTTTGGAATATAATTTGACCTATAGCCGTCTGTTCTTCGGAGCAGACGGCTATTACTGCATTGTGGCTACCCGTCTAAATTGATCGAAGGCATAAGTGGAACGATAAAACCAAACAGTCATGGCAGAAAATAAGTTTGAGAATCTTAACAGATTCGCTGTCAACCTCAACGAGAGGGCAGCCCAGGGAAAACTGGATCCGGTTATAGGAAGGGATGAGGAAATAAGAAGAGTTCTGCAGATTCTGAGCAGAAGGACCAAGAACAATCCGATTCTGGTCGGAGAGCCCGGAGTCGGCAAGACTGCAATATCAGAGGGAATCGCCCAGAAAATCGTAGATGGTGATGTGCCGGAAAATCTGAAAAGCCGAATGATATATTCTCTTGACCTGGGCGCAATGATCGCGGGAGCTAAATATCAGGGAGAATTCGAGGAGCGACTCAAGGGTGTTGTAAAAGAGGTCGTGGAAAGTGAAGGTGAGGTGATCCTGTTCATTGATGAGATTCATACCCTGGTAGGAGCAGGACGCTCATCCGGAGCGATGGACGCGTCAAATATCCTTAAACCTGCATTGGCGAGAGGAGAACTCAGGACCATCGGATCTACGACACTTGACGAGTATCAGAAATATTTCGAGACGGATAAGGCTCTGGAGCGTCGTTTCCAGATGGTTATGGTTGACGAACCGACTCCTGCCGCTTCCATTTCAATCATGCGTGGACTCAAGGAGCGTTATGAGAATCACCATAGGGTGCGTATCGAGGATGATGCTCTGATAGCAGCGGTTGAACTTTCACATAGATATATTACTACCCGTTTCTTGCCTGACAAGGCGATCGATCTGGTCGACGAGGCCGCATCGAAGTTGAGGCTGGAGATGAATTCCGTTCCGGAGCCGATTGCTGAACTTGACAGCCGTATCCGTCAGCTCGAGATCGAACGTGAGGCCATCAAGCGTGAAGGAGTTTCCCTCAAGGTGGATAAGATCAAGTCAGAACTCAAGGAACTGAATCGTCAGCGTAATGAGCTCGGCAAGAAATGGCAGGAAGAAAAGGAGATACTGTCGGAACTTCAGTTTGCCCGTCAGAAGATGGAGGACTATAAGATAGAAGCTCATAACGCCGAGAGGGTAGGAGACTACGGCAAGGTGGCGGAAATCCGTTATGCCAAAATGTCCGAGACTCAGGCCAGGATAGACCAGTTGACAGAAAGGCAGAAGCAGATCAAGGATCCGATCATTACAGAAGCTGTGACCCCAGAGGATATCGCTGAAGTGGTGTCTAAGTGGACTGGAATTCCTGTTCGACGCATGCTTGAGAGCGAGCGTGAAAAACTGTTGCGCATGGAGGCAGAGCTTCATAAACGCGTTGTCGGACAGAATTCCGCCATAGAGGCTGTTTCTGATGCTGTACGTCGGTCTCGTGCCGGTCTTCAGAACGAAAAGAGACCTATCGGCTCATTCCTGTTCATGGGAACTACGGGCGTCGGTAAGACAGAATTGGCCAAGGCCTTGGCAGAATTCCTGTTCAACGACGAAAACATGATGACGCGAATAGATATGAGCGAGTATCAGGAACGACATTCGGTGAGCCGTCTTGTCGGTGCGCCTCCGGGATATGTCGGATATGATGAAGGAGGTCAGCTGACAGAGGCTGTAAGACGTAAGCCATATTCGGTCGTGCTTCTTGATGAAATCGAAAAGGCCCATCCTGACGTGTTCAATATTCTGCTCCAGGTTCTCGATGACGGACGTCTTACCGACAATAAGGGACGTACTGTGGACTTTAAGAACACCATCCTTATCATGACATCCAACGTCGGAGCGGACATCATTCAGGCATTCATGGATAGGCTTCCTCTGGATGATGATGCCCTCAGGTCAACGATGTTGGCTGAGTGTCGGGACGAGGTTCTGGATGTGCTTAAACGTACGGTTCGCCCTGAGTTCCTCAACAGAATCGATGAAGTGCTGATGTTCGAGCCTTTGTCCCAGTCTGATATCCGGGAGATTCTCAGAATGCAGATGAGATCGCTCAAGGAAAAACTTGAGGAAAATGGTGTGGTCATCGAATTTACAACAGAGTTTGAAGACTACATGAGTACCAAAGGTTACGAACCGGCCTACGGTGCCCGCCCTATCAAACGCCTCATGCAGAAGGAATTGGTGAATCTTCTGGCTAAGGCCGTGCTCGACGGCCGCGTCAGACGAGACTCAGTAATAGAAGTCAACGTACATGACGGTCAGATCGTCTTTTCGGATAAATAATATATATCCCTATAGCAGGTAGCTATAGGGATTATTGTAAGATAATCTATCGGATGAAATTGGTCATTACCGGTTTTTCCTTGACAGGGTCAGGGACTCCGGCTGCGCGGCCTGCTTCAATACATTTGAGCAGCCATGCCATATTGCGTCCGAGTTCACGCATGACCTGCATGCCTTCTTCATCCTGAAGCACCTGTTCAGGGGTATTGCCGTGCACCATGTTCCAATATTTGGAAGAAACGACAGGCATCGACGATATTGTGAAATATTTATTGATCTGGTCGAATGCTGCTGTCGTGCCGCCTCTGCGGGCGCTTACTATACCTGCTGCCGGCTTGTAGCGGAATACCTTTCCCTTGCCGTAGAACGCACGGTCCATGAAGGAAGTGAGTGCTCCGGAAAGAGCCGCATAGTGTACAGGGCTTCCGAACACGAATCCGTCTGCCTGCTCAGCTTTGTCAAGGAACTCGTTCACGCCGTCATTCATGAAACATCTGAGCGATGGCTTTTCCCCGTTCGGCCCCCTTTTGATACACTGTGCGCAACCGAGGCATCCGGATATAGGTTTCACGCCGAGCCATATCATTTCAGTTTCAATACCTTCTGCGTGAAGCTCCTTCTCTACTTCCAGAAGGGCAGTGTATGTGCATCCCTCCTTGTGAGGGCTTCCGTTTACTAGCAGTACTTTCATGGTTTTATTGTGGTGTTTGTTGTAAGTCTTTGTATATTAATGTCTTAATTAGCTAATATATAGCAAGTTACATTTAACGCTAATTAGGCGAGCTTTAAGGTCAGTGCGATGAAATCCTCGACACCAAGGCGTTCAGGACGAAGTTCAAACACAGGATCTGCGATAAACTCTGCCAACTGCTCCTCGTTCCAGCCGAGACGGTCGGCTTTTGCACGGATAAGCGGCTTCAAGGAGTTGCGCAGAGTCTTGCGGCGCTGGTTGAAGCCGGTCTTTACGACAGTCTTGAAGAGAACTTCGTCACAGCCAAGCGAGGTGCGTGAGTTGCGCACGAGTCTTATGACTGCTGATTTTACCTTTGGCGGAGGATTGAATGCACCTTCTCCAACCGTGAACAGATATTCGATATCATACCACGCCTGCAGCAGGACAGATAGGATGCCATATGTCTTGGTACCGGGCTTCTCTGCAATGCGCTCGGCTACCTCCTTCTGAATCATGCACACAACCTGCGGCACCTGCTCCTTGTAATCAAGGATCTTGAAGAAGATCTGTGATGAGATGTTGTAAGGAAAGTTTCCGATGACACAGAATTTATCCGGGAAGAACGACTCAAGCTTCAACTTCAGAAAGTCAGCTTCAATAAGTTTTCCATTGACCTGAGGGAAGTGCACAAGCAGGTAGTCAACGGATTCAGTATCAATCTCTACCATTCTCAAATCCACTTCAGGTCTCTGCAGTACATACTGAGTCAGCACACCCATTCCGGGACCGACTTCAAGTGCCGGCATCGGATTACCGGTCCCATACTGCGTATCCAACCCCGGACATGGTACCAGCAGGGCGTCAGCAATACGCTGCGCAATGGACAGGTCTGTCAAAAAGTGCTGGCCCAGGGCCTTCTTTGCTCTTACTTCCATATTTATTTCAGATATTTTCTGGATTTCTTCTGCTTGAACAGCCACTCCATGAAATCAGGCTGACTGAATGCAGGATTCCAACTTCCATGATTACATCCCGGGAACTCAAAATATTCCACGTCAGCATTGCCCTTTTTCAGTGCAGCATATGCCAGACGTGAGCACGTTACAGGCACTACATCATCGGCGTCGCCGTGGTAGATTCTCCATTTTACGCCTTTGACTTTTGACAGGTTTTCGTTGTCGGCTGCACCACAGATAGGAATTGCTGCCGCGAAAATTTCAGGGAAACGCGAGACAAGGTCATAGGTAGCCATTCCTCCCATCGAAAGTCCCATGATATATACCCTTGACCTGTCAACGGCAGGATTGGTCAAGTATGTGTCAATCAGCTCTTTGACGGATTTGAGGATAGGGGTTATCTCATCTTCTGTCTTCATTGTGAAGAATGAGTCGGGACGCTTTGTATATGCCCAATAATCATTTTCGGGGCATTGAGGAAAGATGACGAATGCAGGGAATTTATCCCTGTTTGCCGGATTCAGAAACATCTGGCTTCCGTGTACAAGCTGTCGTTCATTGTCATTGCCTCTTTCTCCCGCACCGTGCATGAAGATTACCAACGGATATTTTTCTTTAGGCTCAACGGTCTCAGGATCAAGAGCCCTGTAGTTCAATACAACTCCGTCAGAGGATGTATATGTTCTTGATTCATACGGGTTACCGGCATGGGCTGATATGATGCCGAAGGCAAAAAGTGCCACTAAAATCATTATCTTCTTCATACAACAATGTTTATATCTACAAAAGTAGCGTAAATTTATATTTATTTAGTATTTTTGTCAGATTTTAGTCGAAAATAAACATACGTAATATGTACAGAACACATACCTGCGGTGAACTCCGCATTGAAAATGTAGGCCAGACAGTTACCCTGGCGGGATGGGTACAGAAGTCAAGGAAGCTTGGCGGCATGACATTCGTGGACCTCAGAGACCGTTACGGCATCACTCAGCTTGTGGTTGACGCACACGCTGCAGCAGAGCTTGTCGAGACTGCGTCAAGCCTTGGCCGCGAGTGGGTGCTTCAGGTAACAGGTGAGGTTATCGAGCGTCAGAGCAAGAACCCTAAGATGCCTACTGGTGACATTGAGATCAGCTTGAGCGAGATCAAGGTCCTCAACAAGGCCAACACACCTCCATTTACAATTGAGGATGAGAGTGACGGCGGTGAGGAACTCAGAGCGAAGTATCGTTATCTTGACCTTCGTAGAAATCCTCTTCAGAAGGCCCTCAAGATCCGTCACCAGATCGCTCACGAAGTGCGTAACTACCTCGATGCTCAGAACTTCCTTGAGATCGAGACTCCATATCTCATCAAGTCTACTCCGGAGGGAGCACGTGACTTTGTGGTTCCGTCACGCATGAACCCTGGTCAGTTCTATGCTCTTCCACAGTCTCCTCAGACATTCAAGCAGCTCCTTATGGTTGCCGGTTACGACCGTTACTTCCAGATTGTACGCTGCTTCCGTGACGAGGACCTTCGCGCTGACCGTCAGCCTGAGTTCACTCAGATTGACTGCGAGATGTCATTCGTAGAGCAGGAGGATGTACTCAACACATTCGAGGGTATGATGAGAACTCTCTTCAAGAACGTTCTCAATGTGGAGATAGCAGAGCGCATCCCACGCATGAGCTGGTATGACGCTATGGATTTCTATGGATCGGACAAGCCGGATATCCGTTTCGACATGAAGATCCATGAGATCACCGACCTCGTTAAGGGATATGGTTTCTCTGTATTCGACGGAGTGGATTATATCGGCGCCATCAATGTTGAGGGAACAGCAAACTATACCCGCAAGCAGATTGACGAACTCACAGAGTGGGTGAAGAGACCTCAGGTAGGAGCCAAGGGTCTTGTATATATCAAGCTCAACGAGGATGGTACGATCAAGTCATCTATTGATAAGTTCTATACTCCGGAGCAGCTTCAGGCTGTTGCTGACCGTCTAGGAGCGAAGAAGGGAGATATGCTTCTTGTAATGTGCGGAGCCAAGAGAAAGACTCAGAACATGCTCGGAGTTCTCCGTATAGAGATGGGTAACCGCCTCGGTCTTCGTGATCCGTTCAATTTCGCACCTCTCTGGGTGGTTGATTTCCCTCTTGTGGAGTGGGATGACGAGACACAGCGCTTCTACGCCATGCACCATCCGTTCACAGCGCCGAAGCCTGAGCACCTTGAACTTTTCTACAGTGACAAGAAGGAAGACCTCGAAAAGGTATGTGCAAATGCATATGACTTCGTTCTTAACGGAACAGAGCTCGGTGGCGGATCTATCCGTATCCATGAGGCTGCAATGCAGGAGCGCATGTTCGAGGTTCTCGGCATCTCTAAGGAAGACGCAGAGTATAAATTCGGCTTCATCATCAATGCATTCAAGTTCGGCGCTCCGCCGCATGGTGGTCTTGCCTTCGGTTTTGACCGCGTATGCTCTCTCTTCGGAGGCCAGGAGACAATCCGCGACTATATCGCATTCCCGAAGAACAACCAGGGCCGCGACGTGATGATCGACTCTCCTTCGTACATCGATCAGGAGCAGATGGATGAACTTTTCCTCGAATCTAAAGCAGAACGCAAGTAATCAAAATAATATGAAAATGATGATCAAGCATTTAATTTGTGCCGCAGCGGCAATGGCAGTTGTTTTTGCCTGCACTAAGCCAGAAGGCACAGAAGGTTCCCAGGACCTCGAGTCTGCTGGAAACCTTGTTGCCACCGTTGAGTCATCAACGCCAACCTCAGTTACCTTTTCGTGTGATCTGACAGTAAATCCGGACGCAGGAAAGAGCTTCAGAGCCGGAATCATGTATTCCACTTCTCCGAGGTTCACCACTACTAACGCCAAGAGAGTTGTGATTGAGAACCCTGTCAATGGTACACATACCTTGACGATAGACGGCCTTGTGTTCTCTAACATTTATCACTACTCCACTTATGTTTATCACCATGGCAAGTATGAACTTTCTGATGTTGCCAAATTTACAACAGCCGATGTAGAAGTGGATTCGGAAATTTCTGACCTTCAGCATAATGAAGTGACAATCAGCGGACAGATCCACCTTGATGAAAACACAAAGGGAGTCCTGGGAGTCGGTGTCAAGTTCTCTAGTACTCCTGATTTCTCGTCGGATGTGATCGAAAACACTCTTGATGTAGACGATGAGGGAAATTTCTCTCACAGAATCACTGGTCTTGATGAGGGAACTACATATTATTATGCCTGCTATGTCTCACAGGGCAACAGGAAAGTTCCGAAGGAAACCAAGAAATTCACTACCATGGATCCTTATTCGGATGCATTCGGTGAATTGGACGCATCTGCTGCAACAGACCTTTCTGCAGCGGGTTCATCAAACAGTTATATCGTGACAGGTTCAGGACTTTACAAGTTCAAGGCAGTTCAGGGTAACAGCACTGAACATGTGGGAGAAGTTGCGACTGTCAATGTCCTTTGGGAGAGTTTCGGTACAGCAACCGCTCCTCGTGCTTGTGAGCTTATTTCCGCTACATGGTACAAGGATGATTATGCCATCTTCAATGTACCAGCCGACTTCAAGGAGGGAAATGCCCTGATTGCAGCAAAGAACAGTGACGGAGAGATTCTGTGGAGCTGGCATATCTGGCTCTTGTCTTCTCAGCCGGAAGAGCATGTTTATGCAAATGAAGCCGGAATCATGATGGACAGAAACCTCGGAGCCCTTTCCATGGTGAAAGGAGACGCAAAGGGATTCGGACTTCTCTATCAGTGGGGAAGAAAGGATCCGTTCCCGGGATCAGCCAATCTTGATGGTTCAACAGGTGTTGCGACTACCAGTAAATCATTCCTCGATGTTGCCACCCAGGAAAAGGGTACTATCCGGTATGCGACTCGGAACCCTCAGACTTTCCTTATCCAGGAGTCGAATGGTTTCGTTGACTGGCTTTATCCTGCATCTGACGGAAAATATGATGACAGCCGCTGGATGTCCGAGAAGACTAAATATGACCCATGCCCTCCAGGATGGCGAGTACCTGACGGAGGTCCTGATGGTATATGGGCGTTGGCCGGTCTTCCTGAGAACGGACCAATCTCACGTGAAAATATCTTCCCTGATCCGGACAAACCTAATGATTATTATCAGCAACTGACACTTTATCCATATCCTGTTGAGGATAGTAGGTTGGGTGGGTTCACTGTGCTTGCTGAGAATGCTGGCGTGGATACTTGGTATCCTTGTGCCGGAGGTATCAGCGCAATCGACCTCAGTTTTTACGCAGTAGGACGAGAGGGCTACTACTGGTCTGCGACCTCATGTAAAACCGCTCAAGTGTATGGCTTGAATTTCTACTATTACACACCGGCAGAAGGAGCCTTTGTCTTTGGAAGTGCAATGCTGCCAAGAACTTCAGGCAACTCAGTGCGCTGCTGCAAGGAATAGTACAATAATATTGCAATATACAAAACGAGCGGGTGACATTACTGTTCACCCGCTCGTTTTGTGTCTCCAGGAATTATCTTCTTCTGGCTATATATTTACCAGGGAGAAGTTTAAGAGTTGCAAGACCGGTCATGTTGCCCATAGACTTCTCGCTGCCGTCCTCACCTATCTTGTAAAGGGTTATAGGGGTGTTTTTCCAATCTGGGAGGTTGATGCTGATTTCATTCTTGGTCGCAGTGTCAAGCTTGGTCTTTTCTGTTCCGTATGTCGCGCCGGTGAAGATGTCTCCTTTGACCTCGACGTTTGGAAGAAGTGTAATCTTAAGTTCATCACCTTCATCATCAATGAAGTATAATCCTGTACCGGTGTAACTTACCAGAGGAGAACTCTTGTAACCCACAATATGCTTTACAGTTTCTGCCGGTGGAAGCGGATTCCAACCGTCATTGATTTCGCATGAATGTATGAATGTGTCTGCTGATGACCACACAGCTCCGTTTCTTGTCTTGGAAATTGCATAGTTGGTTCCAGTCTGCTCATTAGGTGATGATGAGAATCCTGTAAGGTGATCCTCATTGCGGAAAATCTGCTGAGCTACCAGGAATGCCGCCATCTTGCCAGGAGTTGTCCTTACATTCAGATAATGAGAACCTCCGAAGTATTGAGCAATTTCATTGAATGTGTAAGTCCACATGCTTGCAGACTGTACGCCGAATGACCTGAAGTATGTAGCCTGGATAGGATACATGTAAGCACTCTGGTTGAAGAATGTCTCGAACTCATAAACGACCTTGCCCTTGGATGCGAACTTGTCAGTCAAAGCCCATCCGTAACCAGTCTCGTCATTTCTGTAATCCTTGAACCATGAAGAAAAGTCTGTGGTGGTGAAGTCGTTTCTTTTATCCCAGTAGTTCTGTCCAGCAAGGTCCTGTCCGGGATAGTTGCAGAAAGCAACCAGATCGGCATCTGATGCGGAAACTCCGTCAAATATATCCTCATTTCCTCTCATGTATCGGTGCCAGTTCAATCCCCAGCATACAAGATGGTTGTCACCCTCATTCCTGATGAGCTGCATCATACTGTTGATATATTCGCGTACTGTATAAGTCCTGAACTCAGCATAACTGTCGTCGTTGTCGCTCTTGCCGTTTGTGGAAAGCCAGTCTTGATATACCTTATTGCATGCCTGATTTGACTGGATTTCACTATATGACATCATGTCCGGCTCGTTGATAAGCTCCCAGTAAGCAATGCACTCGGTGTTCTTATATGCCTTGCCGTTGTACTTGTTTACATGATTTACAAACTGCTTCAGATATCTCTCTGTACACTCCACTACAAAAGGATCCTGGAGCCATGTGTTTCTTTCTTTTCCGATCCAAGCACCGCCTGTTCCATACTGTCCCATGTGGTTGAGGAAGGCGAATGTTACATACATGCCTCTCTTTTCTGCTTCTGCAATCATATAGTCCAGAGCATCCAGATAAACAGAGTTCTCCAGAAGGTTTCCGTTACCGTCAGTAAGATCAGAAGGAGTAAGATGGCATCTGAGGTGATTGACTCCTACCATATGGAGGTCTTCCATGTTGTTCATGGCTACTTGATTCAGACTCGCGGCTGTCTTGGCTATTCCCACATTTTTCAGCCTGTTGTATTCCCATGAAATAGGGGTCTGGAAATTGACACCCCAAAGGCGGACTTCAGTTCCGTCAGGAGCCGTCATCCTTCCGTTTCTCAATGTCACGAAATTGCTACCGGTAGGCACAGGAGCCGGTTTTTCAGTACCGTTGTTCTCTTCCGGATCCTTCGGTTCTTCAGGATTCACAACTCCATTACATACGCAGACAGCCCTTCCGCACATCTCGCAGACTTCCGCTTCAGCAGCTGTGCAACTGGTTGTTGACAGTACCAGAACTGCTGATAAAAGGATTCTTGATAAATTTTTCATGTTCATAGCCTTCGCTTTTTTTGCAAATCTATTAAAACTTTGTTTTCAAGCAGAGAAATTACCGACAGTGTTTTTGTCAAAATTTCATGAAAAGATATAACAAATTCAATTTGCGTCGGTCAACTGATTGAAATATGGACTTCAAAGTGTAACTTTGAGAAAATGTCAACGAAATGAGAAAAAACATCATGATTCTGACACTGCTGGTATTGACTGTTCTCAGTGGTACCGGTCTTAAAGCATATCCACAATTCGTCTTTGAGAATGTCACGACTCAAAACGGTCTGTCCAGTCATTATGTAAGATGTATCGCTCAGGATAAATACGGTCTGATGTGGTTCGGTACGGACGAAGGCCTCAACCGATATGACGGGTCACAGTTTGATGTCTTCCGGCACACCCGATCTGCTGATTCCGGACTGAACTCATCATGGATCAACTGCATATATGAGGACTCGGAGGGCAATCTCTGGATAGGAACTGAAAAAGGAATATCAGTATTTGATATAGAGAACGGAACTCTTGAGGTGCTGTCGGATGAACTTGACACAGGCAACAGGTTCGGCACCCAGAGAGTGTTCGCTTTTCATGAGGACAATGAAAAAGCGATGTGGATAGGAACCTCCCAGGGAATAATCCGCTATGACAGAAAAGGTCACAAACTTGAACATTTTGTGCTTATAAACAATCCAGGCAACACTCTAGGAAACGAGATAACCAGCATAGTCGAAGATGTCAGAGGCAACCTCTGGATAGGCTCCTTCGACGGTGTGTGGAGGTATTCTGCCGACACGAAAGTATTCGAGCCGTTCTACGCAAACGTAAATTCCTCGCAGAACAATTATATAGAGTCTATATATCTTCATCCGGACGATCCTGATCATGTCTACCTTGCAACATCTAAAGGTTTCACTATCATAGACCTTGATGGACGCATCATAAACTCATATGATATGTCCAACAGCAGGATCTGTGATAACGATGTCTGTTGTATAATCAAGTATGATGACGACAATCTGCTTCTTGGCACTGCCAATGGATTGTCTCTTTTCAATATTACCACCCGAAAGTTCTCGTCTGTCGGTGCGGGCTCAGAGCATGATGTGTATCTGCCGAGTAATTATGTGAGGCAGTTTTTTGAGGATGAAAGTGGTATAATCTGGATTGTGACCACGATGGGACTCTCAAAGCTGGATAGAAACAGAATGCCTGTCGAAATCAGATATGTAGGAAGCAACAAAAACGAAGAGCTGGTCAACGATATTTCCAGAGTGGAGGGTTATGGTTTCTGGTTTGCGACCCAGAAAGGTATCATGATGTGTAACGACAAGCTGAAACCGACGGGACGTTTAGGAAAACTGGACGGACTTACCCATGACATCATAAAGAGGATTCATCAGGATGCATCAGGAAGAATCTGGGTCGGCACCAACAACGGTCTGCTGTATTATGACAATGCAAGGAAACGTTTTGTCAATGTCGGAGGAAATAATGTGACCTTCAAGTATATATATGATATAAAGGAGGATTCATCTGGTAGAATCATAGCAAACATTCCTAACGGAATATGTATCATTACGGTGTCGGAAAATCAGGGCAAGGAGCTTCTTCTTGAGCCGGTAGACCTGTCTCAGTACCTCTCTCAAGGCAATACCAGCGTCCCGTATTTGTGTGTCGACCATGATGATGTCCTGTGGGTCGGAACAATGGGAGACGGCCTTATCCGCATGGGGGGGGCAGAGGGTTCTACAAGACAATATGACGAGGCATCAGGCCTTGCCAGCAACAGAATTTATAGTCTCTTTGCCGACAAGGATAACAATATCTGGGTGGGAACTGATCTGGGCTTATCCATTATATCTTCAAAGACAGGTGAGGTAAGGAATTTTGAAGAAGACTTCTATTTTTCAAGATCAATAAGAACAATCACCCAGGATGAAAGTGGAGTAATGTGGATTGCAACTGCAAACCATCTTATCAAGTATAATGCAGAAACTGAAGAACGTATTGTGTGCAGCCTTCAGGAACAACTGGGAATCAGGGAACTCATACATAACAGTGTATGCAGACATGATGGTCATATCTATATGAGCGGTAACGGTTTTGTGTTAAGGTTCAGACCGGAAGAAATCTCTGTCAACAGCGTCGCTCCGTCTGCCGTCATATCGGGTTTCAAACTCATCTCTACAGTTGACGAAGATCATCCTGACACCAGGGATGTCTATGTCACTTCCCGGGAAGAGGTCCGGTTGAAATATAACGAGAACAGCTTCAGAATCAGGTTCACCATTCCTTATTATATTTCGTCTTACAGCAACAGTTATCAGTACATGCTTGAAAATCATGACAAGACATGGTCTTCGGCAAGCGGCAGAAACAATTGGGCGACTTATTCCAACCTGAAACCGGGATCATACCGTTTCCTGGTCAAGGGAGCCAACTCCGATGGCGTCAGTTCGGAAAAAGTAATCTCACTTGAAATTATAATAACACCTCCTTGGTATGCTTCAACCGTGGCGTTTATTTTATATTTCATGACCGGAGCACTTCTTCTTCTGGGTATATATTTCATGGTACGGTCCAGATTGAGAATCAGGGCGGAATTGAAGGAGGAGCAGGAAAGGAATGTCAGGGTAGAGAAGCTGAATGAAATGAAGATGCAGTTCTTTACCAACATTTCCCACGAGTTCAGGACGCCGTTGTCTCTGATCCAGGGGCCTGTCGAGTCTCTCATGGAATCCATCGATGATCCGGTGTCCCTGTCACAGCTGAATATAATAAAGCAGAATGGAGACAGATTGCTGGATCTCATAAACCAGATCATGGACCTCAGGAAGATAGAATCCGGCAAACTTACCTTGAGTCTGACCGAGATGGATGTAGTTCTTTACACAAGGCAGTTGGCGGAAAGTTTCAGAGCCAAGGCCGAGAACAGGAACATTTCCTATGAATTCTATTCGGAAACAGAGTCCCTGATGATGTCGCTTGATCAGAGGAAGTATGAGAAGATTCTTTTCAACCTTATTTCCAATGCGATAAAGTTCACCCCTGAAGGAGGAATGATAACAGTGCATCTGCGTCAGACGAAGGGCAGTGCCGACGGAAGGAAGTATATAGAAGTGTCTGTGTCTGACACAGGATGTGGAATCCGCCCGGAGAATCTTTCACTTGTGTTCGAGAGGTTTTATCAGGAAAACGGAAACCATGCGCCTTATGAATCAATGAAGGGTTCCGGCATCGGACTGGTCATTGCCAAGGATTATGCTGAACTCCATGAGGGATCCATCTCGGTAAGCAGTATGCTTGGAGAAGGCTCGACCTTCCGGTTCTGTATCCCAATGGATCTGAAGTCTGACGCTGTTGAGGCTGAGGAGAAGGTCAGTGTTGAAGAGGAGCCGAAGATTGTAATGACATCACATACCAATGAAAGCAGACCGAAGATAGCTGTAGTTGAGGATGACCAGGACATGCTTCATTTCCTGCGTATGATTCTTGACACGCACTATGATGTATATACCGCCACAGATGGCAGACAGGGATTGGAAATGATAAAGGATGTTTTTCCTGATATCATACTGACTGACCTGATGATGAACGGAATGAATGGACTTGAATTATGCAGGAAGGTCAGGGATAACGCCTTGACAAGCCACATTCCGATAGTGATTCTGACCGCTAATACGTCAGATGACATACATCAGCAGGCCTATGAGACCGGCGCGGACTCTTATCTTACCAAGCCGTTCAGCGTCAGGACGCTTCAGACAAGACTGAATGCAATCCTTGACAACAGAGTGAAGCTGCAGGACCGTTACAAGAAGGAGTTCCTTACATCTCCGTCCGAACTGGTCATCGATTCGCAGGAGGATAAGTTCATACGTCAGCTTGTGAAGATCGTAGAGGAAAATATGTCTGATCCTGATTTCGGAATCCAGCAGCTGTGCGCAGAGATCAGGTATCCGTACCAGCAGGTATATAGAAAGATAAAGATGCTTACAGGAGAGTCTCTCAACGAATTCATACGAAACATAAGATTGAAGAGAGCTGCCCAATATCTGTCAAGTACGGATCTGCGTGTGTCCGAGGTGATGTACAAGGTAGGATTCAATTCCCACTCATACTTCACCAAATGTTACAAGGAGTATTTCGGCGTACCTCCTACCGAGCACTACTCTGCACGCCACCACAATGAAACGGAAAAACAATAATCTGAATGGATATGAAACAGAAAACACTCACATTGGCGTTGATCGCCTTCCTGACCTGTGTGTTTGCTTCGAAGGCGCAGGTAAATGAACCATGGGAAGATGTCCATGTAAATGCTTTGGGGCGCCTTCCGCAAAGGGCAACGTCCTATTCTTATCTGAGCGTGGATGATGCTCTTTTGTGTAACAGAGATCTGTCCAACACCTTCAGCCTCGACGGAAAATGGAAATTCCACTTCAGTCCTGACGTTAAGGATGCACCGGAAGGCTTTGAGAAATTCAGTCATGATGTTGCCGGATGGGACGAAATAGATGTTCCTTCGTGCTGGGAAAGAAAGGGATATGGATATCCCATCTATACGAATATTCCTTACCCGTTCCCGTTCAATCCTCCATATATCGACAGAGACAATCCCGTAGGTTGTTATGTCAGGGAATTCGACCTTCCATATTCGTGGGACGGAAAGAATATCCGTATATCATTCGGAGGCGTGTACTCGGGCTATTATGTCTATCTCAACGAGAAGCTGATAGGCTATGCCGAGGACAGTTGCCTTCCAAGTGAATTCGATATCACCGATGTTGTTCGTAAAGAGGGCAACAGATTGGCTGTCAAAGTGTTCAAGTGGACTGACGGCAGTTATATGGAGGATGCTGACCATTGGAGAATGTCCGGAATTCACAGAGAAGTGCTTCTGACTGCCACTCCGGATGTCAATATTGAGGACTTTGCTGTAAGGACAATTCTTGACGCTGAATACAAGGACGCCCAGCTTCAGATAAGGCCAAGTGTCAAGGTTACAGGAAATACTTCAGTTGAGGGCTGGACTGTTGAAGCTCTGCTTTATGGACCGGATGGAAAATCTCTGGTGCAGAAGGCTTCTGTGCCGGTGTCTGTAATTCTCAATGAGATTTACCCTCAGCGAGACAATGTCGATTTCTCTCTTCTGGGAATGAATGTGGCCGCTCCTGAGAAATGGACCGCAGAAACACCTGTGCTTTACACCCTCGTCCTTGCGCTGCGCGACCAGGATCAGAACGTGGTTGAGGCCCGCAGCACCAAGGTAGGTTTCCGTCAGGTGGAGATCAGAGGTAACGAGTTCTTTGTAAACGGAGAGAAGGTGCTTCTTTATGGAGCCAACAGACATGACCATAATCCGAAGACTGGAAAGGCTGTGTCAAAGGAAGACATGATAAAGGATGTGGAACTCCTTAAGCAGTTCAATTTCAATGCAGTAAGGACGTCGCATTATCCTAATGACCCGTTCTTCCTCGATCTGTGTGACCAGTATGGCCTTTACGTTATAGATGAGGCTAATATAGAGACACATGATGTAGGAGGCAAACTCTCCAACGATCCGCAGTGGATGAGTTCATTCTCCGACAGAGTGACAAGAATGGTTCTCCGTGACAGAAACCACCCGTCAATAGTAATGTGGTCGTTGGGCAACGAGTCCGGAACTGGTCCATGTCATGCAGCCATGGCCGGATGGGTTCATGATGCGGATCCTACAAGATATGTTCATTATGAAGGAGCCCAGGACGAACCTCGTGATCCGGCATTCGTGGATGTTGTCAGCAGAATGTACCCTTCACAGCAGGACCTTCTGGATATGGCTTCCACTCCTCAGGCAGAAAGACCTATATTGATGTGCGAATATGCCCACTGTATGGGTAATTCATTGGGTGGCATGGTGGAATATTGGGATGTCATCAGAGGTAATCCGTGCATGCTCGGAGGATTTATCTGGGATTGGCTTGACCAGGGTCTTGAGGAGTATGACGCCGCAGGAAATATGTTCTGGGGCTATGGTGGTGACTTTGAAAGACCGGATGACCATAACGACGGCAATTTCCTCATCAACGGATTGCTCAATCCTGACAGGACTCCGAAGCCGGCAATGTGGACATGTAAATATGTGTTCCAGCCTCTTGAATTCACTCTTGTAGACAATTTCACCATTTCTATAAAGAACAGGAAGTTCCACACAGGAACATCTTCATACAACTTCCGTTGGGAACTGATGGAGGATGGCAAGATCATCCAGAAGGGTGGAATCGCGGTGCCTGAAATCAATCCGGGAGAGAGTGCAGATGTACAGGTACCGGTAAAGGAATTCCGCAAGAAGGCAGGAAAGACCTACATGCTGAATGTCTATGCAGAGGAAAAGGATGCGCAGCTTTATGCCCAGGCTGGTCATGTGAATTCCAAGGAGCAGTTCATTCTTGTGAATGATGTACCTGCTGCATCTGAAAAGTCAGACAAGGTGAGGATAACTGATCAGGGAGATGCCCTCCTTGTGCAGGCCGGTCAGTCAAAGATAATCATCAGCAAGGCCGATGGTTATATAACCGGTTTCACTTCAAAAGGCGCAGAACTGATTTCATCTGCACTCAAGCCTCATTTCTGGAGAGCCCAGACAGATAATGACCGCAGAGGATGGAGAACAGATAATAAGATAATATACTGGAGGGATATTGACGGAAGATACACTTCGACAATAGTGCAGATTGTGGATAATTCTACTGTATCCGTGACCAGGAAGGTCGGCGATGACGTCTGCGTGGATCTTGAGTACAGTTTCTACAATGACGGTTCTGCAGAAGTGGAATTCAGGATGAAGAAGTCAGACAATGTGCCTGAACCTTTGAGAGTGGGTATGCAGACCCAGGTCCCTGCCGCCATGTCCGCTCTTACCTATTTCGGCAACGGAGAGTTTGAAAACTATCCTGACAGAAATGCAGGCGCCTTCCTTGGAGTCTACAGCCTGAATGCTGATGATATGCGCTTCAATTATGTCATGCCGCAGGAGACCGGCAACAGGACAGGTGTACGTTGGCTTACAGCAAGAAAGAGCAATGCTGCCGGAGTGAAGTTCGTGTCGGACGAGAATTACCTGAATATGTCCGTATGGCCGTTCTCGGAGGCAGTCCTTGAGCAGGCCAAGCATATAAACGAACTCCCGCATGAAGGCCTGTTGACAATCAACGTGGACCATTGCATTGCGGGAGTAGGAGGTATTGACAGCTGGAGCTCAAAAGCGGCTCCTATCAAGGAATACAGACTATTGGAAAATGAATACGGTTATTCGTTCAGAATAGTTCCGGTTCACTGATTCCATTTAAGGATGATGTAACCGTCGGCCGGAACAGTTATCCGTCCGCGTGATATTTTTCCTTCACCATCTATATGAGCGGGATTCGAAGCAATTCCGCTCATATTTATTTTATGGGTTTCATCAGATTTGTTGACGATAAGCATCATGTATGAGTCGCCGTTCTTCAGGATTCTTGAGTAGACATCATCATGAATCTCATTGAATTTCCATTCAAATGATTTTACAGCTTCGTCACATGCCATGCGGTAGAATTCGTCGAGGTCTGAAGTATTGTTTCGGCTTCCTATATCTACCATTGACGGAATCCACCAGCTTGTTCCCTTGCCATATCTGTTCATAAGTGCGATAGGTCTGCCGGTTTCGTCCTTTATCACCTTCTCTGCATCTGTCGGGATGACTGTTCCTGACCAATGTTCGCTTACAAGGTCAAGTCCGTCGAAATCCAGTGTCCAAGCCTTTTCGCCTATGCTATATTCCTTCAGACGGCCTCCAAGGCACTTGTAGACAGGGGAGTTTTCCATGAAACGGCAGCCCATGGTCTCGTCATAATACCATGTCATACCAGTGGACACCATGGTTCCGCCATCTTCTACGAATTTGCACAGACGCTCGACGTCCTTGTCCTGAAGAGCCATGACATTAGGCAGGACAACGGTTTTCGAAGGGTCGAAATCAAAAGAAGCGATATCCTGTATCACAGGCGAAAGTCCTGATGCGGAAAGAGATTTATATGCTGCAATCATCGGAGCCGCAAGAGCACCGTCCGAACGGCTGACAGCATTTGTCTTGCCGAATCCTACATTTTCATTCAGAACCCAGAATGATTCTTTGGAGAAAAGAATATAGACTTCAGACTTGGCTGGTACTGCTCCATCGAAGAAGTCCTTTTCCCTGTCGATTACAGAAGCGAGTTCGGAAATACCTTCCAGTCTGTCTGATTTGCCCCCGGCAAAATCCAGAAGTGCCCATTCTCCTGCTTCCCTTACTGCTTTACGTGCATTCAGCGTCCAGAACATCACGCCCTTTGTGCCGGAGAAGATACCGGTCCATACTGCCTGCTTTGTTTCCAGAGATGATGGGCAGAGAATCTTGTTTCCGCTTGCTGTCACAGGGCCTCCCTGCATTTCTGTAATCCACCAAGGATTCTTTCCTGCAGATGTTGCTATGATGTCTGACATGACTCCTACGCCCAAAGGATACTCATTGCGGCTGAAATCTCCGAAATGCCAGCTGGCATGCATTGATGATCCCAGAGAAGTCAGATAGTCTTCCATTGCAACGAAGTCATATTCCGGAAGCGTACGCAGTATCTGATGCGGGTTGATATGTCTTCCGTGCTCCGGATCCACTTCCTTTATTATGTCAGCAATACGTCCGAGATACCAGTTGGTGTAGTATACTGTAAATCTTTCATCTTCAAACGGATGAGCCAGATAATCACTGTCCGGGCCTTCCGGATGCTCTGCCTTGAATGCCCTGTATATCTCTCTCGACATAGGTGTGGCGTCGTGCTTCATTACGCCTCCCAGTCCGGGTTCGTTCTGCAGTACCCAGCATTCCAGCGCTTCCTTCTCGCTGAAGTGCTCTACCACCTTTCTGGTGTATTCTTCCACTTCTGCCAGATGCTCTGCCGAACTCGGAAACTTGAATCCTCCTACGTCGTTAAGTTCGTCTGTGGTTGGAAAAAGAGTCGCGAAGAGCTTCACTCCATGTCTGGCGGCGCTTTCAAAAGCGATGTCGTAGAGAGAAAAATCCCAGTTGCCGTCAGCTTTCTGCATGTGTGTTCCGAACATACGGATTCTGCCCACTTTCAGGCCGGATTCCTCCATTGTTGCAAAGAACCCTTCGATGTCTTCAGCCGTCTGGCCAGGTTCGATAAACACCTGTGCTCCAATCACCGGGCAGGTGTTGGTTTGTGCAGACAGGCTGCTTGCTGCAAGAAGAGCAGCGAGTGTTAGAATAAGATTTCGTAACATATGATAGTTTTTAAAATTATTCAACTTTTATTTCATCAATGAACAGATATGCCGGTCTTCCAGGCCTTTCGCTCCATTCAGGCAGTGCCGGAACGGTCTTGACTACAACGTTGAGGAATCTTGCCGATGTCTCTGGGAAGGTCACATCATAAGCGTTGACGCCGTCTGGAACGCCAGCTGTCTCCTGCGGCAGAGGAAGTGTGGCTATCTCGTTGAAAATTGTTCCGTCATCGGATGTTGAGACAGTAATGCCAAGAGGTGGGAAAAGATCTTCCCATTTTGAAACGAAAGCCCTGACCGACACCCTGTCATAAGTTTCTCCGGCCATATCTATGACAACATCAATAGGATCGCCGTACCATGCCATCCATTCGCCTCCGCCCGCATTTTCTCCCTCGTTCACGACTCCGTTCACAAGACTTCCCGGAAGCCCGGCAGCATGCATAGGGGAAGGCTGCGTCCTCATTGTTATATTCTTGCCCATAGACTTGTGTCTTACAAAGTTCTGGCTGAATACCTTGGTTTCCATATCCGTTCTGTCCACAATGGCCTTGAAGACCTCTCCATCTTTTACGGAAACTGGGACGGTGTAAGGAGTTGAATCAACAGTAGGAATGCTTCCGTCAAGTGTGTAATACATAGGAGCGTCGCCCTGAGTTGTAAGTTCGACAACCGGACATCCCTTTTCGCAATCGACGCCTATGATGGGTGTGACTTCGAAAATATGTCTTCCAAAGTTGTATCCCAGTGTTCTGTAGATCTCCAGCATGTGTGTCATCTTGTAAAGGAAATGCTGGTAGCTACGGTTGTCAACGCTACACCATTGCACTTCTGATAATGCGCTCATCCTTGGGAGAAGCATGTAGTACAGGTGGTCCTCCTCAGCGATATATTCGGTCCAAAGATTGGCCTGTACGCCAAGGATATGCCTCTTCTGCTCTTCGGTCATTTCTTCTGTATAGGGTTCGAATGAATAGACTTTTTCCACATTCACGAAACCACCGATGGCAAACGGCTCCTCCTGAATCTTACGTGACTGGTAATAGTCCAGATAGAGATATATGTTCGGAACCATTATCACGTCATGGCCTGCCTGAGAGGCTGCAATTCCTCCATCTGTTCCTCTCCATGACATAATGACTGCGCTTGATGAAATGTCTCCCGCAAGGATTTCGTCCCAACCGATGATCTGTCTGTCATGTTCTTCAAGAAACTTCTGTACTCTGTTGGTCACATAACCCTGCAGCAGTTCTGCCGAAATCGGGTCGTCAGGGTCAAGTCCCAATTCCTGCATTCTTGCCCGACACTCTTCACATTCTCTCCATCTTACCTTCGGACACTCGTCGCCGCCGATATGTATGTATTTTGAAGGGAAAAGGCTGGTGATTTCGCTCAGGACATCCTCGATGAAATCAAATGTACTTTCCTTGCCTACACAAAGGACATCAGAAGAGATGCCCCAGCGCCCCCAAACCTCATAAGGACCTCCTGTACATCCCAGCTCCGGGTAGGATGCGATTGCTGCCAGCATGTGTCCGGGCAGGTCTATTTCAGGTATGATAGTAATGCCTTTTGAAGAGGCGTATGCAACCACTTCCCGGATATCTTCCTGAGTATAGTGGCCTTCATAAGGGATGCCGTCGTATTCAATGTTATTCCATCCTCTTCCAAGTGCAGTGTGTTTTCTCTTGGAACCGGTTTCTGTCAATTCGGGATATTTCTTGATTTCCACACGCCATCCCTGGTCATCGCTCAGATGCCAATGGAAGGTGTTTATCTTATGGATGGCCATTATATCAAGATATCTTTTGACCTGCTCAACGCTCCAGAAATGCCTTGCTGCATCAAGGTGCATTCCTCTATAGTGGAATCTTGGGCAGTCGTCGATCTTGATGCGTGGAACAGACCAGAATGCTGGGTCATCAGACTGTCCGGAATAGATCTCGACAGGTAGAAGTTGCTTAAGAGTCTCTATTGCGTATATGAAACCGCTGAAGGAGGAGGCGTATATCTTGATCTGCTTTCTTCCTGCATCGATCCTGTAGGCTTCTGTATCGAGGCTGGAATCTGTCTCAAATACGAAGACGGAGTTCCTCTTGCTTTCTGCCAGAAAGCAGTCTGAGCAGCTCGCTGTTCCTAACCTGTCGAAGAACGACCTGATGGATGCTACGGAGGCTTCGTCTATGTTTTTGTCAATCCAATATGAAGCTCCGCTGACATTTATATATCCTTGTCTGAGCTTGGTGCTTGATGGCTCCGGAATAATCTGAATGTCTTTCTGGTTCCAGTTGCTGGTGCAAGATGCCAGTGTAAGCAATAACGATGTAAGGATAATCCCTTTTAAGATTCTTGAGTTCATGGTAGATTCTGGAACTATGCGGTTTATGTGTCTGAAAGAGGCTCTTCACAAATATATATATAATAAAAAACAGATGAAAACACTATGACGAAAACGTTACAGATATTGTAAAAACAGTTACAAAGCCGAAAAATAATATGAGATACCTTTGTTAGTGAGATAATAACCGCAATGAAACCGAAACTGATAACCCCGTTCCTGTTGGCGTTTTCACTGATTTTAAATTCATGTGGAAACATGTCCGACAGTGAGTCGTTCGTCCGCGTAAGCGAGGATGATCCGCGCTACTTCTGTCTTTCCAACGGCGAGACATATATTCCTGTCGGTTGCAATATCGCTGCCATGAGCAGCGTCGAACTTATGGAGCATTACATGGAGGAACTCCATAAGAACGGAGGAAATTTTGCAAGGGTATGGCTCAACAGTGACTTTTTCGAGATACAGAAGAGTTATGGAGTGTGGGATGAGACAAGCATCGCGCACATCGACAGGCTTTTGGAGCTTGCGGATGCGTATGGCATAAAGGTGAAGATGTGCATCGAGAGCTTCCGTATGATAAAGCCCGGCAGAAACAAATGGAATGTCAAGGCTTCATATCATGTTTCCAACGGCGGTCCTTTTGAAGATATGCAGGAATACATTTCTTCGGAAAAAGGTAAGGAGGAGTTCCTCCGCAGACTGGAGTACCTGAGACAGAGATACGGCAGCCATCCATCGGTCTTCGGCTGGGAATTATGGAATGAAATGAATGCGGTCGAGGCTACGGGTATCGAGGATTGGAATGTGGAGATGCTTGCCATGGTTCATGAAATGTTCCCGGAAAACCTGGTGATGCAGAGTCTCGGATCTCTTGACAACGTCAGAAGTTTCGATATATACGAATATATAAACAAGTTGCCGTCCAATGACGTCATGCAGGTGCACAGATATATCGACGAAGGTGCGCCGCTTGAAATCTGTTCGGCACCGTCTGACCTGCTCTGCAGCGATGCCATCGCCCACATGAAGGCATACGGACATGTAAAACCGATTCTTTTGGCAGAAGGAGGCGCTGTGAAACCAGTCCATACAGGACCGCATGGCATTTATGAGAGGGATACTCTCGGAACCGTGCTTCATGACTTCCTCTTTGCGCCGTTCTTCTGCGGATCTGCCGGCAGCGGACATCTCTGGCACTGGGACCACTATATAGATAAGGTAGACGTATGGTATCAGATAGGTCGTTTCTCAGAGGCGATAAAAGGCATCGATCCTATAAAGGAGTCGTTTGAGACAGTAAGGAACGACATCGGCAGGATGAGAGTCTATACTCTTGCAGGTGAGGAGCACATCATATCATGGTGCCGCGATACCACAAGCACCTGGAAGAATGAGTGGGTGAATGGAGTCCCCGCTGAGACACTTGCCGATGAGGTGGTGGACCTTTCTTCTCTTGCTGAAGGAAAGACCATAAGCAAGGTCGAGATATATGACCCATGGAATAACGTATGGACCGAGCATGAAAGCTGTCCGGTAGTCCGGCTGCCTGAGTTCAAACGTTCTCTTGTGATAAAACTAACCCTATAATAATCCTGTTATGAGGTGTAAGAAACTAATGATCTTTGGAATGATGGTAGCGATGCTGCTGTCTTCCGCCTTATTTGCGCAGACACCTTCAAACGTCAAAGTGACTGTAATGGACTCTGACGGCAATCCGCTGGTCGGAGTCGGAGTTGTTGTCGCTGGCTCTGTCCAAGGAGGAGTGACGGACTTTGAGGGAAAAGTCAGTATAAATGTCAGCCCGGACGCTCAGCTGGAGGTGTCTTGTCTAGGATACGAGACCCAGACAGTAGCGGTTTCCGGCAGAGGCTCCTTTGTTGTGACTCTTCAGGAGGAGAGTCTCGCTCTGGATGATGTCGTGGTAGTCGGATACGGTGTCCAGAAGAGAGAGACCGTCACCGGTTCCATCAGTCAGGTTTCGGGTAAGGACCTTATCAAATCTCCTGTAGGAAACATCTCCAATGCCTTGGTAGGACGAGTTTCAGGACTTTCATCAGTCCAGACATCAGGTGAGGCGGGTTTCGACGAGACCACAATCCGAATCCGAGGTGTCGGAACCTATAACGGAGACCAGAACCCTCTTGTGGTGATTGACGGTGTTATCCGTGACATGTCTGCGTTCAACCTGTTGAATCCTAATGATATCGAGGGAATGAACGTCCTGAAGGATGCGTCTGCAACAGCTGTTTACGGTGTGCGTGGTGCGAATGGAGTCATCATCGTGACGACAAAACGTGGCCGTGCAGGACGTGCGAAAGTGTCACTCTCTGCAAACTTCGGATTCACAACTCCTACTACGCTTATTTCTTTGGTCAATTCATATGACTATGCCCAATTGAAGAACGAGGCACTGCTTAATGATGGTAAGCATGGTTCTACTAAGATTTTCTCAGAGGCAGAACTTTGGAAACTGAAGAATAATAGAGACTATACCCCAGAAGAAGTTGCAGCTATGAGCAATCTTACAGAGGCTCAGAAGCAGGAACTCCTCGGACAGGATGCGGCATTCTTCGGAAGTACCAACTATATGGAGGAGCTGTTCGGTTCAAAGATAGCTCCAATGCAGCAGTATAATGTGGATATCTCGGGTGGTACCAAGGATGTGAAGTACTATGCTTCCGTAGGATATCACAATCAGAAGAGTCTTACCAACGATTTCGGCTTCAAGCAGAGTGCGGCAAATTCAGGTAGTGACCGCATCAATTTCAGAACAAACTTTGACTTTACAATGATACCTTATACAGAGATAAAGGTGTCTTTGTCAGGTCAGATGAGGGAGTCTTCAAGCATTACCAGCGCGGATGAAGGAACATCAATGGGTAGCCGATATAAAGATCTCCTCCTTAACGTTTATGAGGCTCCGCCATTCTCTGGAGTGGGTGTGTATGGAGATAAGCTGATAAATGGTTATGCAAATGATGGAATGATGGACTCCAACAAGCAGGCATGGGGAAAGACACCGATTGCATATATGATTGAGAAGAGTCAGGCCAGAACCTCAAGAACATCGCTCAATGCATCCATCAACCTTGTTCATAAGATGGATTATCTAACCAAGGGTCTTGCTCTCCGTGCAGCTGTCGCATACGACCATAACTTTACAAAGAGCCTTTTTGTTACTTCGGATATTCCTACCTATAAGTTTATACGTAACCCGGAGATGCAGACCGAGCTCCTTTTCTTCGGCGGAGACTCCAAAGCCAAGAGCTATAGAGAATCAGGATGGAGCAAGAGCCGTAAGTTCAATATCGAATACGGTATCACTTATGACAGGACCTTCGGAAAGCACAATGTCACAGCAATGGCCCTTGTCACAGGAGAAAGATACACTGCCAACGGTCTGACCTATAACATTCCTATGGGATACTACGGTCTTGTAGGTCGTGTCACATATTCTTACGACAACAGGTATTTTGCCGAGTACAACATGGGATATAACGGTTCTGAGAACTTCGCTCCGAATCTACGCTTCGGTTTCTTCCCTGCTGTATCTCTCGGTTATACACTTACCAACGAGCCTTTCTTCCCTAAGAATGACTGGGTGACACTCATCAAGTTCCGTGGATCTTACGGTCAGACAGGAAACAGCAACATCAACGGTAACCGCTTCCTCTACCTCCCTGGTACATGGGCTGAACATAGTTATTCGACACCGATGGACGGATATTCATGGGGTTCCTCAAATGGTACTACGGAAAATCCTGAGTACAAAGGTAAGTACGAATACTCTACAGGTAATCCTGTGGTTACTTGGGAGAAGAAGGAATCATATAATATAGGTCTGGACCTTAAGTTCTTCAAGGACCGCCTTTCATTCTCAGGTGATATCTTCCAGGACAAGAGAGATAACATCCTCACCAAACTGGAAACCGTTTCCGCTGTCGTTGGAATGAGCGCATCTACTCTTCCTCCTGTAAACATCGGAAGGATGAGCAACAAGGGATTTGAAGTAGAACTGGGATGGGATGATGCCATAGGACGTGACTTCCACTATCATATCGGCGGAAACCTTTCATATGCTGTCAACAAGATAGAATATATGGCCGAGCCGTCATACGAATACGAGTGGATGAACACTACAGGTTTTGCATACGGACAGTATAAGGGTCTCTACAATGAAGGATTCTATAATACTGCAGAAGAGGTTGCCAACCACCCATATAACGACATTGATGCGAACAAGGTGCAGGGTGGAGATCTGAGGATCGTGGATGTCAATGGTGACGGTATGATTGATGCGAAGGATAATGTTCCGATCGGTTTCTCGAATATCCCGAGATGTACTTTCAGTGCAGATATCTTCTTGGCTTACAAGGGTTTTTCAGTGTCACTCCTTTTCACTGGATCTCGCTTCGGATCTTTTGCCATGAGGGATTATCTGATTGTGCCATTCTCTCAGGACCAGTCTACTCCGCTTTCCTATATGACAGGACGTTGGACTCCTGAAAGATATGCAGCAGGAGAAAAAATCACCTATCCTCGTATGGTTACCAATATTGCCACCAGCCAGAATAATGAAACAAACTCATTCTGGCTCAGGTCTACTAATCACTTGAAACTCAAGAATGTTGAGGTTTCATACAATTTCGCTTCTCTCAAGGCATTGAGAAGGGCCAACATCGAGAGTCTGAGGGTGTTCTTCAATGCGAACAACCTATATACTTGGTCAGATGAAGGGCTTATTGATGGTATCGATCCTGAACTTACAAACGACAGTACAACCAACAGAGGTCTCATCTATCCTCTTACTCGAGTGTACAACTTCGGAGTTTCTATAGTATTCTAATGTCATTGTTATGAAAAGATTCTACATATTAACACTTATTACAGCAGCACTCTCCATGGCATCGTGTCAGGACTGGTTCCTTGAGACACCGGATGTTACAGGAATGTCCACTGACGATGTGTTCAGCACATATAAGAATGCTGAGGGTGCGATTGCTGAGGTTTATGCAAACATCCTTTCATCCGGACTTCCAGTGTATAGTTGGAGCGCTCCTTATCTTCCGTATGAGGCGACTGAGGCCGTTATGGGAGGAGAAGATGTCTGTGCCATCCCATGGGGATATATGGACAAACTTTGTATGTCAGGAATGATTCCTAACGACGAAAACAAAGGAGCCGGATATACAGATGATTAC
Organism: Candidatus Cryptobacteroides sp.; assembly: GCA_045614805.1. Lineage (GTDB taxonomy): Bacteria > Bacteroidota > Bacteroidia > Bacteroidales > UBA932 > Cryptobacteroides. The sequence goes on along the minus strand of JAZLDR010000046.1, from coordinate 14,290 downwards.
TTCCCGAATAATTTCATTTATATCCGTAAGGCATGGCTTGTCTATGAGAATATAGATAAAGTCTCGGATATGTCTGACCAGGAGAAGGAAGTCATCAAGGCTGAGATGAAGACGCTCGTCGCTTTCCGCTATCTTGAAATGATGAAAAGATATGGCGGTGTGCCTATCGTGGACAAGACCCTTACTTCTGAGGCCCAGATTGAAAGAAATACTTTGGAAGAAGTCGTAACATTCATCCTCAAGCTATGTGATGAGGCGGCACCAGTACTTGAAAAGGCAAATTGGGGAGCAGATATGCTTGGTCGTGTGACCAAAGGTGTTGCTCTTGCCGTGAAGGCTGAGACCCTCATGTATGTTGCACGTCCTCTTTTCAACGCCGACGCACCTTTCATGGATATGCCTAATCCTGCAGATAACAATCTGATTTACCTGGAAGGATATGATAGGGAAAGATGGCTGGCTGCAGCAGAGGCAAATGAGGCTGTCATCGAGTGGGGAAGAGCCAACAACTTCATTCTTCTTGATACAGATAATCCTAAGGTTGATTTTGGTACAGCAGTAGGAACGCCTGGTAACAGGGAAGTCCTCCTGGCGTATAAGCATCACTTCCTTTCGGATGACAGTGGCATTTATAAAAATTATTCGTTCTTCTCTCTGAATACTGCTCATGACTTGTGTTGGTATAGAGGTATCAGCTTTGAAATGCTCAGTCAGTTCAGAAAAGCAGATGGTACCGAGCAGCATTGGATCAATGCCGGTGAAAAACTCGATCATAGCATTTATAGAAACAAGGCTATGGAGATGGAGCCTAGAGCGTTGATGTCACTCTTCTTCTATGGTGTAAGTCCTCAGAACAACATCCTCTCAGGAAATGCCCTTTATGATGTGAATGGTTCTGACTATCACACTCTTTATAAAGAGAATGACGGCTGCGCCAAGAACTGCAAGTTCTGGTATGAGGCAGATGGTAGACAGTGGTTCGAGTTTCCTATCTATCGTATGGCGGAATTCTACCTCAATGCTGCAGAGGCTTATAATGAATATGGTAATGCAACAAAGGCTAAAGACTATGTGAACGCTGTTATTGACCGAGCAGGTCTTAAACCTACTACCGAAGGAAATCAGGATAAACTTCGCAGTATCATCCAGCGTGAATGGGCTGTAGAGTTCTATAATGAAAACCAGTGGTATCCGCATGCTCGTCATTGGAAGATGGGAGATACCATGATAGGTGGAGTAAAGCATAATTTCGTCTTTACCAATGCACCTGGAATATCAGATAAGCCGCGTCGTCCTGAGGAATTCGGAACGTTTTCACTTGGAACATGTTATGTCGGTGAATATGCATGGAAAGACAGAATGTATCTGACACCTATAACCTTGAGTGAGGTTAATAAGGGTGTAATCAAACAGAATCCTGGTTATTAAAATCTGTAAGTGATGAAAAAGCTACTTAACATAATACTTCCGGCCCTTCTTATTGCCGGAACGGCATATGCCCAGGACGTGGTGTCATCATCTCAGAATGCTATGGTGACAGGTGATGAGATCGCAGCACCGACAGCAAGCATCACCAACATGCTCTATGGCCGCATTGCAGGTCTCGGAGTAAGCCAGTCCAATGGAGAACCCGGATATGATGCTGCGACATTGAATATCCGCGGTCTTGCGACCTATGGAAACAATACCATTCCTGTATATGTGGACGGTTTTCAGACAAATATGTCATTCTTTGACTATATGTCAGCTCATGAGATTGAGAGTATACGTATATTGAAGGATGCTGCAGAACTTGCTCCATTCGGAATGAGAGGTGCAAACGGTGTCATATGGGTGACTACTAAGAGAGGTGCCGAGCATAAACCGCAGGTCTCTGTAGAGATGAAGGGTGGTATTCAGCAGGCTATGGCATATAGTAAGCCTTATGGTACAGACGACTATGGCAGATTGTATAATGAGGCATGGTCAAATGATAACGGTATGGTCTGGGCTCCTCGTTACACTCCAGACCAGATTGCTTCGATGCCGAATGTGGATTGGCATGATGCCGTGTTGAAGAATGCATCTCCATATATGGAAACCAATGCTTCAGTCAGGGGTGGAGACGAAAAAGTAAAGTATTTTGTTGCGTTCGGATACATGGATCAGAAGGGTCTGTATGACGTTCCGTCCAATGATACGCTTTCCAATGCTTCCATCGGACGTCTGAATCTCAGGGCAAACCTCGACATTAATCTTGGAAAGTACCTTGAGGCATCTATAGGAATCGGTGGTAGAATCGAGAACAGAAGATATCCTAACAGAAGTTCGTCAAATCTGTGGGATGACATGGCGAAATATCCATCGTCAATTTATCCTATCCAGAATCCTGACAAGTCATGGACCGGTACTCCTGTATACGCCAACAACCCTGTGGCTTCCATCAAGGCTCTCGGTAAGAACTCTACCCATGACCGCACCTTGCAGTTCAATCTCAAGCTGAAGGAAAAGCTCGACTTCATCACTCCTGGATTGTATCTTGAGGAAGGTGTGAGCTTGAGCAGCTGGACAAGAGATGCAGCAAGCAACACAAGGAATTATGCCCGTTATTACAACGGCGTCATCCAGACAACTGACCTGGATACCCCGTACTCAAAATATGAGAACAGCGGTACAAACCAGTGGAGCTGGAAACATTTCAATGTAAAGGCGGGATATGACAAGGTCTTTGGCAAGAACGCGATTTCTGCTTCTGTAAACGGTCTGTATAATATTTACAACACCGACTTCAACCAGAACAGCAATGCCGGGAAGTTCATCTATTATCGTCATGCTAATGTTTCAGGAGCTGTGTCATATTCATGGGACGACAAGCTTTCTGCATTGTTCTCTTGGGCAGCCAGCGGTTCTGACAACTTCAGACCTGGAAACAAATGGGGATTCTATCCTGCAATGTCATTGGGTTATGTGATCCTTGATGGCAGAAATGCGGTCAGCGGTGTCGATATGCTGAAAGTCAGAGCTGCTGCAGGACGTAACGGATGGGACCCTATGGGTGAAAAACGTTTCCTGTGGGAGAATTATTGGAATCACAGCGGTGGAGTCAATCTCGGAAACAGCTCGCCTGACTGGAACAGCGGATTTGCAAAACTGTATGAAGCAAATCCTGACATCTTTGCTGAGTCAAGCATGAAGTATGACTTGGGTCTTAATGCTTCATTCTTCGAAGGCAAGATCAACTTTGACGGAAGCATCTTCCTCGAAAAGAGGAACGGCATCGTGACTCAGGACAAGATGACCCCTGGTGCTGCAGGTATCGAGAATCCGGCTTACAAGAATATCGGTAAGGTTACAAACAGTGGTTTCGATCTAATGCTTTCTTATGCTGACCGCAGCGGTGATTTTACATGGGGTGCTTCGCTCATCGCATCTTATGCGTCGAACAGAATCGACTATATGGCTGAGATTGTCACCATTGCATCTAAGTCACAGACAGGAAGGGCGATAGGTTCTGTATTCGGATATGAGGCTGACGGCTTCTATGATGTGACTGATTTCGATGCTGACGGAAATCTCCGTTCAGACCTTCCTGTTGTTACACTTGCCAAGGTTCAGCCTGGTGACATCAAGTACAAGGACCGCAACAAGGATAATGTCATTGACACGCAGGATGAGAAATTCATCGGAAATTCAACTCTTCCTAAGCTCAATGCTTCCCTTACACTTTCATTTGGTTACAAAGGCTTCGACTTCTCTGTGCTTCTTCAGGGAACAGCAGGCAGAAATGTAAATCTGCTCGACGCTCCTCTTCAGAATATAGCATTCAGAGACAACGGAAACGTATTCGGTATAGCTGAGAACAGATGGGCTTACTATCCTGAGCAGGGAATCGACACAAGAGCAGAAGCATCTTATCCTCGCCTCTCCCTCCTGGATAACAACAACAACTACCAGAATTCAACACTGTGGATGCGTGACGGTGACTTCCTGAAAGTAAGGAATATCGAACTCGGATATACCCTTCCGGCACGCGCTCTCAGGGCGATGAAGATGTCTGATCTGAGAATCTTCGTCAGAGGACTCAACCTCTTTACATTCAGTCCTCTCATGAATGAACTTGGTGTAGATCCTGAGGTACTTTCCGGTCATCCGGCCCTCAAGTCTTATAATGTCGGCATTAATCTAACATTCTAAAGGTCACGAATCATGAAGAAGAATTACTATAAGATATTTGCATTCCTGGCAGTAGCGCTTTTCCCGCTGTCATCATGTGACCTCCTTGATTCAAAGGATGATCTGGAGTTGACTGATGAAATGCTTGAGACAAGGTACTACCATTACAGGAACATGGGAATAAGAGCATATAGCTTTATTCCAGACGGATTTGACCGCATTGATGATAACCTGTTTGCTACAGTGACAGATGAAGCACAGTATTATACGTCATTGTCGGATGCAATGCGATTCAATAACGGATCATGGAATCAGTTCTATAATCCGGATGACGAGTACGATAATCTGTACGTGGGAATCCATGATTGCAACTATTTCCTTGAGAATACGGGAGATTATGAAGAAAGACTTGCAATGAACAGGGATACAATCACAATTTCTGGAAATGCATCATATAAGAAGGATGTTCAGAACTTGGCGTGGTTGCGTAATGAGGCTGTTGTGTTGAGGTCATATTATTATTTCGAACTCCTGAAACGTTATGGAGATATTCCGGTGATGAAGACATCAGATGCTGTCACTTATTCGGATAGGGTTTCATATGATCAGGTTGTAGACATGATCGTAAAAGATATTGATGCAGTCAAGGGAAATCTTGTCGACAACTGGGTTGCTGAAAAGCAGTCTAACGAAGACGGAAGACTCACAATAGGAGCTGCTAATGCAATCAAGTCACGTATCCTGCTTTATGCTGCCAGTCCACTCAATAATCCTGACGGTTCGGTAGAAAAATGGGAGAAGGCTGCAGCAGCAGCCCATGATGTGATAAACATGGCTCGCTATTCTCTTGCTGACTCTTACAGAGACCTCTTCCTGACAGCTGCTACCAATACAAATCCAGAGGTCATCTGGGCTGTAAGAAATGAGGCTGACAATGAATTGGAGCAGCTGAATTATCCGATAGCTACTCCTGGTGGCGGAACAGGAGTTTGCCCTACACATAACATGGTCAAGGCTTATGAGCCTGGCGATCCTCGTCTCAAGGCTTCTATTGTGGCAAACGGAGACAATTGGAACGGACGTGTCATGCAGATTTATGCAGGAGGTATCGATGACCCTGAAAAGGCCAATACATCAGTTACCGGATATTACCTCAAGAAATTCCTGCAGGAGGACCTTAACCTTGTAAGTGGAGCGACCGAAATCCATAGCTGGATTCTTTTCCGCTATGCAGAAATCCTGCTTAATTATGCGGAGGCTATGAATGAAGCATATGGTCCGGATTCCAAGGCGGCATTCACTATGTCTGCAAGAGAAGCAGTCAACGCCGTACGTGCCAGAACAGGTGTGGATATGCCTGCTGTGACAGCTTCAGGCAAGGATGAGATGAGAGCGGCAATCAAGCGTGAGAGACAGGTCGAGCTGGCATTCGAGGAGCACCGCTGGTGGGACCTACTCAGATGGAAGGATGCTGAGACTGTACTCAATGGCAATATCTACGGTGTCGAGAATGTTGCTGACGGAAACGGCGGTTTCTCTGTAGAGGAAAAGGTCGTTGCGACAAGGATGTTCGACGCTTCCAAGATGTACAGATATCCTATCCCTCAGTCAGAGGTAGTAAAGACAAATAATGCAATCCAGCAGAATCCAAACTGGTAATCAAAATCATTGACGATATGAAGAATATACTGGTATACATGACCTTAGCCATCGCTTCACTGATGGCCTTCTCATCCTGCGAACAGGCTGATTCGGAAAAGGAATGGGGAGTTCCTGTAATCTACATGCCGCAGGCCAACTATGATCCTTATACAGTTCCTAACAGAGGATCTGCTGCGCAGACCAACCTCAACTACAGGATAAACGAGGAGACCTGGACTCTGGATATCTTCCTTGGAGTATACAGGGCAGGACTTCAGGAACTGAAGGAGTATTCTGTCGAGGTTGCATCCGAGAATGTGAAGGTAGAAGGCGCGACAAGCCTTTCAGCAGCCTATTATACGCTTCCTGAGAAGGTGGTGTGTCCTGCAGGAAAGAGAGACGTTACGTTCTATCTCTCTGTTGACCTTGACTATCTGATCTCAAACAGCAGGAAGAACTTCTCGGTGGGAGTCTACATCTTCAATCCTGAAGGATATGAACTCAATCCCGACCTTACATTCACGACAGTTCTTATAAATACAGCTGAACTTTTGGAAAAAGAACAACTTTTATAAAACAACCACTAAAAACAAAGTAACATGAAACAGATTTTCAGATTTGCAGCCGTTGTTGCTGCCATCGCTTCATTCTTCGCATGTCAGGAGAAGGAAGGACCAGACACTCCCGAACTTAAGGCTCCGACTGTAACAGTTGACCCTACTGGAAAGATTGCTCTTTCAGAGGATGCCAAGGATGCAGATGCCCTTACTATCTCATGGACATCAGTTGCAGCTGATGCTGAGTATACTCTCAACATCACTCCTGCAAAGGAAGCTGATTATTCAAAGGCTTGGAAGAAGACTACTAACGAGACTTCAGTCAAGTTCACAACAGAAGAGCTCCAGCAGGTTCTTCTTGGACTCGGTTATGCACAGGGAGACCTTGCAACACTAAAGGCAATGGTACAGGCAACTTCAGGCGACCTTACCTCTACTTCAGCAGATGCAAGAATTCAGTGTGTACTATATGCTCATGTCGTTGATCTCAATGTTCCGGTAGTAACCCTTTCATCAACAGCTGTTGTTCTTGAAGAGGCAACAAAGGGAGAGGTTGCGCTTACTGCTACATGGACAGATGCTTCTGTTGAAGAAGTCTATGTAGACTATACATTCGAGTGGACTCTTGCAGCAGATACTGAATTTGCTTCTGCATCAAAGGTGGCTACAGAAGGACGTGAGTTCACTGCTACAGGAGCTGATCTTCATTATGCTCTTGTCGATCTTGGCTACAAGGCTGGTGAGACAGTCAACCTTCTTTGCCGCGTAAAGGCTGAACCTGCAGTTGCAAGCATCGAGGCCGTTATTTCAGAGGCAGTTGCATTCTCTGTAAAACTTTTCGAGAAAGCAAAGAATGAGAATATTCCTAACAAGATTTCTATTGTAGGAAATGCTGTCGCTAATGGTTGGACTTACTATGATGGCAAGGATGAAGAAGGAAACAAGATCTATATTCCAGAGGCAACATTCACTAACTTGGAGGAAAAAGGAAAGTTCGAGTGGACAGGAACAATTATGAACATCGATACTTTCAAATTCCTCTTTGATGGTAGCTGGGGTAATGGTATGAGACCAGGTGTTGGTGATTACTATTGGGCTGATATCGCTTACGCTCCGGATATGGGTGATGACGACTATTTCCGTCTTCTTATCCCAGGTCAGTGGAAGATTGTTCTTGATGTTTATAATGTAAGTGCAGATCTTACTCTTATTGAAACCAGCCTTGAAACTATCTCTATCAGCATGGGCGAAACAGAGGTTACAATACCGGTAAAGGATAAGACAAAGGCTGTTTTCGAGGGAACAGTAAATCTCACAGCTGGTCAGGATTTCATGGTTTATACAGCTTCAGACCACAGCAGAAGCTTCTCATGCCACCCTTCATCTGCTCAGGATGGTACTTCATGGAAGCTGTTTGAGCGTAGAGAGTCTGACCAGAGCAACCTCCACTTCAGAGTTTTTGACAGTGGTGATTACACTCTGACTGTTGACCTTATCAACCGCACAATGACAGCAACTGCATTGTAATAATCAGATGAAATCATTTTCATTATTACTTATAATTCTTATGGCCGCTTCATGCGGCCATAAGTCTATCTTGGAGGATAGTGTCGACCGTAGGGTTGAGGATCTGCTTTCCCGGATGACCCTTCAGGAGAAGATCGGCCAGCTCAATCAGGTGTCTCTGCTCGACGGATTCAGCGAGGAGGTAGCATCCCAGATAGCTGATGGAAAGGTCGGTTCCATCCTTAATGAAGCCGATCCTGCCATCATCAATTACTATCAGAAGGCTGCGGTGGAGAAGTCAAGGCTCGGCATTCCTCTTCTAGTCTGCCGTGATGTGATCCATGGATTCAATACGATTTTCCCCATTCCTCTTGGACTTGCGGCTACTTTCGACCCGGAACTTGTGCAGAAGGGCGCCCGTATGGCTGCAGAGGAAGCGACAGCCCGTGGCATACGCCTTACGTTTTCTCCTATGCTCGACATTGCGCGTGACCCTCGTTGGGGCCGCATCGCAGAAGGAAGCGGAGAGGATACATATCTCAATGAAGTTATGGGTGCCGCGATGGTCCGTGGTTATCAGGGCGACCTTGACGATACCACCTGCATGGCCTCATGTATCAAACATTTTGTGGCTTATGGTGCTGCTGAAGGAGGTCGTGATTACAATTCCACCGGCGTTACCGAAAGGGTGCTCCGCAACTTCTATCTGCCTCCGTTTGAGGCGTGTGTGAAGGCTGGCGCCATGTCCTTGATGACTTCCTTCAATGACAATGACGGCATCCCGTCTTCAGCCAATGGATTCCTTCTCAAGGACGTGCTCAGGGATGAGTGGGGCTTCGATGGATTCGTTGTGACTGACTGGAATGCGACAAGGGAGATGATCAACCATGGATATGCAGTGGATAACAAACACGCTGGAGAATTGTCAATGAACGCAGGCGTGGATATGGATATGGTTTCATGTGCATATATCGACCATCTAGAAGAACTTCTGGCAGAGGGCAAGGTGTCTATGAAGCAGATCGATAATGCCGTCCGCAACGTTCTGCGGGTGAAGTTCCGTCTGGGACTTTTCGAACATCCTTATGCTGATGTCGAAAAAGCCAGGACTGCTTCCTATGCTCCGGATGTGCTTGAGGCTGCACGCGTCTCGGCTGTTGAAAGTACTGTGCTTCTGGATAATGACGGCATTCTTCCTCTGGACAAGGCGAAGGTGAAGACTGTCCTTGTGACAGGCCCGATGGCAGATTCTCCTTATGAACAGATGGGAACGTGGTCGATGGACGGAGAGGGCTCTCATACGGTTACTCCACTCAAGGCCTTGAAGGAACTTTACGGAGATGAAGTCAGAATCATATATGAGCCGGGGCTTGAAAATTGCCTTGACAAGGCTGGAAAAGGTGTCAGAAAAGCTCTTGCGGCGGCTCGTAAGGCGGATGTAGTGCTGGCTTTCATGGGTGAACTTGCCATCATGTCCGGAGAGGCCCATTCTCTTGCTGAAATCACTCTCAAGGGAGACCAGAGAGACTTCTTGGAGGCCCTTCATGCGACCGGAAAACCGGTGGTCCTCACTGTCATGGCAGGACGCCCTCTGGAGCTGGGCTTTGAGCTTGAACACAGCAATGCCATCCTGTACTCTTTCCATCCTGGTACTATGGGAGGTCCTGCGTTAGCCCAGCTGATCTTCGGAGATGAGACTCCGAGCGGAAAGACTCCGGTGTCATTCCCGAAGACAAGAGGTCAGATACCTGTCTATTATAATCACAATATGACAGGACGACCTTACAGAGGCGAGGTTTTACTGGATGAATATCAGGCGTCAGGTCGTCAGACATCCTTGGGAGGCACTTCCGTATGGCTTGACTCGGGATTTGACCCGCAGTTTCCGTTCGGACATGGCCTCACTTATACGACCTTTGAGTATTCGGAGCCAATGCTTGACCAGGCTGAATATGGCATGGATGACACTATCGTTGCTGAGGTTGTGATTACCAATACCGGTAGCCGTAAAGCAACAGAGGTCGTGCAGCTGTATGTGCGCGACCTCGTGGGATCTGTTACCCGTCCTGTAAGAGAACTGAAAGGATTCAAGAGAGTTGAACTGGCCCCTGGGGAAGCACAGACCGTCAGGTTCGGACTTCCGGTGCAGAGCCTTGCCTTTTACGGGCAGGATATGGTGAAGAAAGTCGAGCCTGGTGACTTCCAGTTGTGGATAACCGGAGACAGCGCTTCGGGTGTTCCTGCCGCTTTCAGTGTACGTTAATGAGTAGTCGAGGTTATCTTACCTCGACTACTTTTCCATGATCCTTGGCCACAGCCTCTTTCCATTTGGCGGTATATCCCGGCTGAGTGATCTTTGCTGGAATGCAGTCAGTATGCTCATTGGTAACGAAGCTTCCATCCTCGTTCTGCGTCTTGACATTACCGTCGATGTATTTGACAAGAAGTAGCTGCTCAAGCTCTACCCACTTGTTGAAGATCTTCTGTGCGTTGTCCACCGAGAACTTTGTAAGGTACTCGCGTACCGGCCCAAAGTTGTCAACAGTCTTGCGCATCTTGTCGTTTCTGCGGATCTTTCTGTTCTTTGTCAGCTTTGCCGCTTCGTATAGCTTGAGGGCCTCTTCGTCGGCCTTTGCCACAGCCTCTGCCATTTCTGCTTCCCATGCGTCAATTGCAGCGTCCACAGTCGGGAACATGATGTTGTATGCCTTGTAGCATGCATTTGCCACGCGGTTGGTCATCCAGAATGCAGATGTAGGGGAGTAGGTGATCATATTGCCGTTTCCGACCCGGAAGGACTCAGGTACTTCATAGATGGAAGTATATATAGGTGTAAGGTATGATGTGGCTGCATCGTCGCATCCGAACCAGTTCACTCCACCGATTTCGTCAGGCAGCCATCCGCGTGACTGTCCCACGAACCAGAAGCCTGTCTGCTGGGTAGCGATGGCTCTTTCGTTCATATATTCCTTGCCTTCGTATTCAAATCCCATCGGTCTCCAACGATAAGGCAGTGCGTTGCCGCCTGCTCCTATGTCCTGTGTCATGTCCATAGGTGTGCCTTCATAGTGGTCGCGCATTACGTCAGCTACGTCCTTTACACTGATCTTGCGTGAAGGCTTCACGAAAAGCGGGAATCTCTTGCTCTTGTCCCATCCCATCGCATAGTCGATGTAGTCGTATGCGTCCTTGGTCACGACGTTGCCGTTCTCGTCCTCGAAAGTGAATCTGCCGTCGCAAAGGATGTTGAATGCAGACCATGCGCGTGCTTCACAACCTCTCATTCCGCTGAAGTCGAGTGGTGCATAAGCGTCGCAGAAACTGAAGTCCTTGTCTTCACCTGTGAAATATCCCTTCTCACGGGCAAATGTAATCACGTCAGGGGCGTAGATACAGTTCTCCGGGTCGTTGAGCGGGAATGTGCTGATTCTTGCCTGGTTGGCGTGTGAGCAGATATATCCGTCAGGGACGCGTCGAGCGACCCATACAATGCCCTTGTTCTCAGGTCCCTTTCCGATAAGGTCCATTACCCACACTTCCTCGGTGTCGGCAAAAGAGAAAGATTCTCCGCTTGAATAGTATCCGTATGTGTTGGCAAGATCTACAACCACGTCAATAGCCTCGCGGGCGGTCTTTGCTCTTTCGAGAGCAACGTAGATGAGCGAGCCGTAGTCCATGATTCCCTTCGGATCCTCAAGTTCAGAGCGGCCGCCGTATGTGGTCTCGGCTATGATGAGCTGGTGCTCGTTCATATTACCGACTCTCTGGTAAGTTCTTGCTGCCTGCGGTATGTAGCCGAGGAATTTACCTGTGTCCCATTCGTAGATGGCACGCATGTCGTTCACTCCCCATATGCGGGCAGGTTCAAAATAGAGTTCTCCGAAGAGCTGGTGCGAGTCTGCGGCGTAGGAAATGATGTTGGAGCCGTCTGTGCTGGCTCCTTTTGTTACAAGAACGTTGGTGCAGGCCTGACTCTCAAACATATTGAGGCAGAGTGCAGCAGTTAATGTAAACAGGATGGCTTTTGAAAGTCGTCTCATTTTGTTCTTTTATTATTATTAATTACTTTTGTTCGTTTTTTACGCTACGTATCGTTGCGAAAAGCAGGTGCGTCATTCCCGACCTGATCGGGAATCTCCTCTTTCGCCGACAAAACTATAAAAATTTTCGGTAGTTATGAAATTGGCTGGGTGTATAAAGTTGGCTGTAGTGGCGGTTGCGCTGTTTGCTTCAGGATTTACGTCCTTTGCGCAGCAGCCGGAAGGACCGGATATCTACGAGCAGGCTGAAAACGAGGCGGACAGGCTTCAGAGGGTCCTGGACCTCGAAGACTGGCAGGTTTTCTACGTGGACTCTACATTGAAGCATGATTTGCCTGCATTGATGACCGAGCGCGACAGGTTGATCGCTTCAAAGGTCGGAAACACCTCGATGTATCAGGCTGTCCATGACAAGTGGATGGACCAGATAGATGCCACATACAGAAGAATATTTACAGATGAGCAGTGGGCTGCATACCTGAAGTCAGGTGCAGCGAAGGCACAGAAGGCGAGGGAGAAACGTCGCCTTAAGGCACAAGGAAACTAACGTGTGAGTTCACCTGTCATTCCGAGCAAAGTCGAGGAATCTAACATAATGGATTATGGATTTTTTAGAAGTAATAGAGAAAAGACATTCTGTCAGGAAGTATTCTGACAGGCCGGTGGAAAAGGAACTTCTTGACGCTATCGTCAGAGTCGCCGAGACTGCACCGTCATCACGTAACAGCAGGAGTTCTGCGTTCATGATAATCGAGGATAAGGACACTCTTGAGGCGCTTTCACAGATGCGTGACTATGGCTCATCTCTTCTGAAGGGTGCTCCTGCGGCAATAGTTGTGATGGGTGATGAGTCAAAGACAGATCTTTGGGTTGATAACTGTGCCATCTCTGCGACATTCGTCCAGCTTGCAGTGACTGCAATGGATCTTGTAAGCTGCTGGGTACATGTCAACGGCCGTCCTTGCCTCAAGGCAGAGCCGGAAGGGGCAAAGGCAGAAGACTATGTCCGCAATCTTCTCGGCATCAAGGAAGGTCTTCGCCCATATTGCGTCGTGGCAATCGGTTATCCTGAGGAAATCCCAGCGGAATAATAAACAGAGAAATAAACATAACGAAATATGAAAGAACGTATAGAGGCCCTTATGGCCGAAATCGAAGGACTGTCTTGCAAGACAGAACAGGAAATTGAAGAGGCTCGTGTGCGTCTTCTTGGAAAGAAGGGTAGTGTTACTGCCCTTTTCGAGGAGTTCCGTACAGTTGCGCCTGAACTTAAGAGAGAGTATGGACAGAAACTCAATGTCCTCAAGAATACAACTGCTGCAAAAATTGAAGCTTTGAAAGAGGCTGCAGCAGAATCTCCTGCAGCAGGAGCCGCTGCATTTGACTATACAATGCCTGGAGATCCTGTGTCCCTGGGTTCGCGCCATCCGGTTTCGATTGCTCGTGAGGAGATTGTCGGCATATTCAGAAAATTCGGATATGATGTGGCCGAAGGTCCTGAAGTTGAGGATGACTGGCATGTATTCGAGGCCCTGAACTTCCCGCCAGAGCACCCGGCTCGTGAAATGCAGGACACATTCTTCATCAATGACAGCGACAATCCTGTGCTGCTCCGAACCCATACATCTTCTGTTCAGGTACGAGCAATGGAGAAGATGCCTCTCCCTATACGTATCGTATGTCCTGGACGTGTGTTCCGTAACGAGGCCATCTCTGCCCGTGCACACTGTATCTTCCATCAGGTTGAGGGACTTTATATCGATGAGAACGTTACATTCGCAGATATGAAGCAGGCCATCCTCCTCTTCGCCCGAGAAATGTTCGGTGCACAGAGTCAGATCCGTATGCGTCCTTCATATTTCCCATTCACAGAGCCTTCTGCTGAGATTGACGTAAGTTGTAATATCTGCGGCGGTAAGGGATGTAATATCTGTAAGGGTACAGGCTGGCTTGAGATCATGGGTTGCGGAATGGTTGACCCTAACGTGCTTGAAGCTTCAGGAATCGACAGCAAGAAGTACAGCGGATTTGCGTTCGGAATGGGCGTGGAGCGTATCGCAATGCTCAAATGGCAGGTCAAGGACCTCAGAAACTACTTTGAGAACGACCTCCGCTTCCTCAAGGAATTCGAGACATCGCTCTAATAGGGTAGATATATAATAAAATCGTGGAAGATATGGTGCGAAGCCTGTCTTCCACGATTTTCTATTGTATAAGTGATATATAAAGAAAAAAGCCGCCCCTTGTGCACAAGGACGACTGACATATAATTGAACCCCGTCGGGTGATTTGCAAAATTTAAGGTCATCCGAAGATGACCTCTTTTGGAGCAGAAGACGAGGCTCGAACTCGCGACCCCAACCTTGGCAAGGTTGTGCTCTACCAACTGAGCTA
>JAZLDR010000045.1:0-45777 GCA_045614805.1 Candidatus Cryptobacteroides sp. | reverse complement strand
CCTGGAACTAGGGCGTTTCAGGAAGGGAATTCATGAGTTGGAGACAGATTTTGACAAGTGGATGTACCTGCTGAAACACATGCATGAACTTCATGAAATCCCGGATGTTTTTGAGACGCCCGAATTCAAACGCTTGTTTATATTGGCGGAAATAGGTAAATTCACCGCCGAAGAGTATAAACAGTATATAAAATCATTAGATAATATGAGCGACTATTACAACGTAATCGATACTGCAGCTGAAGAAGCTGAGAAACGAGGGCGAGCAGAAGGAAGAGCAGAAGGTATCGAGGAAGCGAAGATGGAAGTGGCAAAGAGAATGCTTGCTGCAGGAATGTCAGTTGAGCAGATCTCCGAGTTGACAGGTGTGTCGGCGGAGGTGGTCAGAAAGTTATAGGATTCATAAAATTCAACGTAGATGATAGGGCAGCATTCGCAGTAAAGCGGGTGCTGCTTTTTATAATAATAAAAGCGACCCGCGTTAGTGCGAGCCGCCGAAAGTATATATTAAGCAGTTTATATTACCCAGTATACTTTTAAAGTGCTGGAAGGTTATAGGCATACTAGCCGACCTTAAACCTTCTACTCGTAAGTAACCTCTATTTTAGCAAGATACATCGCTCCATCATTTGAACGAAAACCAACATATGCATAATCTCCTGTTACTTCCAACGTAGTAGATGTTCCCTTCACAATAGAGCCCAATTTTGTGCCTTTATTATCTCCATACAAGTCTGCTGCCGAAGCATATGCGACATTGCTTCCATATACATCAAGTGTTCTACCGGCAGTTGTTCCGTCTTCCCATGTTACAACTACAGTTCTGACGTTTCCACCCGATGTCGTAGTAACAATTCCATCCTCTTTTTTACTAGATCTTAACTGTATACCTCCAGTCGAAGTCTTTGCACTCTTACCAGCATATACAGCGGAAGAAGTCACACTTACACCTGTGAATGCTGTGTAGGTTGTTGAAGTAGCTTTAAATAAAGCAGCCGTAAGTTCATCTGTCACCATTGAACCTGTCTGAACCTTGGACTGAGAAATAGTAATCACCTCATCGCCATACTCCGTAGAGACTTTCACCTTATAAGTATTACTTGCCTCTGTAGATTCATTTGCTGCAAAAGTAACTGTAACTGTCGCGTTTTCAGAACCAGAGTATGAAGACAAAGTTGCATCACCTTCTGCCACAACAGCTGTCCACGGCATATCTGTTTGAATGTCAAATTCCGCAGAAGTTGCATCAGCGTTGACATTAACACTCATAGGATTGATTATCATATATGGCACATCTGTACCCTCAGTCAATAATGTCGGAAGAATTCCCTTTGCTGTTGCATAACAACCATATGTTCCAAAGGACAAATCAAACTGAACAAACTTTTTCTTTAAGACATTTGTTATTCTATAGGCTCCATTCTCTTCTTCAATAGTCCAATAACCACTGTTATCAGTCGGTAAATTTGACTGCCTGTTATAACTATCATAAGTTCCACTCTGATAGTAATACTGACCGGAATTATCCTGAATGGTATACGCCTTTTGAGCAGCTACATAAGTAAAATTAAACGCATTCGCTGAAGAATTATCTTTACCATTTGTAACTTGAAGATAGCCATAACCATTTGAAAGAGGCTTAGCCACCTTACCATTGGCTACAATATAATATTTACCATCGGCAATAACAGGCTTCTCTGCTGCGGCCTGGGTGAGGGTGAGGACTGCTGTGAGACCTTCGCCTGCTGAGAATGTTACGCTGTGGGTAACTGGAGATGTAACTTCATTTGCTGCGAATGTGAGAGTTACTGTAGCGTCACCCTCGCCGGTAGCAGGAGTTACTGTTACACCATCTGTTGCTACTGCCTCCCATGCGCAGTTTGCTGTGAGGGCAACCTCGTATGAAGTAGCGTCTGCTGCTACTGATGCCTCATTTACTGCAAGTGTAAGAACTGGCTCAGCTGGAGCTGGATAAACAACAAGGGTGTAACTTGCGGTGTCTTCAAGGTAAGTGTCATCCTCCTGTGCTGTAGCTGTGATTGTTGTCTCACCTGCAGCAACAAGAGTTACGGCACCTGTTTCTGGGTCAACTGTAGCAACTGTCTCATCAGAACTTGAATATACAACACCTTCAGTCGCACCGCTCAATGTCGGAGCAATGAAATCCTCACCAAGAGTTGCCTCTGCTGTTTCTGCAGAGAATGCAAGTTCTCTTTCAAGCATAGGGTCTTCTTTTGGAGGTCCTGCAAGATCAATCTCATATGTTGTACCTTCAACAAGGGTGAGTTCAAGAGGCTCATCATCATCCATTATTTCACACGTTGTTGGTGAGGTTATCTTATAAGTAACTTCTTCTACCGACTCTCCTTCAGCATCAATATCACGTGTTAGGATCTTACCTTCTGTTGCAGAAGTTTCTACTACCTCATATGAAGCATACATCGCTGCATAATAGACTCCTTCATATTCGATAGCAGCTATTAGTACTCCCTCCTGAGTCAAGCCAAAATCATATAAGAGTGTCTCACCGTCAAGAGAAACCACCCATTGCTTTCCTTCGAAATACTTTGAAACTCCTTCTCCTTCTCCGTCGCCATTGCCGTCGCCTTCACCTTCTCCATTGCCGTCGCCTTCTCCGTCGCCATTGCCGTCGCCTTCTCCTTCTCCATTGCCGTCGCCTTCACCTTCTCCGTCGCCTGATTCAGCTGCCACTGCAGCCTGAGTAAGAGCTACTGTCTTTGTGAGTTCACCAGCCTTTACAGTTACTGTAGCTATTCTTGCTTCAGTTGCTGTGTTATCCTCAGCTGTAACGGTAACTGCAACAGCCTTCTTTGAAGCGTCGCCGCTTGCCGGATCGAGAGACACCCAATCCTGGTCAGCAGTAGCTGTCCATGCTACATTAGAAGTAACGTCAAACGAAGCCTCTGCTTCTGTTGCTGTAAGTTCCAGAGACTCCTGGCTTACTTCCAGACTTGGCGTTTCAACAGGCTCATCCTGCTTACACGCAACGGTTGCCGCAACAGCGAACAAACCGATCAACAAATGTTTGATTTTCATAATGATATTATTAGTGGTTTTAAAGATATGCTTAGACAAGCAGACAAATTTAATAAAATATTTATGATTAACACTATCAAAAACAGAAAAAAGAACCGAATTGCGCGATTGCGTAATTCAGTTCCTTTTAAAATATGATCGTGGAGGTGTATTACTTCACTTCCTCAATAGCAAAAAGAATAATATTCAAAGTCTGACCCTTGTAGTTCTGATAAGCATATCCTGAATACTTGACATTCTTGTTTAAATTATCTGCCACCGGAACTGACGGATCTGTCGAGAAAGGTGATACCTTGTAGCCCTCGACAATGACCATATCACCGTAGTCACCAGTTGGAACACCTGTCGCCTGGATGTAGAACGGAAGATGATTTCCCTCTGCACTGGCAGTGATATCCTCTGCAGCATCGATTACTACCGGCTCCGGATAAGTCACCTTGTTTCCCTTAGAAATCTGGATTGTAATCGGATTGGCAATCTGATAGAAGTTATTATATACATCAAGGTTACCGGTCAACTGCACTTTATCGCCTACAGCAACTTCAGGGGCAGCTTTCACATGAGCATAAATGCTCTTGCCAGCCTCATCCATGAGAATATAACCATTCTTGTTCTTTGCCATTACAAGGCCCTCGACAGAAACCCATGTACCTTTTTCATTTGCGACTGCAGCCTCGATTGCAACAGGGTCTGGAATATCACCTTTCTGGGTAACCTCAATTACAGTTGAGAATGACTGAACACCGTTTCCTGCAGAGAATGTAATAGTTGCAGTTCTTGGGGCTGCCTTTACGTTATACTCCTCATAAGAGAACTGAGCAAGCACTTTCTTGCCCTCCATTGCCCATCCGTCGAATACAAGCCAGTCAACATCAACCTCAGGAGCATTGTAAAGAGTGTTTGCCTTAGCCTCCTCATCATTGATCACAGCAACCTTGAGTGTAAAGTTTCCTGCTTCCTTTGTAAGATTGATAGGCTCAGCATTCACAGAGAGAAGTGACTTGACATGATCCACAATGACACCACCCTGAGCCATCTGCTTACTGCCGTTGTACGAGCCTACCATACCTTCAACAGTTACGATATCTCCTACAGCAAGACCATAATTTTCGATCTTGAGGTCATCACCAAACTCATCAGATCCAGGACCTACTCGGTAGAGATAAACCTCACCTGATTCGTCAGCAATTGTAAAGTTGGCATTCTTGTATGATGCACTTACGGTCTCAACATTGACGATTGTACCTGTAAGTCTGAAAGGACCTTCTCCATCTGCCTTAGCGTTGAATTCTTCACATGTCACTTCCGTTACTTCTGCAGGAGCCTTGTTCGGGTCACCAGCCTGAGATACAACTACCTCAGCCTGTGCTTCAGCTACAGAGAAATATACCTTGGCTGTTCTTGCAGCAGCGAGCTCTTCCTTTCCATTCTCAAGGTTATCCTTGAAAGAGAGTTCTACTGTTGCATCGCCGGTGCCATAAGAAGGATTGGCGATGATCCATGAAGGAGTCACCACTACCCAATCTCCATCAGCTTCCACTGCAACAGTCTGTTTTTCAGCATTCTGACCTGCAACTTCAATAGAGGTCTTATCCACGCTGATCTTTGATCCAAGAGGAGCAGCCTCCTGCTGACAGGCAGCAAGAGCAATGACTCCGGCAAGGATTGAAACTAAATATCTGAATGTATTTTTCATGATTCCGTTGATTTATTAGAATGTAAGTCTGAAACCAAGCTGACATCTCCATCTTGAGTAGAACTCACTGAGAGACACAGTCTGCGGATTGAAGACATATGTAGGAGTCTGATTTCCCTGAGCGTCTTTTGTAAGCTTGGTAACCTCAAGAACCTGAAGATTGTAAGGTGTAGAATAGTACAGACCCCACTCACGGTTGAACATGTTGCTGAGGTTCATAACATCTACGATGAACTGGAGCTTACGTCCGTTCTGCTTGTCGTAGTAGAAATCCTGAGCGATATGAAGGTCGAAGTGATTCTCGAACTTGCTGATTCCGCCGTTTCTTTCAGTCCACTGGCCTCTGCGGCTGCTGAGGTAGCGGTCATTACGGATGTACTGCTCGAACTTGGCAGCATCAGCAGGCTTCTTCCATGACATCATACCGACCTCAGCAGTTGTAGGAACATAGAGTACTGAGTTACCTGTCTGACCGTCACCGTTGAAGTCCGCTGTCTCATTCATAGTGTATGAATAGCGTCCACCGCTCTGACCCTCGTATGAGAGAGCGATTGTAGTCTGAAGACCGTTAAGGTACTTAGGAGTTGTGTAAGAAACAACTGCCATGACCTTGTGAGGACGCGCAAATGCAGAGTACGACAACTCGTCTGTGTTAGTGTCAACTGAATAGTTGTACTTCCAGTTTGAGTAAGCTACTGAAGATGTACCGTCATTGACCGAGTATGACTGTCCGTAAGTGTATGAAGCCATGAGGTCAAGACCGAAGTCGAAGTGCTTCTCGATCTGGGCTGAAAGTGAGTATGTATAACCTCTGTTGGTATTCTCGAGTGCTACGATAGATGAGTAATCCTTATTTACCTTTGAATAATAAGGAGCTACAGCACCTGGATTAGCTGCAGTTGCATCAGCACTTACAGGATAAACCACATTCTTCGATTCAATGGCAAGGTTGCGGAAGAATACGTTATTGAGAGTCTTTGAGAAGAGACCGTCGAATGTGAACTTCCATCCTTCTCCGAATGACTGCTCGAGAGCAAGGTTGGCACGGAGTACCTGAGGATACTTGAAGTTGCGGTTAAGAGTGTTGATTGTTGCTCCTGAGCCGCTTCCTGACACGATCTTTGTCTCTACGAGGTCCTGGTAAGGATTGCTTGTAAGAGGAATGTGATTAGCCTCGCCTGCTGCAATAGTCACAGACTTTGTCTCCATACCAGTGTTGTTGTATGCATTTGAGAGCCATACGAAAGGCACACGTCCAGTGAAGAGACCTACACCACCACGGATAAGGGTCTTCTTGCTGTCGTTTGCAAACCAGCGGAAACCGACTCTTGGAGAGAAAAGAACTGAAGCCTTTGGAACGACTCCCACCATCTCACCTGTTTTCTCGGCGATATCTGTATCATTATACGTAGGCTTGATACCCTGAGACATAGCAAGTTCACCTGGCTTGTTGAGCAGGAGCGGCATATCCATACGGAGACCGTATGTCAATGTGAAGTTAGTTGAAGGCTTCCACTCATCCTGTGCATAAAGACCGAACTGTGCTGCATAAGTTGTTGCTGCCCAAGTTGTTCCGCCAGTAATGGTAGGATCTGAGTACTTATAGTCATACTTGAAGTTTGTGTTGTGGAAGAAATCCGCAATCGAACTATAGGTGTACTCACCGCACACATACTGGATAAACACGTTGTTGAACTTATAGAACTCATTGTGAGTACCTACAGTGATGTTGTGATTACCCTTGAAGATTGTGAGGTTGTCTGCGATGGTGTAAGTGTCGGATGCCATTGAGTTTGCTCCTGAAGAGTACTCTGTACCAAGGTTTACTGTAACGTTGTCCTGGATGTACATTGTAGCGCCAAGATAGTTAGGAGTTCTCTGGTCTCTTACATACACTGCTGTAGCACGGAACTCGTTTGAGATCTCATCGTTGATACGTGAGTTGAGCTCGAGCACGAATGTATTTGTCTTGTTAGACTGCTTGTATGCAGAGTTGTTGAATGTGTAAGAGTAGTTTCCGGCACTGTACTTGTCTGCATAAGCGTCCATGTGCTGATAACGCAACATGAGCTTGTTGTTGTCGTTGATGTTCCAGTCGATACGTGCCATTGCGTTGATCGAACGGTCTGAAACCTGATGCTGAGTGAATGACTCTGTCACATCCTTCATACCGTAGTTAGCCTTGTAGTGGTCGATCATAGCCTGGGCCATGTCAGCATTGAATACCTGACCGAGGTTTGTACCGTCTTCAAGTACAACTTCTTCCTTAAGTTCGATATTGTCGTATGTACCGTTTGCTGGGTTGTATACATTCGGATAAGTCTTCTTGTAGTACTCGGCACTTGCAAAGATGAAGAGCTTATTCTTGATGATAGGAGCTCCTACAGTGAAACCATAAGTCTCAGAAAGCTGCTGAGAGTATTTCTCTCTTGTCTTGCCTGGTGCAAGTGGACCAGCTGTTGTACCGATGAAGTCCTGGTTGTTGAAATATGTATAGAATGAACCCTTGACAGTGTTTGTACCGGACTTGGTGATTGCGTTGATTGCACCACCGGTGAAGCCTGACTGACGTACGTCGAATGGAGCGACTACTACCTGGATTTCCTCGATTGCATCGAGAGAGATAGGGTTGGCACCTGTCTGACCGCCGTTTGTACCTGAAGCTGCAAGACCGAATGAGTCGTTAGCTACGGCACCGTCCACCTGGAAGCTGTTGTAACGGTTGTTTGAACCTGCGAATGAGATACCGCCATTCTTGCTAACAGAAGCCTGAGGAGTGAACTTAACCACGTCGTAGATACTTCTGTCGATAGTCGGCATGTTCTCTACTGCGCTAAGACTGAAGTTTGCACCAGCTCCTGTCTTTGTTGCGTTGAATGAAGCATCTGCTGTGAGTACCACTGCATCAAGCTCGCTTGAACTCTTCATCTGAGCGTTGATTTCGTAAGGTTCACCGAGTTTGAGATATACGTCTGTATACTCGATTGTCGCCATTCCGATGAATGATACTTCTACTGAATAAGGACCGCCGGCACGCATACCGTTGATGTTGAAGCGGCCGCTTTCGTTAGCTATTGTTGCATACTGGGTACCTGAAGGTGTGTGAACTGCGATGATTGCTGCTCCTGCCAAAGGCTCTCCAGCTTCGTCTGCAACATAACCATTAAGGCTGGAAGTTGTAACCTGTGCAAAGGAAACAACGCCCACAAGCATTGCTGCTGCAAGGGCAGCAAAGTACTTAAGTGTTTGTTTCATAACGTTTTAGATAAAAATAAAATATTTTTTATGGCGCGAAGATAACATTTTTTAATGACCTAATGAAATTTATAGGCACTTTTATGGGTGATTTGATTTTTTTGACTACCTTTGCGGCCGAATTGAAAATGTGGAGAGATTTGACCGCTTGCAACCACTTGAAAAAATGCTAAAATGTTGACAGTACGTCATCAATGTTTTGTGTTTTTGTGTTGGCTCCGCATTTTTTGTGGGGCTTGTTTTTTATTCCAGGGGCGCTGCCCCTTTATACCCCGCGGCCTTTTCGCCTTTCCAACTTTGCAAGCAAAGTCCCGGCCCGGCCGGTCGTCTGATGACGACTTATTAGTGCCAAGGACACTGCTTAATACGAAATTAAAGTATAAGAGATATGAATTATTTATTTACATCAGAATCGGTGTCTGAGGGACACCCAGATAAAGTTTCGGACCAGATTTCCGATGCCATCCTTGACGAATTCCTCCGTCAGGACCCAGAGGCAAAGGTTGCCTGCGAGACATTCTGCAGCACAGGACTCGTTGTTGTAGGTGGTGAGGTTCGTTCTGAGGACGCATATGTAGACATTCCTAAGACAGTTCGTCGTGTGATCAATAAGATCGGATATGACAAGGCAGAATATATGTTCGACGGCAACTCATGTGGTATCCTTTCAGCTCTCCATGAGCAGAGCGTGGATATCAACCGTGGTGTTGTGGGAGAAGACGCTGACGCACAGGGTGCCGGCGACCAGGGAATGATGTTCGGATATGCTTGCTGCGACACAGAGGAGTACATGCCACTCCCGCTCGCACTTTCGCACCAGGCCCTCCTCATGCTCGCAAAGATCCGCAAGCAGAAGCCTGAGCTTATGCCATATCTTCGTCCGGACTCAAAGTCACAGTTCACCATCGAGTACGACGGCAATACAAATCAGCCGGTGCGCATACACACAATCGTGATTTCAACTCAGCACGACGAGTTCACTCCTGAGTCTCTCGGCCACATGACATACGCAGAAGGATGCGAGCAGTTCGGCCAGAAGAGAGTTGACGAGGCTATGCAGTCTAAGATCCGTGAGGATGTGCAGAATATTCTCATCCCTATGCTCGTAGAGACTCTTGCTCCTGAAACAGCTGCCCTCTTCCAGGGTGACTACATCCTTCACGTGAATCCTACAGGAAAGTTCGTGATCGGTGGTCCTCATGGTGACACAGGCCTTACAGGACGTAAGATCATCGTGGATACATATGGTGGAAAGGGAGCTCACGGTGGAGGAGCCTTCTCTGGAAAGGACCCTTCAAAGGTTGACCGCTCTGCAGCATATGCTTCACGCTATATCGCCAAGAACATGGTGGCAGCAGGTGTTGCACGCGAAATGCTCGTTCAGGTGTCATACGCCATCGGTGTCGCACGCCCGCTCAGCATTTTCGTAAACACTTACGGAACTGCAGCCAACGGACTCAGCGATGCAGAGATTGCCAAGAAAATTGAGGAACTCTTCGACCTTCGCCCTGCAAAGATCATCGAGAAGTTCGGTCTTAAGAAACCTATCTACGAACCGACTGCTTCATATGGCCACGTGGGACGTACTCCATATAAGGAATCAGTCACAATGGTCCGCAACGGTGTGAAGACTACCGAGTATGTTCAGTTCTTCGGATGGGAGCTTCTCGACTCAGTCGATATGATCAAAGACGCTTTCGGACTATAATCCGACTTTAGCGTAAAATCTAAAGTATTGACTATCTGAAACTTAATAGGTTTTGCCTGCCTTCCTTTACATGCAGGCAAAACCTATTAACATTTTATATATCAGCCATTTGCATTCAACGGCAAAACTATACTTCCGTCCAGTGGATGGTAATGCCCTTGCGTTCCATTCCGCGGAACCAGGTCATCTGACGTTTTGCAAACTGATGGATCGCTATCGCAAGCTGGGTACGCATTTCATCAAGGGTAAGTTCTCCGATGATGTGTTGGGTGACGAACTTATACTCCAGTCCATAATAGATAAGGTCCTCGGCAGGTATCGGCCGGTGGTCAGGCGCGAGTGCAGGATGAGTTCCGTCCAGCAGACCGCGGATTTCGTCAACCATACCCTCCTCCAGACGCGCGTCAAGACGGCGGTCAATTCTGGCGTTTCGTACATCTCGTGAAACAAGTGTACCTATATAATGCGTATTCTTCGGAAGAAATGCTGTTCGCTGAACTGGGTGTTCTGCCTCATAGATGGCAATCTCCAATGCCCTGATCAGACGTTTACGGGTATCATAATCGGTAGTGTTATGCAACGGTTTGAGTGAAGCGAGCTGAGCAACAAGTTCTTCATCTGACTTCTGCTCCAACTTTGCCCTCAGCTGAGGATCAGGCGGAACTTCCGGAAGTGAATATCCACATGTAGCAGCTTCGATATACAGACCGCTTCCTCCACACAGAATCGGTATTCCTCCCCTGTCCACTATATCCTTGTATGCCTTTTCGAAATCTCGCTGATATTCGAAGATATTGTACTTTGTTCCCGCATCGACGATATCCATCAGGTGATACGGAATCTCCTCATATTCGTTCAGATCCTTTCCCGTACCGATATCCATTCCCCTATACACCTGCCTCGAATCCGCCGATATTATCTCTGCACCATGATAGTCTGAGGGGTTGCCGGCTATCTGAAAGCGTGCTACCCCCCTGGCCGCAGGGGGTGGGGCCCACGAAGTGGGAGGGGTTCTTTCAGATGCCGGCAACCTCTCCGGCATTGCGGCCAGCAAATCATTGATCTGACGGGCGAGCTGGACAGCATAACGGGTCTTGCCGGAAGCAGTCGGGCCCAGGACACATATCAGATCTATTTCGCCGGTGAGATACTTATCAAGAATCTCCTGCACATTTATTTCCTCTGCAGGAGGAAGCTCCGCCATCGGCGGAATCGGAGTGAACGCTTTCTTTGGCATAAAATTTAAGGCTTAGTGCAAATATAGCGAAAAAACCAAAAGGAAGCCGTATTCAGTAATTAACTGTAAGACAATATATTAAGCTTTGACAGGTGGTCAATTTAGCCCACCTTCGGCACCTTAATACATTGAAATTTAAGGAGTTGTATTTAACAGTCACCTATCAATTTTTTCACTATATTTGCACCGCAAAAGGAATTGAAGCACTTGGATGCTCATAAAATAAAGAATTTGAATATATGCCGAAAGCAAAAAGCAGCGTAGAGATAAAGAACAGGAGGGCTTCGTTTGACTATGAGTTCATCGAGACCTTTCAGGCGGGAATTGTGCTTACCGGCACAGAAATCAAATCAATCAGAGCAGGCAAGGCTTCACTCGTTGACGCCTACTGTTACTTCAACAATAACGAGCTGTATGTCAAGAATATGCATATAGCTGAATACTGGTGGGGAAGTTGGGGCAAGCACGACCCGCGTCGTGAACGCAAGCTGCTTCTCACCCGCAAGGAATTAAATAAACTCCAACGTGCAGTCAAGGAAAAGGGACTGACAATCGTTGGAGTAAAACTATATATCGCCGATAACGGCTACGCTAAAATTCTTATAGCACTTGCGCGCGGTAAAAAGGAATACGACAAGCGTGCTTCCATCAAGGAGAAGGATCTCCGTCGCGAAATGGACAGAATGTAATCTCTCCTGCTGTCGTAGGCTTCTCGCGACAAAGGTCCACCGGACCGCCCGCCTTAATTTTCAGCCGGATAGAATTTTGAAGCTACCGGAAGGCCAGAAGGGATAACGAAATGGTGTCCCTCATCTTTCCAGAGGTCCTCTGCCCATTCTGGTGAAATATAATCACCCTCATGATCAGCGAGGAAAGCAAGATATGTAATCGGGAATCCCTGTGCCAGATACTGGGCCTCATAGAAGGTCTGGACCTCGAATAAAGCATCCACAGCACTGCGTCCGCAAACCGAAGACAACTCGCTTGAATAGAGATTTTCCCTATCAGCCTCATAGATATCAATACCTGCCGCAAGAATCTTGAGGTTATTCTGCTCAGCCATCGCACGTGAATATTCATGGAGATAGCGGCTGTCTGTCTTCAAGTGAATGATTCCGCCAGGTTTAAGGAAATTGCGATATCTCGACATGAACAGAGGAGCTGTAAGACGCTTCTTCTCACGACCTATCTGCGGATCGGCAAATGTAATCCAAACCTCAGACACCTCTCCGGCAGCAAAAAGCGACTCGATGAATTCGATACGGGTACGAATGAAACCGACATTCTTCAATCCATGCTCTTCAGCATACTTGGCACCCTTCCACAGGCGTGCTCCCTTGATGTCTACACCGATATAGTTGCATGAAGGATTACGCTCTGCAAGATCGATGGTATAATCTCCCTTACCACAGCCAAGCTCGAGAACTATAGGATTGTCGTTACCGAAAAAATCTCGTCCCCAGTTGCCCTTCAAGGCGTGCTCACGATTCAAGACCTCAGATGTAGCCGGCTGGATCAGGCACCTGAATGTCTCGTTTTCACGGAATTTTCTTAATTTGTCTTTTCCCATTTGTTTGTTTCAGATTACCACGTCACTTCGTTCCTCGTAATGACAGAGAGGACTACTCCTGTCCTTTTGGCTTCTGACCGCCTTTTCCTTTGGATCCTCCCTTGTTGTTCCTTCTCTTCTTCTTACGCTTCTTAGCCTCGTCGAAACGGTTGATTGCATCATCTCCTACTGCTGTCACAAATTCTGGTGCAGCCGGAACGTCATCCACCTTGAGTGACGCAGGCTTTTCGCCGCGACGATTCATCTTGATGATATCCCAGACATCCTCTGCATAAAGAGGATAGAGATTTGCCAATGATGACTGGTCGTATGAGAAGTACATGATCTCACGGAGAATATCCGTCTTCATCAGATATGCCAGTCCGTCCTCAAATTCAAGCGGCTCGTGAACACGCGGAATCCTTGTCTGAGCATCCATATAGACTGCAGTCTCATAATTGAGACAACATTTCAGCTTACCGCACTGACCGGCAAGTTTCTGCGGGTTGAGAGAAAGATCCTGACAACGCGCGGCAGATGTTGTAATAGACTGGAAACCAGAAATATAGTTCGACCAGCACAACTCCCGACCGCACACGCCGAGATCACCGATAAGACCAGCCGCCTGACGAGCACCGATCTGCTTCATCTCGATCCTGATTCTAAACTCCTCAGCAAACACCTTGATAAGCTGACGGAAGTCCACACGACCATCTGCGATATAATAGAAAATGGCTTTGGTACCGTCACCCTGGAACTCCACATCACCGATCTTCATTTCAAGTCCGAGTTCTGCTGCAATCTGACGCGACCTGATCATGGTCTCATGCTCACGTGCGATAGCCTCCTGCCAACGCTCGATATCGAAAAGCTTCGCCTTGCGGAAGATCTTCTTGAACTCATATGTCTCAGGGTTAATCTTCTTGCACTTCATCTGACGTGCAACAACAGCACCCTCAAGCGTCACGATACCGAGATCATGACCAGTAGCAGCCTCCACAATCACGAGGTCGCCGGTCTTGATACTCTGTCCTGAAGCATTGACATATATTCCCTTGCGAGTGTTCTTGAATCGTACTTCAAAATAGTCCTTGAACTGCTCCTGACCTACACCTGCGAGCCAGTCATAAACCTCCAGCTTGCAACATCCCTGACGGTATGTGCAGTTCAACTCACCTGACTCGGCACGCTCAACGACACATCCTCTGGAACAGTCATATTTCTTAGATTCCTTCTCCATAATCCTATATATTCATAAACATGCGGTTGACAAGGTCACAGAACAGAATCTTGGAACTTACGTTCCTGTCAATCATTGACACAACCTTGTCGATATTCGCCATAGCCCTTACACAAAAACCCTTAGGGCATTTCTGGGCCATTTCATTATAAAATTCCTGCTCCTGCTCTGCAATCTCCACAATCTGCGGGAGACCCTGCTGAAGCATAAATATCTTTCTTAACGCTTCACCTGCAAAGGTACAAAAAGCTTTCTGTTTTTCACGGGATTCAAGTGCGGCCATCGCCTCGCCGCTTTCCAAGGCCGATGTGAGGTCGCGAAGAACAATGGAACGGACGAGATCGGAAAATATATCCATGAAAACCATTCCCTCTTCATCCTCAACCTTCGGACGCATAGCCTCCACCTGTCGCATTTCCTCCTTGGTCAAAGGCATTACCCTTATGCTCTGACAACGCGAGAAAATTGTCTGAAGCACCTTCTCCGGAGCATGAGTTATAAACAGGAAAAGCGTGTTCTGAGGCGGTTCTTCCACCATTTTCAGAAGGCGGTTCGCTGTCTCCTGATTCATTTTTTCCGGCAAGTAGAACACTACCGCCTTGTAACCGTCATAAACAGGAGCTAGCGAAAGCTTACCGATGATTGATTTTGCCTCTGCAACTGCAATCAGACCGTTCTTGCTCTCAATACCGATGGCTTTCTGCAGGTCTGACTCCTTGAAATAAGGATCCGCCAAAGCCAGCTCCCTCCAATATTTCAAATACGACTCTGAAGTCGGCTTATCATCCGAGGTCTTCGGTCCCTTGTTTACAGGAAAGACGAAATGCACATCCGGATGGATCAGCTTCGACATCTGCCTGCATGATGGGCATTCTCCGCATGAATCTCCGTCAACACGAGACGCACAGTTGAGATACTGTATATATGCAAGAGCCAGAGGCAATGCTCCACAACCCTCGTTCTCATACATCAGCATTGCATGAGCCACCCTGCCGCTGTCAGCCATCGATCTCAACGCACTGACTACGGTACCATTTCCTATTACCTCTGCAAACTTCATGTTCCTATTACTTTTCTCTAAGTGCAGTGTAGCGTGCAAGCTCAACCAAATACTTCTTCTCGGTAGTGTCAGGAAGCACATCCAATGCCTTTACTGCCTCATCGACATACTGTTCAAGACGGAGTACAGCATATTCAAGTCCTCCGTTCTCCTTGACGAAAGCGACTATCTCATCCCTATACTCCGGATGTCCCGGAATATCCTTCACCAATGTTCTTACTCTTTCTTCCTCCTCCGGAGTCACAGCTGACAATGCACCCAGAAGCGGCATTGTTATCTTCTGCTCAAGTATATCTACGCCCAATGGTTTTCCCACCGACTCTGTGCCGGCATAGTCCAGAAGGTCGTCCTTGATCTGGAACGCACGTCCCAAAGCTATCGAATACGCACGCATGGCCTCAACCGCTTCGTCAGAAGCTCCTACGGACAATGCAGCTGAAACGCACGAGGCCTCAAAAAGAGATGCCGTCTTGCTATATATGATTCTAAGATAATCAGCCTCAACGGTATCACCCGACTGAGCTTTCTGAAGCTGGAGAAGTTCTCCCTCCGCCAAATCGCTCAACGTCTTAGAAAATATTCTAAGCACCTGATAATCAGAACTCCCGCCTTGAAGGATGCGATCCATTGCCTTGACAAGCCAGTAGTCACCAAGCAGCACAGACACTGAAGGTCCCATCAAAGACATGATAGTAGGCACTCCCCTTCTCTGATCGCTGTCATCAGCCACATCATCATGCAGAAGGGTCGCATTGTGCAGAAGTTCAGCTGCCGCTGCGTATCTGATAGTCGCCTCCGAAACGCGGCTGTCAGCAGCACATGCACGCGCTGCTATGAGTGCAAGCATCGGACGCAACTGCTTACCGGAATTCGACAGGATGGACTTATTGGTGATATCGAGCAATTCAATATCACTTTGAAGAGATGTTCGGATGTATTCCTGCACCGCAGGCCAGTCCTGGCCCAGAAATTCTTTAATCTTTACTATATCCATATCAGTCGGCAAGCATTTCCAAAAGTTCGTCCGGTGTAGAAGCAAATCTCACAAGATCATAAGTCTCCTGCTGGAGCATACCTGTGTTGACATAATGGAGAAGCAACTGCTTCAGAGGCTGATAGAATCCTTCATAGTCAAGCAGGAAAACCTTTCCGAAATACTGCTTTAGATGTACCAGAGCTATAACTTCCACCACCTCATCCAAGGTACCGACACCACCAGGCAGTGCTACGACTCCCACAGTGTCTTCTCTCAGAAGCGCCTTACGTTCTGACATGGTATCAGTCCAGATGGTCTCTGACATGTCAGGATATACAAGGGATTCCATGAATCTTGGAATTACACCGCGATGGTATCCTCCGCATTTATGCAATTCCTCAGCGACTTCGCCCATTGTTCCCTTGACAGTGCCTCCGGTTACAATGCCATATCCCTTTTCAGCGGCCTTTCTCACGAACTCGCGAGCAGCCACATTATACTTCTTATCAATATTGAAACTTGCCGAACAGTATACTGCTATCTTCTTCATTATCTTAGGTTTAGAACAGCAGTGCTGCCGTCAGGGTAACACCACCGAAATTCTTGTCGTTAAATGAAATCGCTCTTGACTTCGACTCGAAAAGCTGACCGAAATTCCAGTTATATCTTGCCACGACCTGAATCTTCCAGATTTCCAGACCGCCACCAAGGCCGAGTCCATATTCGAGACGATTGATTCCGTCCCACTTATTCTTCCACTCGTCAATAAGTCCTCTTGCGGAAGAGACCCTGATATCATTATTCAATGCATATCCGACAAAAGGAGAAACATCCAGGAAAGGTCGGAACAAAAGAAGGTCCGGTCCCCACTGGAAGGAAAGCGGCAACTCGAGATAGCCTATATTAAGACCTGTCACCGATCCTGTCTGAAGTGCAGTATCCACAGTCGAACTCTTCAGATGATAAAGAAGCGACGGCTGAAAAGCAAATCCGAGAGGAAGATGGAACTTATAGGTTATGCCCGCATGGTAGCCTGTTGTCATGT
The DNA here is from genome assembly GCA_045614805.1 of Candidatus Cryptobacteroides sp. Taxonomy (GTDB): domain Bacteria; phylum Bacteroidota; class Bacteroidia; order Bacteroidales; family UBA932; genus Cryptobacteroides. Next base: position 28,954 of record JAZLDR010000045.1, on the reverse strand, counting down.
CCTTGCTGACATCCTTCAGACCAGTGAAGCTAGCTCCTCCGGTCACACCGAAATCCCCTGCCCTCAGGGTATCCGAACTCCAAAAAGTCATCACGCAGAGCGCAATGACCATCAAGAAACGTTTCATAAATGTCTTATAAAAGTGCGTTGATCTTAGCTGCGAAAGCTTCCTTTGTTGCAGCACCTACGTGTCTGTCAACTACCTCACCGTTCTTGAAGAAAAGGAGGGTAGGAATGCTTCTGATGCCATATTCCATAGGAACATCGTCACAGTCATCCACGTTACACTTGCATACGAGGACCTTACCCTCGAACTCAACAGCGAGTTCATCGATAATAGGAGCAATCGCCTTGCATGGGCCGCACCATGTTGCCCAGAAATCCACCACTACGGGGATTTCGCTATTCAATACTTCCGCGAAATTCGCGTCATTAACTGCCTTTGCCATAATTCAAAAATAAAAATTCCAGTCGCAAATATAAGATTTTGCGACTGGAATTACAATATTGATACCGAATGTATTAATAATACTTCTCTACGGACCAGACGAAAGCTCTGATTCCGAGATCCGGTGTCTCTTCATCCATTGCCTTGAGCTGAGCAAGGATTTCATCTACCTTGTCGTCAGGAACGAAGGTAAGCATGGCGTTGTTCATGGTAGGCCATGCGTGGCTTCCAAGATGAGGCTCGCCTGTTTCGCTTCCACGACCTGCGATATCCTGCCACATGGTGAATCCTCTGCAGCCGAGTTTCTCGATTGCGTCAGCAATTTCCATGTTGTATGCCTGGTCGTATGCTATAAATATCGATTTCATATTTTCCAATGTTAATCTTTATTATACCGTTAGATAATACTTTTCTTCGTTGGAAGGATTACTGACGAGCGGCTTTACGGGCTGCACGACGAACCTGCCATGAAGACATCGACGCGTAGACAGTCGGGATGATGACGAGGGTCACGAGAGTTGAAATCGAAAGACCCCAAGCCACTACCATACCGAGTGAACGCCACATCTCTGATCCCTCTCCCTGTCCGATTGCCATCGGAATCATACCGAGCACTGTTGTAAGGGTTGTCATGAGGATCGGACGAAGACGGGACTTGGCTGCAATAGTTGAAGCATCCTCGACACTGAATCCACGCTCACGCATAAGGATTGTGTAGTCGATAAGCACGATACCGTTCTTCACCACGATACCCATGAGGATAAGGATACCGATCATACCCATCGCTCCGAGAGGTGTTCCCGTAACAAAGAGTCCGAGGAGTACACCGACGAACGCAAATGGAATAGAGAACATGATCACAAACGGACTCATGAACGATTCGAACTGAGAAGCCATCACGATGTAGACGAGGATGATGATCATAATCAGGAGCATGATCAGGTCGCCGAACATATCCTGCTGGTCTTCATAAGAACCACCGATCTTGACATCGAGTTCAGTAGGGATATCTGTGTCCGCCAAAACAGCGTCAGTAGCTGCAACTGCGTCTGAGAGAGCCACTCCGTTTGCAACAACACCAGATACAGTGATGAGACGCTCACGGTTCTTTCTCTGGATAGAAGGAGGTGTCAACGACTCGACTACCTTACCGAGTTCCTTGATTCTCACACCCTTACCCATATTGTTGTAGATGATGATATTCTCAATATCCTCGATGCTTGTACGGAACTCCGGAGCATAACGCACACGGATATCATACTCATCACCGTCTTCACGATAGTATGACTGGGTGGATCCGTTCATCGCTGCACTGAGGTATGAAGCGGCAGTGGTACTGTTGAGACCGTTTACAGCAAGCTTCTCACGGTCGAAGTCCACCTGATACTCAGGAGTATACTCATCACGGCTCAAAAGCACCTGTGAGAACTGACCTGAAGCGAGCAGTTTCTCCTGTACCTCCTTTGCTACCTTGTCAGTAGTCTCGAAAGAATATCCGTATATCTCCACATCGACTGTTGAAGCTCCACCCATTCCTCCCTGACCACCTTCAGTCACCTTGACCTTCTTGAATTCAGGGTAATCGGCAAGGATTCCACGCAGAACATCAGCAATCTCTGCAACAGAACGCTCACGAAGCTCCATACTTCCGAGATTGATGTTATAAGATACAACGTGGGTACCGTTGTTCTGCATTGCTGCAAAAGCATTGTCTGAATCCGCCTGACCGAGAGCAAACGAGCAGCTTACAATCTCAGGAACAGCAGCGACGAACTTCTGATAAATCTCGTGTGCAAGTCCTCTGGTAATGCTCTGACCTGTTCCCGCAGGAAGTTCAAGCTGAACAGTGATACGTCCGTCATCCGACTTAGGGAAGAACTCTGTCTTGATTCTTGGTCCGATGTAACCGATAGATCCGACGAACACAGCAAGAGAGATAAGCACTGTGATTGTCCTGTGGCTGATACACCATCCGATAAGACGGGCATAACCTCTTGAAATCAGGTCGATGAACTTGTTGAAGTTACCGAAGATCAGGGAATGAAGCTTACCGAACTTAGGCTTGAATCGCAGGAACTGCGAACAAAGCATAGGGATGAGTGTAAGTGCACCGATTGTAGACACAATCATGATGATACTTGTGATCCATCCAAGCTGCTTGAACATGAGACCGGCCATACCCTTGATCATAGTCAGAGGGAGGAATACGGCAAGCATTGTCAAGGTAGAAGCGATAACGGAAATACCCACTTCCTGTGTTGCATGCACCGCTGCCTCCTTTGGCTTGGCACCTCTTTCAAGGTGTGTCGAGATGTTCTCCAACACCACGATGGCATCATCGACGACCATACCGATGGCAATGGAGAGCGAAGACATGGACACAATGTTCAATGTGTTACCTGTCGCCCAAAGATACATCAGCGAAGCAAGGAGCGAAATAGGAATCGCAAGCACGATGATGAATGTAGCACGCCATCTTCCGAGGAAGAGATAAACGACGAGCATGACGATGAGGAAGGTAACGATAATTGTCTCCTTCAACGAGTTGAGTGTGTTCAGAATATTGTCTGAACCGTCAACTACGGTTGTGATTTGAATATCGGAAGGAAGAGTCTTCTCAATCTTCTTCATTGCCTTCTTCACACCCTTGATAACGTTGACAGTATTTGCGTCAGCCTGCTTCTGAATCACGATCTGCGCACCCTGTGTTCCGTTGACATATGCCTCCTGATATCTTTCCTCTATGCCATCGACTACTCGTGCGACGTCGCGGAGATAGATGGTCTTTCCGTTGGAATGGCCTACTACGATATCAAGCATCTGCTCTGCTGATGTGAACTCCTTCTCGACGCGGAGTGAATATGCATTCGATCCGATGTCGATAGTACCTGAAGGTACGTTTCTGTTCTCAGCTGCGATAGTGCTGGAAATTCCAGCGACTGTAAGACCATATGCCTCGAGCTTGTTAGGGTCACAATATACCTGGATCTCACGCTGAGGTGCACCGGCGATGGATACTGTACCCACACCTGAGACACGTGCAAGCGGAGTCGCAACCTTGTCGTCAAGGATCTTTTCAAGGGCTGGAAGGCTCTGGTTGGCAGTTGCGGCCATGATCATGATAGGCATGTCGTCAGCACTGAACTTGAAGATGACCGGAAGTGTCACTCCGTCCGGAAGAACGGAATTCACCATATCCAGCTTGTCACGGACGTCGTTTGTCGCAACGTCGATGTCAACGCCTTCAATAAATTCCATAGTGATGAGTGAGATGTTCTCCTTTGACGTAGATGTCATGTTCTTGAGGTCACTCACACCATTCAGGGAGTTCTCGAGTACCTTTGTGAGGTTGGTCTCGATATCCTCTGCACTGGCTCCCGGATACGACGACATCACCATGACGACGTTCGCATCGAACTTAGGGAACCTGTCCAATGATATATTAATCAGCGAAAAAATACCGAAGATAGCCATAGCGATGAAGACCAGCGCTGTGGTAACCGGATTATTGACCGCTTTTCTGTAAATACTCATATTGTACTGATGACTATTCGTTTACAACTACCTTAATACCATCCTTGAGACGGATCTGACCGCCGGTAACGACCTTTGCTCCGTTCTCAAGACCTTCAAGAACTTCGTATTCTGTACCCATGCGGCGACCGAGAACGACCTTCTGATATGTTACTGTACCATCCTCATTGAGAACATATACGAATCTCTCGCCTGAGCCCTGCTGTTTAACAACAGCCACGTCTGGAATGACAACGTTCTTGTTCACACCGAAGTTGACAGTTGCTCTGACAAACATACCCGGACGAAGAGTCTTATAGTTGTTTTCAATCTTAACCTCAACTGTGAATGTACGTGTTGCCGGATCTACGGTAGGATAGATTCTGCTTACCTTGCCATAGAATTTAAGGTCAGGAAGAGCGTCAGCCTTCACTACTACAGAATCACCCAGCTTCACCTTTGAGTAGTCAGACTCCGAAATTCCAATGAGGAGCTTTACAGGAACGATCTGTTCTACGGTGAAGAGAGGAGAACTCATTGCGTACATGTCACCGACATCATAGTTACGTGCGGTGATCACACCGTTGATAGGGCTGCGGAGAACTGAATTCTCGAGGAGATTCTCATACTGAGTCTTGCTCACCATATATGCAAGCTCAATAGCGTCGAGGTCCGACTGAGAAAGTCCACCTGCATCATAGAGACCCTTGAGACGATTGTACTCGATCTCGTTGTTCATGAGCTGGAGCTCTGCCTGATGGAGCTGAGTCATATCCATCTCTGCAAGCACCTGACCCTTCTTTACGAAGTCGCCTACCTCAACATTGATCTTCTTGATTCTATTTCCTGCCTGAGGGACGATGTTATTCTTTACATAAGCCTGTACGGTTGAGGTATATACAGCCTCCTGAGGCACGTCCTGAGTAAATACTTCAACAACTGAAACGGTTGGGTCGGCAACCTCTACTGCCACTTCCGCTGCACCTGTTGTCTTGCTTGTGTTGCTGCCGCAGCTTGCCGCCATGATGACAGTTCCTGCGAGCATGAGTGTTCTGAAAATAGTTTTCATATATATCGTTATTATTATCCTGATTTACCTTAATTCAAGAAGTCCTGGCCGAGAGTCTGCTCGAGCTGAGCCTTTGCTGTCAGGAAGGCATGGACTGCCTGTGACTGAGCGAGCTGAGCCTGAGTCAGAGCGAGCTGAGCATCATTTACCTCGATGAGAGTACTACGGCCTACCTGATATGACTTTTCTACGATGTCATATCCCTTCTGTGCGGCAGCGACTGCCTCCTTGGCTGCATAATAGCTCTTCATGTTGGTCTCCATAGTATTGAGACTCTGTCTGATGGCAATCTTGAGCTGTCTTTCTGTATTGAGTGTCTGAAGCTGAACCTGGTCGTACTGGTTCTTTGCCTGACGGATCTGCTGATAACGCTTTCCTCCTGCGAAAATCGGAATATTGAGGCTCAGTCCTACTACTGAGTAAGGAGTCCAGCGGTACTCGCTGAAATTGAAGTCGTTGGTCATTGCATTCATGCTGAAGTTGAATGCGAGTGACAAAGTAGGAATATTTGCGTATTTCTGCACCTTGATTGTCTCTGCAAGCATTTCTGCCTGGATAGCGAGCTGCTTCATTGTTGTGTTGCGGTCAAGGGAAATACTGTCGTGCTGATGAATGTCGTAGAACATATGCTGCGACCAGTCCTCGAGTCTGCCTGCCACGTCGATGTTCATATCGAGGTCAACTCCGAGAACAGCCTTAAGCTGCCACAATGCGAGGATCACAGAACCTTCAGCATTGTATACATTAGGAACCGCATTGGCTACAGAAGTCTTGGCTCTGAGAAGTTCCATGTCTGAAACCTTCTGAACGTCATACTTCTTCTGAGTTTCTGCAAGATTCTGAATGGCGTTGTCATATACCTGCTTATATACGTCAAGGGCTTCCTTGGCAAGAAGGGTTGCGAAATATGCATTCTTGACCTGTGTCACCATATCGAGACGTGAAGAACGAGCCTTCTCGACAGCAAGTTCAACATCAAGTCCGGAAATCTTGATACTCTTCCAAAGCTGAGCGTTTACCAAAGGCATAGCTGCAGAAACTCCTGCACTCCAAGTGTTCCAACGACCTACCTCAAGTCCGTCTGACATGGATCCGCCACCTGCAGAGTCCTCGCCTGTTTCAGGGATTTCGACGCCATCCGGAAGCTGGGGAGCATCACCTTCCGCTCCACCGCCCATGATAGAGCTCATGTCGATGTCCATATACATCACCTGCTTCTTGATTGTCCTCTGATATGCTCCAGACGCATCAATCTGCGGGAAGAGAGCCGCATAGCTGCCTTTCTTGGCATATTCGGTCCTCTTGATTTCCATGTCAGCCACCTTGACCGACAAGTTTTCACTCAAGGCAATCTCGAGTGCCTGCTCCAAGGTAATCACTACCGGAGTCTCTGACGCTTCAGCATGGTCAAGGATATCATCCACCTTGTACTGTGCTGCAGCAAAGGCCTGTGAAAGCACAAGACCTGCCAGAATCACTGCTGTTACCGCTAATTTTTTCATCATTATATTTTTACACTAAAACTTATTATTCGAACAAGCGCGTTTGGATTGCAAATTTCACGCCATCTGCGGAAATATTATTGGTCTAAAATTATATAGTTTTGGTTTAAAATTATAAAACCGCTATATTTGGAGTGTAAATATACAAAACCGCACCTGAAAATGAGTGAAAAAAGGCAAAAAAGAAGCACACGTCCTGCGGTCCTTTTCGGAGAAAAGAATGTAAAGAAGGTCGGCTACATCGACGACTACATTTTTGCTTGTGAAATTGAGGGCACAGACCACATCATATACTCAAAACCAAGGAAACCGAAATACCATCTGGTCATCATCATCATCGAGGGATATATGAACATGGTGATCAACGGTGAGAAATTCAGATTCGGAAAAAGGACCTATGTCAATCTGCCGACATGGGTTGATATCTACGAAATCGAATACGGTGGAGGTTTCAAGGCCATGACCACTGCCACAGACAGAAGTGTCGTAGAAGATATCTTCCGTAACAGAAACCCTTTCCCACCTGATTTCAAGCTCAGAATCGACCACGGACTCGGTGGATATATAATGGACAAGAAGGACCTTGACACCTTGTGCAAGGATATCAGGAACATGATTGATTCGCTGTCAAACAAGAATCACTATTTTGCCGAGGAAATCAATTATGCCTATTTCTACATCCTGCTGACAGATATGGCCGATATGGTATGGAGAAAATATGGCCGATATGAGCCTGGTCATCATTCGGAAATGAGAAGGGCAGACGGTATTCTGAAGGAGTTCTCTGAACTTCTTGTCAAGAACATCAGAACTGAAACCAGCGTAGGATTCTATGCTGAAAAACTCTGTATATCAAAGCAATACCTTTCGCTGATTGTAAAGGAAAAAATGCGCGTGACCGTTGGCACAGTACTGGCCTCCATGCGTATCGAGGTAGCAGCACGACTGCTCCGCGACCCGGAATTGAGCATTCAGCAGGTGGCGGAACAGCTATCTTTTTCAGACCAGTCTTCGTTTGGAAAATTCTTCAAGAAGCACACCGGATTATCTCCGCTCAAATACAGACAGAACCTGAAGAAGACTCTGCTGACACTGCGCCCTAAAGAAGTCTTGAGTTCTGAGATCAGAGATCTGGATTAGATTTCTGCAGTGATGTCAAGCCATTCATATTCTCCTCCCCATATTTCGAGGAACTTCATGAAATCCGCATTGGAGAGTACCACACTTGCCGTGTTGTCGCATGGGTGGAAACTGATTCTTTCCGCCTGCTGAAGATCCTTGTCAAGGAAGAGCTTGACCCTATGTCCGTTAGGGAAGTGTTCTTTTGTAAGCTCCTGTACTTCAGGATCGTGTGTCAGACCAAGAGGAGACACGGAGCCCGGCTTCAGGCCCAGGCAGCGCTCCATCCTTTCAGCAGATGCAAAAGAGAGTTTTCCCTGCTTGAGAATATGTTCAAGGGAATGTATGGCAAGTTCCTTATGGCACTCGAACACCACCAGATAATGGCGGTTTCCCTTATGGTTTCTGAAGAACAGATTCTTACAGTGAACAGAATCTATGTCCTTCCAATATTCCAGCGCCATCTCGATTGTAGGAAGCGGCGGATGTGTATGAAGCTTATAGCCGAGACCGTGCTTCTCAAGGAAGTCCAGGACCTCGGCTATACGTGGATTATCTGTCATTTGTTCAGACTTTTAGCATAATGAGTCGGTGCAGCTTTCTTCTTCTGAGGATGAACTGCAGCTGCCGGCTGTTTCCTTATGTAACTGTAGACCAGGAAGCCTACTCCAAGTAGAACGAACGGAATGCTGAGCCACTGACCCATGTTCAATACCATATCCTGTTCGAACATCACCTGAGGTTCCTTGATGAACTCAATGAGGAAACGCATTCCGAAACAGCCTATGAAGAAAGTTCCGATGAAGAATCCGCGGTAGAGCTTGTCGAGTCGGTACTTGTACATCAGTATCTGGAACACACCGAGCAGGAAGTAGCTGAGTGCCTCATATAGCTGTGTAGGGTGCTTCGGTTCTGTTTCTCCTCTGAGCTCGAAGATGAAGCCCCAAGGAAGTGATGTCACATCGCCATAAATCTCGGAATTGAACAGATTGCCGAGACGGATGAATGTAGCCGCAAAGCATACTGCTATGGCAAGATGGTCCATGATCCACACAAAATCAAAGTCATACTTACGGCCATAATGTCTTGCAAACCAGATCATTGCGATAATCAATGCGATTGTACCGCCATGACTGGCCAATCCACCCTTCCATGGCATGAAGATTTCCCAGAAACCCTGCCAGCTGCCGAGATAATAATCCGGCTGATAGAAGAGACAATGTCCGAGGCGTGAACCGATGATGGTTCCGATCAGAAGTGTATAGAGAAGCGGATCCAACAATTTCTCAGGAATACCTTCTCTTCTGAAGAATCCTCTGAAGATGAACCATCCGAGGATGAATCCAGAGATGAAAAGCAGTGAATACCATCGGAGTGAAATCGGTCCCAAAGCCACAATCTCCGGGCTCACACTCCAGTTTATTGCAAGTACATCAAACATAGTCTTGTATCATTAGTCTAACACTATGCAAAGATAATAGACCGAAATGTTATTAACAAATCAACGGCATAAATGCTACCGGCATTGGCTCCCGAAAAGGGAGGGGACCCACTTCGTGGGGAGGACCGGAGGCATTTATGCCGTTGATTGTTATACTAATCGCTTACGCTCTGATTGCTGCGATACCAGGAAGCTCCTTACCCTCAAGGTACTCGAGCATTGCACCACCGCCAGTAGATACATAGCTTACCTTGTCAGCGAAGCCCATCTGAGTAACAGCTGCTACTGAGTCGCCACCACCTACGAGAGTGAAAGCACCGTTCTCAGTTGCTCTTGCGAGGATCTCAGCAATACGGTTTGTACCCTTAGCGAATGCTGGAATCTCGAATACGCCTACTGGACCGTTCCAAAGGATGGTCTTAGAGTTCATAAGAACCTCCTCCCACATTGCGAGAGTGCTTGGAGCTGCGTCCATACCCTCCCAACCATCAGGAATCTCTGAGTTGAGGCAGATCTTAGTGTTTGCGTCATTAGAGAAATCGTCAGCGATAACAACCTCCTTAGAGAGATAAATCTTAACGCCCTTCTCCTCAGCCTTCTTAAGAGTATCGAGAGCGAGCTGCATCTGATCGTCCTCACAAAGTGAACGTCCGATCTGACCGCCCTGAGCCTTCTTGAATGTGTAGACCATACCACCACCGATGATCATGTTGTCAACAGCGTCGAAAAGCTTCTCGATGATAGTGATCTTTGAAGATACCTTAGCACCACCTACGATAGCAGTCACTGGGTGCTCTGGAGTCTTGAGAACGTGGTCAATAGCCTTGATCTCACCTTCCATCACATAACCGAACATCTTGTCATTAGGGAAGTACTCAGCGATGAGAGCTGTAGAAGCGTGAGCACGGTGTGCTGTACCGAATGCGTCGTTGATATAGCAGTCAGCATAAGAAGCGAGCTTCTTCACGAATACCTTCTGATTCTCCTTTACAACTGCCTTAGCAGCCTTCTTCTCTTCCTCTGTAGCGAACTCACCTCTTGGCTTACCCTCCTCCTCAGCATAGAAACGGAGGTTCTCGAGAACGAGGCACTCACCCATCTTGAGGGCAGCTACCTGCTCGTCAGCAGCCTGGCAGTCGTCAGCGAACTTTACTGGTGCACCGAGGAGCTCCTCAACGCGACCAAGGATGTGCTTGAGAGAGAACTTCTCAGTAACGCCTTTTGGACGTCCGAGGTGTGACATAACAATCACAGCACCACCCTTCTCAAGTACCTTCTTGAGGGTTGGGATAGCTGCACGGATACGAGTGTCGTCAGTGATCTGCATGTCTGCATTGAGCGGAACATTGAAGTCAACGCGAACGATCGCCTTTTTTCCGGCGAAATCATAAGAGTCAATAAACTGTTGCATAGTTGTATAAATATGTTTTGTAAATTATTTTCTAAAACCGAGCAAATTTAGCAATTTTCGGCGAAATACCATTATTTACTCGAATTTATCTATCTTTGTGCCCGATTAAACTTCCTGATTATGATGACAATTGAAAGCCCTGGCTCTTTCTGGAAAGATTACGAACTCATTGATTCCGGCAATTTCGAGAAGCTCGAAAGATTCGGACCGTTCATCATGGCAAGGCCTGAGCCTAAGGCTCTTTGGGACAAGTCGCTTTCAGAAGGAGAATGGAACAAGCTGATACACACCCGTTTCAAGACGGGTGCTGGCTTCGGTAAGGCCGGCAAGGAAGACAGCGGCACATGGGAGCGTAAGAAGAAGATGGATGACCAGTGGTACATCCGCTATACAGGCGCGCAGGAAGGCTTGAACTTCTCACTCCGACTCGGTCTGACTTCATTCAAGCACGTGGGAGTCTTCCCTGAGCAGTCATCAAACTGGGAATTCATCTACACGCAGACTAAGGCTCTGGTAGAAAAGGCGGAAGCAGAAGGCAAACCAAAGCCGAAGGTACTGAATCTTTTTGCATATACAGGAGCCGCTTCGTTGGCAGCAAAGGCTGCGGGTGCTGACGTGACCCACCTCGACTCCGTACGTCAGGTAGTCACATGGGCACGCGGCAACATGGAGGCAAGCCGCCTGGACAATATCAGATGGATCGTTGAAGATGCACTCAAATTTGCCCGCAGAGAGGCTAAACGCGGAAACACATATCAGGGTATAATCCTTGACCCGCCTGCATACGGCCACGGTCCGGACGGAGAAAAATGGAAGCTGGACGAGTGCCTCAATGAAATGCTCCAGTGCGTGGCAGCAATCCTTGCCCCTCAGGACAGTTTCATGGTGCTCAATCTATATTCAAACGGATATTCTGCCGTCCTTGGAGAAACTATCGTCAAGCAGGCCTTCTGCCTTAAAAACGCATACAAGTCCCTCGATTTCGGGGAACTTGTATTACGTGACTCATACGGCAAGAACCTGCCGCTCAGTGTATTTGTAAGGCTCGCAAGATAAGTTTCTATCTGGAACGCAACTGATGTTCGAGTGCTTCACTAAAGTGCAGAACCTCCCATTTATTTCCACACTTGGTACAAGTTGCTGAATACTGTCTGACAGCAGTGGTGAGATGACCGCAACGGGAACACCTCCTGGTGCTGATCATATTCATTATTATCAAGCAGGCAAGAAATGCAACTACTCCACCTGCTACAATCAGCAGTAATCCGTTGCCAAACAAAGCCAGACACACCGACTTCACGAAAGTTATCGTAAGACACATTGACAAAATCAAGAAAAAGGAACTGGATCCTGCTCTGAAGATAGTAGGAAGAAGAACCCACCTCCACAGTGCTACGTATGCTACAGATACTACTATTGCCATAAGGAACAAGAGTATTTTAGCGTCTCCCAAAATCCATATAGACCATCTTATTGCATCCAGCAACGCGTCATAGTACACATCAACACGAAGTACCTGCCACACCCAAAGACACATCAGGAGTCCATTAAGACAACTGACCACGGTGTCGGCTGTGGAATCCAATGATGTCTTTTTAAGACGCCACCACTGCAACAAGAACACAACCAAAAGAACAAGGAACACGTAGAATTCGTTTGAATACAACGTCCTAAGTCTCAACATGTCATACCATGGAGGCGTTACAGATTCCACATGCTCGTCAGAGCCAGGCCCGACAACTAATCTTACATTCTTTCCCGGAGTCTGAGCAATAAGAGATCTGACAACCGTGTCTGGCAGTGCCTTCGCAGTCAGCGGCTCATAAGCCCGCTGCATATCATGGCTGAAATTTTCCCACATGAAACATTGCTCGATATGAGCCACCGTCATATCCTTGTCATAGAAGACGAAACATCCGACCGTATTCATATTGGAGCGCGGAATATCCCATACGAGCTTGTGATAGAACGCATAAGTATATCCTTCAAATGGTGAGAGTCCGGGGCCGGCATATGCAAAGGCAGGGCCTATCAGAGACTCTATATATGAGCGGGAATACCCCACAAACCTCACCGGAATCGCGTCTTTCCTTAATCTGTAGATCGTTCCGTAGGTGGGAGTGTAATTCCTGACCATATTGGTGTCTATCTGAGGATATTTCTTATAGAAGTCTCCGAAAACAGACCATGGAGAATAACCTTCTTCCTCAAAAGTAACATCAGGATACTCACCTACCAATGACAGATTGGATATAACCGAGTTCTCCACGTCCTTGCACCTTATATACTCCGGAACCAATGAGGGATTACCATTCTCATCCTGCCATTTTCCTATGCCCAATAATTGATATTCCTTCTCATCTATGTGTTTCAGCAACGTAAAACGCATGTTCTTTTCATATGAAAAGGCTATCGTAGGCATATATCCTATACTTCCGTCCTCCAAGACAACCTTCAGTTTAGCACCATTCTCAACCCAGCCTAAGATTGTTGCCATTGTACCCTTGGCAACATAGTGGACAGTCAGATTATAGGAATCGGACGGCAACTCATCATAGTAAAAGAAGAATGGAGCGGTATCTGTCTTGACCGGCAATATTACCGGTTCGGCAACAACAGTGTGCAGGCCAGCTATTGTCACCAGTAAACATAGGATAAGTCTTTTCATTGCATACAAACTGATAGTTCTATTCTTCAGGAAGATCCAGCAGGGCGTTGAAGTTTGCGCGGACGAGAGCCGCAAACTCCTTATCGCCATAATGGTCTGCCAGATCGGCGAGATATGAGAGGGTTGTGTAGCAGGTGTCGAACTCCCTCTTGGTATAGTCATAGTTATTCAGGAAGAAAGCAGCAGATACCATGAGCTCGTCAGCAAATCTTGTCGCAAGGTCAAGTGCCTTTTCCTTTGCTCCGGCTTCATAATACACTTCCACCATATCCAATACCATATACTCATTCGAGAATCCGAGGTAGATCATGTCAAGCGGGAAGTTTTCCGCAGGAACACACTCCTGACACATATCCATAATCTCCTCTGCACGTGCTTTGTCGTCAATCTTAAGCATTTCCCTTGCCACATTGACAAAGAGCTGACGTTGAGAAAGCACACCACAGAATGTATAGAAATTCTGATAATCGACAAAATAATCAGTACGCTTAAGCGCATCCCAAGTGAATACATTCTTCATCTTGTAATATAGCTCCTCAGGGTCTGCAAAGCCGATTTCAGTACTCTTCATCTTATTCTTGACAGGTACGAATCTATATGAGAATCCGTCATACATCAGATATTCCTTGATTCCCACATTGATATCACCGCCCATGCTGAGAAGGTGAAGAGGACGGTCCCACTGATAGCCAGAAAGAAGGTCAAGCATGAACAGCTCCGGCTTGGTGAGATACTTCTTGTCCTTCGGCATTGTCAAGACAATCTCGTCAGGAATCCTGTCGGCATATTTTTCATCCAGGATTCCATATTTCAGAACATTCTCCTTATTGACAGGTATAGAGAACCTTCTTGAAATTATATAGTCTACGTTCTTGCCGTTTGTAAGCGGAAGCTTTACCTCCGGATGACGGAAAAGTCTCATCACATCCGCAAGCGGGATGATGGTGTCAAGTCTGTCCTGAACGAAAATATATTCGTTGGTACCGTAGAGGTACTGCTTCGGTCCTACCTGAAGATTAAGCGGAGCGGATTCGTTCATCGCATACTTCATCTGGTCGATATGCCAGTCTGTTCCAAGCAGCGAAGTATTTGCAATACGCACATCAGGGCGTACATTTTCAACTTCCTGAGCATACCAGAGAGGGAAAGTATCGTTGTCTCCATGGGTTACGAGGATTCCGTTCTCCCCAACCGAGTTGAGGTAGTTCTTTGCCATTTCAACCGCTGTATAACGGTTGCTGCGGTCGTGATCGTCCCAGTTCTCGGCTGCCATGAGCGCAGGCACGCCAAGGGTGAGAATGAGGACTGAAGCAGAGACTGCTACGTCGCACTTCGAACATTTGCGGCTGATCCAGGTGTAGAGAGCCGCTACTGCAAGTCCTATCCAGATCGAGAACGAATAGAAAGAACCCGCATAGGCATAATCACGCTCACGCACCTGATATGGCGGCTGATTAAGATATATCACGATAGCGATACCTGTCATGAAGAACATCAGGAATGTCAGCCATGTACCTCTCTTGTCACGGTCAAACTGGAAGAAGAGTCCAAGAAGTCCGAGAAGCAAAGGAAGCATGTAGTAATGGTTCTTGCCCGGATTGTTCTTGAGGTAACCCGGAGCGTCCGACTGGTCGCCAAGTCTGAACTCATCGATAAAGTCAATACCAGACTCCCAGTTGCCGACGTAATTATCTCCCGGAGAAGGACTGTGTATGTCGTTCTGACGACCGGCGAAGTTCCACATGAAATAACGCCAGTACATCCAATTCATCTGATAATCAAAGAAGTAGACAAGATTCTGAAGGAAGGTAGGCTTCTTATGCTCTGCACCGACCACCTTATGTCCTCCCGCTCCCATATATGACTTGTAGAAGCTGATATGGCGTGCGTCAGAGCTCCACATTCTTGGGAAAAGCATTTTTCCGGCAGGATCATACTTGATGTCACCAGGGCCATCAGCCTTGATATACTTGGATACCTTCTTTCCATCCTTGCCTGTCTCCACCATAGGAGCCCAATAAGTAGTCTCCTTTATATCATATGGCGCGTCAAAATACTGTCCATATACAAGCGGGTTGCTTCCGTACTGCTCACGACCGAGATAGCGCACGAGCGTGAACGGATTGTCCGGCTGATACTCGTTGGTAGGGGTCTTAGCACTTGAGCGGATGATGACGATTGAAAAGAGGGAGAATCCGATCACGATCATCGTAAAGCAGAGGAGAACTGTGTTTGCGAACACCTTCTGCTGCTTCATTGTCCTGAAAAGTCCCCAGAAACATCCGCCAAGGAGAAGGAGCATGAAGAATACCGCACCTGTATTGAAAGGACATCCAAGAGTATTGACGAAGAAAAGGTCAAAATACGCAGCAATCTTCGGAAGATATGGAATGATACCGAAGAGTATCACCGCCAGAATGACAACCGAAACCATGAAGATCTTCACATACTCCCAGAATGTATAATGTCCGTTTTCACGCTGCTTGTAATAGAACATGAAGACGAGAGCCGGAATCGCAAGCAGGTTGAGCAGGTGGATACCGACAGAAAGTCCCATCAGGAATGATATGAGGACAATCCACCTGTTGGCATATGGTGTGTCTGCCTGCTCATACCATTTGATCATCGACCAGAAAACGAGGGCTGTGAACAGAGAAGACATGGCGTAGACCTCACCTTCAACTGCTGAGAACCAGAATGTGTCGCTGAATGTATATGCCAATGCACCGACAGCGCCTGAGCCGAAAATTGCAATCGCCTTTGCCACAGAATAAGTTCCGTCCTCAGAAGGTTTCACTACCCTCTTGGCAAAGAATACGATGGTAAGATACAGGAAGAATATCGTGAGAGCTGAACAGATGGCGTTCATTGCATTCACCGCAACTGCAGCATGCATATTGTCGGTAAACATCGTAAAGAATCGCGCAAACAGCTGGAAAACCGGGTTTCCCGGCGGGTGTCCCACCTCGAGTTTATATGACGAGGCAATGAACTCTCCGCAATCCCAGAAAGAGGCTGTCGGCTCGATTGTCAACAGATATGCAACAGCAGCGATGACGAATACGAGCACGGCCGTCAGCCTGTTCCACAATGTAAATTTCTTATTATCCATATATATAACTGTTTATTTCTGTGTATTAATTCTTTCTTTGCAGTCTGAACAAACGAACAAATATACAATGAATATCGCTATATTTGCAAAATAAATTCTACACCTATGGCAGATAACGACTGGAAGAAAAGACTGGGAGTGGTATTCTCTACAAACCCCGATTTCGCATACGAGGAAGAAGCGGACGAAGAGCCTGCAACTCTCGCACCAGAAAAACAGAATCTTTTAGTATCCATTGACAGAAAAGGACGTGGTGGAAAGCAGGTTACATTAGTGACAGGCTTTGTCGGCACGTCGGACGATCTGGCGGAACTCGGTCGTACACTCAAGGTAAAATGCGGAGTCGGCGGAAGTGCAAAAGATGGTGAAATCACCATACAGGGCGATTTCAGGGACAGAGTGACTGCCCTTCTCAAGGATATGGGATACAAAGCAAAACGAGGAAACTGACATGCTGTTCAATACACTGGCTCTTATCTCGCTTCTGATAGTACTGATGCTGATGAATACTCTTGTGGGTATCTGTCCTTCGCTGCTTGCATGTCTGATAAGATGGAAGGAAAGCGTCAATCTGGACGCAAGTGTGAAACTGGGCAGAGACCGCGACATCATGGCTCTCTGCATGATGATTCCGTTCTGTCTTACCGTATTCCGTTTCAGGTTATATGATCCTTCATGGACTGACGGGATGCTTCCAAATCCGAGACTTGCCGCGATAATCGGAATCTTTGCGGCATACGTGGCGCTAAGGAGCGTCCTTGAATATGGATTACGTTCAAAAAAGATGAATCCCAAGACTTATAAGACCGCATGCAAGGCCTCATATACCTTCTTCAGCGTCCTGACATTGCTCCTGCTGCTGACAGGCGGCGTTTTATCCTTCATAGGGGTGGATCCGGAGGATATAAGAAACGCAATGCTTTGGATATCAGCACTAATCTATATGCTGTTTATCATAAGAAAATTTCAAATTTTTGTTTCATCTTGCTCTTTTTTCAGCGGTTTTTTGTACCTTTGCGCCCTCGAATTGATCCCCACTGGCGCAGTGATTGCTTCAGCGGTGCTTTTATAGAACATCACGTTAGTAGTATAGTTGAGAATATTTGTTAAATGAGCGTAAAGAATATCCTGATTTCACAGCAGCAGCCGAAGACGGCTTCGCCTTACACCAGCATTGCAGAAAAATTCGGAATCGAGTTCGATTTCAAACCATTCTTCAAGATTGAACCACTGAGCTCAAGAGAATTCAGAGCACAAAGAATCAATATCCTTGACCATACTGCAATCGTTTTTTCAGCACGTACCACTATCGATGCATTCTTCCTGCTTTGCGAAGAGCTCCGCGTCAAGGTTCCTGAAACAATGAAATATTTCTGTACAACTGAAGCTGTAGCTAACTACCTTCAGAAGCATATCGTGTACAGAAAAAGAAAGATCTTCTTCGGAGACGGTACTCCAGAGTCCATCATCAACCTTATCGGAACAAAGCATAAGGGTGAGAATTTCCTCATTGCGACAGCTGAGTCTTCAAGCAAGGACGCTGTTACACGCCTTTTCGAGGAACATAAGCTCGGATTCGAGACAGCAGTCTTCGTAAAGCCAGTTTCTCAGGACATCAAAGACGTTGATCTGCATAAGTACGACATGATCGTATTCTTCAACCCTGCTGACGTAAAGTCCCTTTATGAAAACCAGCCGGAGTTCACTCAGGGCGACATCAAGTTCGTGTCATACGGAAGGTCTATCGTAAAGGCAATGGAAGAGGCAGGTCTCAGCATTGAGATTTCCGCTCCTACACCTGAGGCTCCTTCTGTGGCTAAGGCACTTGAAATCTATCTTTCAAAAAATCAATAAAGTGGAAGCTGAGGCTCCAAATACATCCTTCCCAAAGAAAGAAAAGCTCTGCGGCAAGACAGCCATTTCAAGACTTCTTGCCGGAGGAAAGCATGGCAATGTTCCCGGACTGAGATATCTGTTTCTGACAGAAAACGGCCTGGAGCACTCTCGTCTTATGATTTCTGTTCCCAAAAAATCATTCAAGCGCGCAGTAAAACGTAACCTGCTGAAAAGAAGGATCAGAGAGAGCTGGCGTAAGCAGAAGCATATGCTCAATACCGACTCTGGACTGGACCTGCTCATCATGTACCCATCAAAGGAGGTCATGAGCTATGAGGAGATCTACACCGCAGTGGGTGCTGTGATAGAAAAGCTCAATCGAACAAAAAGAACTAAACCGACAGATGAAGGCGATACTGAAAAATAAGGTACTTCCGTTCATCCGAAAGATTCTGATTTCCCCTTTCATCCTCCTGATACGATTCTATCAGGTGTGCATATCCCCATTGAAACCGCCAACATGCAGATTCACTCCGACATGCTCGCAATATGCTCTTGAAGCATTCAGGAAACATGGGGTTTTCAAGGGCTTCTATCTCACCGTCAAAAGGATTCTCAGATGTCACCCTTGGGGAGGGCATGGATATGACCCCGTCCCATAAAACAGGCTTCTACACGCCTACAACAGGTAAAACAACTACAAAAACAACCGAACATACAACATTGGAGACGAAAAAGCTTGCGATCTTTGCATCGGTTAAGAATCTTATTCGTCTCTTCATCAGGTTCTGCAATCATAAAAAATGTGTGCAATTCCTAAGCGGAATCTGATATGAAAGGGCAAAAAAAATGGAAGCCGTGACGGTTTCCATTTTTTTATTTAGTCAAGCTTCAAGACTGCCATGAAGGCGCTTTGCGGAACCTCTACCGTTCCGATCTGTCGCATTCTCTTCTTTCCCTGCTTCTGCTTCTCGAGGAGCTTTCTCTTACGGGAAATATCACCACCGTAACACTTTGCGGTCACATCCTTACGAACGGCCTTTACAGTCTCGCGGGCAATGATCTTTGCACCTACTGCCGCCTGGATAGCGATATCGAACTGCTGGCGTGGGATGAGTTCCTTAAGCTTCTCACACATCTTACGTCCGAAATCATATGCATGGTCTGCATGGATAAGGGTAGAAAGAGCGTCTGCGGGATCACCGTTGAGAAGGATATCCAGCTTTACGAGCTTTGCTTCCTTGAATCCGATCACATGATAGTCGAAAGAAGCATATCCCTTAGAAATCGACTTCAACTTGTCATAGAAATCAAAGACAATCTCAGAAAGAGGCATTTCATATGTAAGCTCAAGACGGTCTGCTGTGAGATAATGCTGATTGATGAGAATTCCTCTCTTGTCAAGACAGAGCTTCATGATCGGTCCGTAGTAATCCGAACGTGAGATGACCTGAGCACGGATATATGGTTCTTCAATCTTATCGATGAGAGTTGCCGCAGGAAGACCCGACGGATTGTGGACATCAAGCACCTCGCCCTGGGTTGTATATACCTTATAAGATACGTTCGGAACGGTGGTTATCACGTCCATGTTGAACTCTCTGAAAAGACGCTCCTGTACTATTTCAAGGTGAAGAAGACCAAGGAAACCGCAACGGAAACCGAATCCGAGCGCAAGGGATGACTCCGGCTCGAACACAAGAGAAGCATCATTGAGCTGGAACTTCTCAAGAGAAGCTCGAAGTTCCTCATACTGGTCTGTCTCGACAGGATAAAGTCCGGCAAAGACCATAGGCTTCACCTCCTCGAATCCTGCAATAGCTTCATTACAAGGATTAGCGACGTGGGTAATGGTATCTCCGACCTTCACCTCGACTGCACTCTTGATACCTGAGATGATATATCCTACACTTCCGCATGGGATTTCCTGACGAGGGTGCATCTTCATCTTCAGCACTCCGATTTCATCAGCGACATATTCCTTGCCTGTACTTACGAACTTAACCTTATCTCCAGCCTTGATACTTCCGTTCATCACCTTGAAGTAAGCGATAATTCCTCTGAAAGAGTTGAAAACAGAGTCAAAGATAAGGGCCTGAAGCGGAGCATCCGGATCTCCCTTTGGAGCAGGGATTCTCTCAACGATTGCATCAAGTACTTCCTTCACGCCCTGACCGGTCTTTCCTGAGGCAAGAAGAACCTCCTCCGGTTTGCAGCCCAGAAGGTCTACCACCTGATCTGTAACGACATCCACCATTGCAGAGTCCACATCGATCTTGTTCAGCACAGGAATAATCTCCAGGTCATGCTCAATTGCAAGGTACAGATTGGAAATGGTCTGCGCCTGAATACCCTGAGTTGCGTCTACAACGAGCAGAGCTCCTTCACAGGAAGCGATTGCACGTGACACCTCATAAGAGAAGTCAACGTGACCCGGAGTGTCAATCAGGTTAAGTGTATATTTCTCTCCATTATACACGTAATCCATCTGGATTGCGTGACTCTTGATAGTAATTCCCTTCTCCTTCTCCAGATCCATTGAGTCAAGGACCTGATTTTCCATATCACGCGCTGTCAGAGTATTGGTGATCTCCAACATTCGGTCTGCCAAGGTACTCTTACCATGGTCAATATGGGCAATGATACAAAAGTTTCTTGTTTTCTTCATCGTTTACGTATAATCGCGGCAAATTTAAGGATTTTTTCCATATTTTTGTTTAAACCCAAGGCTGTTTGAAAGGTCTAAGTTACGATGTCAGATAGAGATATAATAAATCTATGCCATAAAGGCGAGTATGAGCTCGCCTTCAACAGCATTGTACATACCTACAGCGAGCGTCTCTACTGGCACGTCCGTCGTCTTTTATGCTCTCACGAAGATACAGATGACCTTCTTCAGGATATATATATAAAGGTATGGGCAGCCATATCGACCTTCCGTGGAGATTCCGGACTCTACACCTGGCTGTACCGTATCGCGACAAACGAAGCAATCAACAGATTACATAAGATCAGACGGGAGAATGCCGTCAGCATGGAGACAGTGGGAGAAATCATGTCATCCAGAATAGATGAGGATCCGGGATTCTGCGGCAACGCCATTCAGAGAGAACTCCACAAAGCCATACAGATGCTGCCGGAAAAACAGAGGCTGGTCTTCAACATGAGATATTTTGACGACATGAAATACGAAGACATTTCCGTGATAACAGGAACATCTGTCGGAGCACTCAAGGCTTCATATCACCATGCATACAATAAGATAAAGGAAAGAATTGAAAATCTCGACCTTTAAACCAAACGCATAAAACATAGTCTAATACAGCGATGAAAGATTTCAGACACGACATATTGAAGGACCCGTCTTTGAAAGAATGTCCGTTCACGACTCCCGAAGGTTACTTCGATGACCTGAAAAAGAGGGCCGTGCGATATTCCCAGCCGGTACAGACACCGGTGCAGCAAAGCAGGAAGATCATCATGACTTTGGTCTCAATTGCGGCGACATTGGCCATCATGTTGTCTGCCGGAACATTCTTCCTTTCACGCAATTCACAGGATGACATGTTCACGCAGGAAGATTTCCTCGTGTTTTCAAGCGACATTACCGATGACCTGCTCTTTGACACTTATGCAGAGACTGACATTCTGGAAGACGACATAATCGAATACCTGATATACTCGGGAGAAAGCAGAGAAGACATTGAATCATATATAGACTTATTGACATTATGAGAAAGAATATGAAAACTGCGCTCAGCCTATTGAGCGTCATGCTGATTGCTTCATGCTTCAGCTTCAAAGCATCGGCCCACAAGAACATGGATGAGGGTTGGAAGGAAAGGATAAAAGCCGAAAAGGTGGCTTTCCTTACCTCTGAAATAGGCCTGACACCTGAGGAGGCGCAGGTATTCTGGCCGGTATACAATCAGGTGGAAGCAGAAAAGGACGTAGCAATGCGCGAGGTGATCAAATCCTACAAGGAGCTCCGCAAGGCAACGGAAGAGGGATGGTCCGCAAAGGAACTTTCGGACCTTCTGGATAAGCACATTGAGGCACAGAAGAACCTCAGAGCCTTGGAAAACGGCATTGCTGAAAGGTACAAGGCCGTGCTTCCTGTGGAAAAGGTTGTCAGGTTATATGTCGGTGAAGAGAAATTCAGACGTCACCATATCCGCAAGATGAAGAGCGGCAACCAGGAAGGTAGACCAGAGCCCAAGAACTGATCAGGCGAACAGATAGAAATCTTTTGTGAGGGACAGATACTCGTGAGTATACTGTCCTTCACTTTGTATGGTAAGCATGGTATCCTCCGGCTGAGATGTACGATGACGCGAGAATTCGACGATCATACGGCTGGGAGCCTTGCGGGGAACGGTACGGATGCGCAGGATTCTTGACAGGTGAAGTCCTGACATGCGGGCATAGCGGCAGACTGCCTGTTCCTGATCTGCGGGAAGAACAAGCGCTACCCTGCCGTTTTCTGTGAGCCTCGTGGTTGCAAAATCAAATATATCTCTATATGAAAGCCCATCAGAAGTGTGTCTGGCGGCACTTTTCCTCTCGTCAGGAGCTGTAAGGGAATCCTCAAAGTATGGCGGATTTGAAAATATAAGATCGTATCCGGTTTCTGCCCCCTTCAGATTCAGTTCTTCTGCAAACTCGTCTAATGACATGTTATATGCTGTCAGGGATTCTGCCCAAGGGGAATTTCTGAAATTTGCCGCAGCTTCCGAAGCCGACGGTTCATCAATATCGATTGCATCGATCATGACATCATTGTCATTCCCGGCCAACCTAACGTCATTCCCGGCCAACCTAACGTCATTCCCGGCTTGACCGGGAATCTCCAGGAGCCTCTGCGCGGCCATCAGAGCAATGGTACCCGTACCAGTTCCGATATCCAGCAGACGACGGTCATGTGCCGTTATGGTCATGGCAGCACCGAGCAGCACGCCATCGGTATTGACCTTCATGGCACTGCGCTCATTGACGACGTTAAATTTCTTGAAACGGAATATGTTTGCAGATTTCTCCATTCGCTTCGCTCAGTCGAAATGACAGATTAAATGACAGATTAAATGACAGATAAAAGACAGCCGAACTGAAAGATTGAAAGACAGTCGAAACGACAGATTAACTGACAGGCAAATGACAGTCTGTGTCGTCCTGAAAAAAGTTTATACGAATTGTCCGTCAATCATAAAGAGGGACCGGTCACACATTTTTGCAAGGTCAGGGTCGTGAGTGACTATTATAATGGTCTGGCCATATTTATCACGGAGGTGAAAGAACAGATTATGGAGTTCCTCCTTGGTCTTTGAATCAAGATTACCGGAAGGTTCGTCGGCAAAAAGAACTGCCGGTCTGTTGATAAGGGCTCGTGCAATGGCAACTCTCTGCTGTTCGCCACCTGACAGTTCGGACGGTTTATGGGTCAGGCGTTCACCAAGGCCAAGATCCGTAAGCAGTTCGGATGCACGTTTCTCGGCTTCCTTTCTGGATGTACCGGCGATAAATGCCG
Organism: Candidatus Cryptobacteroides sp.; assembly: GCA_045614805.1. Classification (GTDB taxonomy): domain Bacteria; phylum Bacteroidota; class Bacteroidia; order Bacteroidales; family UBA932; genus Cryptobacteroides. The sequence continues at coordinate 5,311 of JAZLDR010000045.1, read as the reverse complement.
GAATCATAACGTTCTCCAGAGCCGTGAACTCAGGAAGGAGATGATGGAACTGGAATACGAAACCAAGTCTTCGGTTACGGAATTCGGCCATCTTATCACCTTTAAGTTTGAGGACGTCAACTCCATCGATGATCAGCGAGCCGCAGTCAGGCGTCGAAAGCGTACCTAAAATCTGAAGCAATGTCGATTTACCTGCACCTGAGGCACCCATGATGGACACGACCTCAGATTTCTCAGCACTGAAATCCAGACCCTTGAGCACCTTCAGCGCTCCGAACGACTTTTCTATTCCTTTTGCCTGTATCATATCTGTAATTTAAAAACCTTGTCCGTAAAAAACCTCATTTTACGAACAAAACCATTTAGATTTATCAGTCTGTCTGCCCTGAAAACGTATTCGCGGACAGGCACCAGGTGCAGGAGAACGAACTCCGATGCACCGGACAAAGTTAAACAAAAAAAAGAGCAGTTGAAAATCAACTGCTCTCCTGTCGGGGTACTGTGACTCGAACACAGGACCCTCTGGTCCCAAACCAGATGCGCTAGCCAACTGCGCCACACCCCGAGTTCCCTCATTTGGGACTGCAAATATACGGCGAAAAAATAAAAGTGCAAAACTTTTTTTAAAAATTTTGCACTTTTTGTAAAATTCCCCTTAGTAATGCTGCTTTGTAGATCCTTCGCTTTGCTCAGGATGACAGCAGTCGGATTATAGGTTCGGATTCAAAGTCTTCCACTCTGATACAGGCGGGATGATGCCGAGGTTGATGATCTCGTCACGCATAACCTGAAGATGTGCGTAAGATGCATCGAGAGCAGCAATCTCCTCTGGGGTACCTGTCACTTCACCGAAGTGAACACCAGTAGCGTCAATCACTGTAGGCATAGCCATGAGAACATTCTGATACTTTTCAGTATTCACATAGCATCCTGCAGGCCAGTTGAACTCAGGACCACCCATAGCAGCCTGAATCATAAGCACTGACTGGTAAGCAGGGCTCTGGAATGAAGAACGTCCACGAAGCTTGATGATGTTTGAACCACCCTGGATTGTAGCGTGCTTGATCTCCGCCCACTTCTCCTCAGGAATATTGAACTCTGCGAGAGGCTTGCCGTCAACTGTAATCTTTGATGCGAATACAGCCATAGCTTCACCATGACCACCGTAAGTACGAGCGTTCTCTACCTTGTACTGAGGAACGCCGAGCTCCTTGGCGATAGCTGACTGAAGACGTGTAGAGTCAAGAGCAGCAAGGGAAGTAAGCTGGTTTGGCTTGAGGCCTGAACGGATGAGAGCTGTAAGAGCTGTCACGTCAGCAGGGTTGAAGATAACTACTACATGGTGTACATCAGGGCAATACTTCTTGATGTTGTCACCGAACTCAGCAGCGATCTGGCAGTTACCCTTGAGGAGGTCCTCACGAGTCATACCCTCCTTACGTGGAGCACCGCCTGAAGAAATGATATACTTAGCACCAGTGAAAGCAACCTCAGGATCAGTTGTCCATGTGATGTTGGCACCCTCGAAAGCGCAGTGATAAAGTTCCTCTGCAACACCGTTCACGCCAGGACCATAAATGTCATAAAGGCAGATGTTAGGAGTAAGGCCGAGCATGAGAGCTGTCTGGGCCATGTTTGATCCGATAGCGCCGCCGGCACCTACGATCACGAGCTTGTCGTTAGTCAAAAATTCCATAATTATTCTATAATGTTAACATTTAGTTTCAAATCTCGGCAAATATAGTAAATATTAAATTCATTTACCACAAGGCAATGACATGTATAAACATGTTTATTATTCCCAAAAATTTTCAGATATCAAAACATTTCGTATCTTTGCGGCTGAAATTTAACAATATAACGACAAAGTGGAACCTCCCAGTCCTATATTAAAAGAACAGAACTTCTCTGCGGATCAAATGTCTGACGATCCGTTGTCCAACAGTGTATTTATGGTTATGGGCAGCACTTCTGACGAAGGTCAGGAGGCTTTTTCCGTGTGTGCATGGTCTGCACGCACCGGTCTGTCGTATATAGGTACCCCGAACTCCACAATTTCGTAGAACATTTTTATTTATGGCACTATATTTAAGAAAGAAACTGGACAACAAGGCAGAAATCGCAGTATGGCACGTCACGGAAAGCGAGCAGGAACTCCTTGGATTGACTTCCGTACCGAATGACGAACTCGAAGAAATCTCGCTGTTCCGCAGCGAAAGCCAGAGAAGACAGAAACTCGCCGTCAGAGCACTGATCAACGAAGTGTTTGAGGAGAAGATGTACCTCAATCACCACGACAACGGTCAGCCTTATTTCGAGAACTGCGCAACAAACATCAGCATTACTCACACCGACAACTACGTGGCTATCATCATCCACGATGAAGAGGAAGTGGGAATCGACATCGAGTCTCTTGACAGGGATTTCTCCGTAGTGGAGCAGAAGGCTCTTTCCGAGGACGAGATCGACGATCTGGAGAAGGATAAGAGAAATGAGCAGCTTGCGATCTACTGGTGTGCAAAGGAAGCTATCTTCAAGAGAATGTCACAGAACCGCGTTGACTTCGCCGAGCAGATCGAGGTTGAGAAATTCAACGTGAGGAAGGAGGGAGAGCTCGAGGCAACCTTCATCCATAAGGACGAGCACGAGGAGGAGTTTGAGCTCGAATACATGATCTTCGACCGCCATGTACTCGTTTGGCTCGTAGGATAGACGGCTAACATCATTGTTATACGCAATTTAGAACAAATAAAAATTATTTATATACTTAAATCCCTGTTAGTTAACCAATTAACAGGGATTTGTTATTTTTGTTAATATCTTTTTCATCTGAATTATTCTTATAGAACAGAGAATTAAATTATCTTTGTCATCCGGGTCTTCGGCCATCGGAAAAGATTAATTTTCATTTGACAATAAAATACTTGTTTCATGCTCTTACAAAGGGGTATGGAGCACAATCGACAACTCTATGGTAAAGTATGTAGTAAAGCGCGACGGCAGGGTCGTGATATTCGACAACAGAAAGATTGTAGATGCCATCCTGAAAGCGATGGGCGTAACAGAGGAAGGTGAGGACATCGTCCTTGCAGCGGAAATTGCAGCAGCGATCTCCAAGATCGATGTGGAGAACATGAGCGTGGAGGCCATCCAGGATCAGGTGGAGTTCGAGCTCATGAACAGCCCTCGCAAGGAAGTCGCAAAGAAATATATCGCATACCGCAACCAGCGTAACCTCGCCCGTAAGGCAAAGTCACGCGAAATCTTCCAGGAGATCATCGACGCTCAGGCAACAGAGATCACTCGCGAAAACGCAAACATGAATGCCGACACTCCTGCCGGCATGATGATGAAGTTCGCTTCCGAGTCTACAAAGTCGTATGTTGACGAGTGCATGCTCTCTGACGATGTCAAGGAGGCCGTTCAGAAGAACTACATTCACGTACATGACAAGGACTACTACCCTACCAAGAGTCTTACCTGCATCCAGCACCCTCTGGACAAGATCCTGGAGGAGGGATTCTTTGCCGGTCATGGCGAGTCGCGTCCTGCCAAGCGAATCGAGACCGCAAGTATCCTCGGATGTATCTCAATGGAGACAGTACAGAATGAAATGCATGGTGGTCAGGCCATCCCTGCATTCGACTTCTACATGGCTCCTTTCGTGAGAAGAACATTCCATGAAGAGCTTGACAAGATCGGTGAAATCAACGGAGAGGACTACTCAAGACTTTACAATGTGGAGATTGACGACTATCTCAAGCGTCATCTGGTGGGCATTCAGGGCGACGACCGCGTGATCCAGCATGCAATCAACATGACTGTAAGCCGTGTTCACCAGTCTATGGAGGCATTCGTCCACAATATGAACTCTATCCACTCACGCGGTGGTAATCAGGTCGTATTCAGTTCCATCAACTATGGTACTGACACATCTGCAGAAGGACGCTGCGTGATCCGTGAGCTCCTCAACACTACATACGAGGGTGTAGGAAACGGCTCTACAGCCATCTTCCCTATCCAGATCTGGAAGAAGAAGAGAGGCGTAAGCTATCTTCCTGAAGACCGCAACTATGACCTCTACAAATTTGCTTGTAAGGTGTCAGCACGTCGTTTCTTCCCTAACTTCGTGAACCTTGACGCTCCATACAACCAGCACGAACTCTGGAATCCGGAGGATCCTAAGAGATATCAGTATGAGGTTGCGACAATGGGTTGCCGTACACGTGTATTCGAGAACCGTTTCGGACCTAAGACTTCTATCGGTCGCGGTAACCTTTCATTCACAACTATCAACATCGTGAAACTCGCCCTCGAGTGCATGAAGATTGAGAATCAGGAAGACAGAATCCACGAGTTCTTCAAGAAGCTCGACTGGGCTCTCGAGATTTCAGCCAAGCAGCTCAACGAGAGATTCAACTTCCAGAAGACTGCTCTCAAGAAGCAGTTCCCTCTTCTTATGGGTGCTCTCTGGATTGACAGCGATAAGCTCGGTGAAAATGACACTATCGAGCCGGTAATCAACCACGGAACTCTCGGTATCGGATTCATCGGACTGGCCGAGACACTGATTGCCCTTGTAGGAAAACATCACGGAGAGTCTGCTGAGGCACAGGAACTCGGTCTTCGTATCGTGAACTTCATGAGAAGCAAGGTGAACGAGTTCTGCGAGACATATAAGCACAACTTCAGCGTGCTCGCAACTCCTGCAGAAGGTCTTGCCGGACGTTTCACTCGTGGTGACAAGAAGAAGTTCGGCATCATCCCCGGCATTACAGACAAGGATTACTACACTAACTCAAACCACGTTCCTGTATACTACAAGTGTACTCCTAAACACAAGGCTGAGATCGAAGGACCTTACCATGCTCTCACAGGTGGTGGACACATCTTCTATGTGGAGATCGATGGTGACGCGACTCATAATCCGGAGGCCATCATGTCAATCGTTGACCTGATGGATAAGTACGAAATCGGATACTGCTCAGTGAACCACAACCGCAACCGCTGCATGGACTGCGGATTCGAGAATGCAGAGAAGGGTCTGACCCAGTGTCCACACTGCGGCGGAGAGCACATTGACCAGCTCCAGCGTATCACAGGCTACCTCGTGGGTACAACCAGCAGATGGAACGGCGGCAAACTTGCCGAACTCCGCGACCGCGTAGTACACGAATAATCTGATTTCAGAACAGATTGACCTTACCTGCCAGGCTTTGAAAAATGCCTGGCAGCGTCGTCTATTACAAGCACCCAATCCAGAGGTTCTCCTGGCATTGGAGGAATGAATGTAACAGGGTCTGATGAATTT
>JAZLDR010000044.1:0-3525 GCA_045614805.1 Candidatus Cryptobacteroides sp. | reverse complement strand
AAATATACACTTTTCAAATTCCAAAGTCTCTCGAAAGCGGGCTAAAATTGGTAAAATTTTATAGTTTTAGCCCGTTTTCGAACAATTTACCCGATTCCCCCGAGATTTTTTTGAGCGTTTTCCCCGGTTTCCCCGAGATTTCAAGAAGAATTGTGAACGCAGTGCGTACGTAATTAAGATTACGAATACACCGTATTCGCAATTAGACATTCTTCACCATAGCAATCAACGCCTTCAACTGCTCTGGAGTAAGTCCCTTGAGTTCCTCCATGATGTCTGCGTCATCATTCAACTTCAGGAGCCTCGAATTGAACTCCATCTGCTGGGCAAGAGGAAAGGCATCTATATAGCGGTTAGTGACATTGCTGTCTACAGAGTGGCCCATACTCTCGGATATGTAGTTATGAGGAACTCCGGCGTGAGTAAGGTTTGTTGCAAAGGAGTGTCGGCACCAGGTACAGCTTGGCTGGACCTCCCATCCCATACTCTTGACAAGACGACGGACACGTTTCTTGATGTTCTGGTTTTCCATAGCGACGCGCTTCCTCTTTTCGATTGGTGTTTGTGCATCACCATAAATTCCCGGAAACACCAAGGACCCCTTGATAGGAGGGGCAGCAATCTGATCAAGAATAGTCTGCAACGGAGGAATGATTGGAATTACAACCTCATTGTCACTCCTGTCTTCTGTCTTTTGACGAACAAACTGGAATGACTTCTTTCCGCTTTGGAAATAATGGTCGTTATATGTCAGATGTGCAGCATCGGCCAAGTTGAAGCCGTTGCCAAGAAATTGGACAAGGAAAAGGCCCAAAAGGAAACAGTTATACAGCTCTGTCATCTGCTCTACTGTAAGGTAGAATGACTTTCGAGTCGCTCCCTCTTTTCTTGTTAGGGAACTTTAGGGGAACTTGAAATTTCTGAATTTCGTTTAATTTTCAGTATTTCCACCGGAGCCACACAAGTTTATTCTTTAGTTTTTTCATCCACCAGATTACCCATAGCGTCCACCCATAATGGTTTGGATTCATCTACGCAGATCACCTCCTTATTTAGGTCAGTATCCCATATGCGTTGCATGAAATTCGGAGTATAGGAAAGTCGTTCGGCAGTAGTGCAGGCTTGTTTGTGTAAAAGATTGAGCGTTCTGAAACCGTGACCATGGCCCGGCGCCCACAACGGAATATCCACGCAGTTATCATTCTGCCTGCCACCCATTGTATAAGTGATGGTGCCGCAATGCTGTCCCGGGACTTCCTCCGTCATATACTCTCCCAACACACCGCCTGGTGTATTTACAGGTTTCCTTTCGGTAGAATATGCAATCATGACTGTAGCCTGCCCCCTCGGATTGTCGTAGAATCGTGGGAGATGCACTCCTCTTTCATCTATACACTTGATCAGCACATTTGGATGTTGCTCTGCTCCTTTTGTCGTCTTCCAATAATGGTCAAATGTATATCCGTACACACAAAACACCGCGGCTGCCTGAATAAAGAGATTATGCTCACTGTTTATGGCAAAACCTTCATAGAAACCTTTCATCAGTACATTCCTATAATCATTACCGCTTGGTCCTGCGGCAGTATCGCACAAAGTACGCAAGCCGATACAACCTTCTACTGCCAATGTCGGAGGACGGGAAACAGACACTGAGGAGCCGCTATAGGCATTAGCATGAAGTCCTGTCATACGACACATTCCGCAGAATGCATACATGTCCCACGCAACAATAGGTTTCTGATTGGAATGCAGGATAATTCCTATATTCTCGACTACCACACCTCCTTGCCAACGAGCTGCCGAACAGTTTACAATCTTATATTGGCGAGAAGGATCAAGGGAGTCATACAGTTCCTTCGTCATATAGAACTGAGCGCCATTGTAACCATCCTGCGACGCACCACCGATATAATTCTTGTCAGTAATCTCCGAGCAAAGTTCAATAAGAGCATTGCTCTCGCCGAGTGCGATATCAATACAGGCATCATTGCGCGTTATCTCATTCATGAAATAACGTCCTTGCTTGAAGACTATCTTTCCCCCTATTCCGTTTGCAACAAGTTTGTCAATTACAGAGGTAATAAGAGAAGCATCAGTTACTCCATCACACACATAGTCACTCACTTTCTTATCGGCCTTCGTACTGTTCAAGGCTGCTATCGTGAAGACTCTTTTTTCATCGAATCTTCCTGCATATGAACTGAGCGGCAGAACAACCGCCAAAAACATCAATAACAATCTTTTCATAACTATTTCACACTTACCGTTTCCGACAACTTACAATTCAAGGCATCCGGTGCAAGAATAATTTCATATTCTCCGGTAGAGACTACGAACCTGTCTGAAGACAAATCGTAGAAAGAGAAATCCTCTCTGGATACCACGATGCTCAAATTTCGTATTTCACCCGGCTGCAGAGCTACCTTTACAAATCCCTTCAACTCCTTTTCCGGACGTGGCAGACTTTGAACCTTAGGTTTGACATATAATTGAACGACCTCCGAAGCAGCATGCTTTCCCGTATTTTCTACCGAGAAACTCACTTCAAATCCATCATTACATGACTTAACCCGCATGTCACTGTAGTTGAATGTCGTATATGTAAGCCCGAATCCGAACGGAAACATTGGTTTTCTTTCCTCGGACTGTCCCCTGTAACCAAGGAAAACGCCCTCATAATATACTGTGTGGGCCAATGTATCGCGCCATGGAGGATAAACTTCGTTGTAACGAGTACCATAATGGCCATAAGACGGATTCTTTTTCTCACTGCCCCAGAATGTGAACGGCAATCTTCCTGAAGGAGATATCTTACCGCCTATTATATCCGCCATTACGCGGCCACCTTCCTGACCCGGATACCAGGACATGAGCAATGCCTCGACGTCATCCAACCACGGCACATCCACTTCGCCGCCAGAATTGACTACAACAATGACCCGGTCACTTCTTCCATACAAATCCTTGATAAGGTCATCCTGACCGTCAGGAAGGGAATAACTTCTGTCAAATCCTTCTCGCTCCGTAGACTTGTCATACCCCACACAAGCCACAACAACGTCATCCTTCTCCACTTCACTTAAGTCATATTGACCTGAGTCAGTCGGCTGAAGATGAATAATATCCCACCTGCGGCTGACCTTTTTCAAGCCGGAATATACAGTTGTCCCCCTACCTTCAATGTGAAATACTTCTCCAGAGCCTCCTCCAAATGGAATAAAGTCAGAATTAGGTCCTACGACAAAAATCCGTTCCGTCTTTTTAGGGTTCAGAGGAAGCAAGCCGCTATTCTTGAGCATGACTGGACCTTCCTTAGCCACTTCATATGCTATATCGCAACATTCCTGATTATCCAACGGGAGGGTCGGTTCAACCACTTCCTGACCGTCAAGGAAGCCGAAACGGATGAAAGTCCGAAGGATGTTCACACATTTCTTATCGATCTGCTCTTCCTTGATCACTCCCATATTGATCAGTTGAACTACAGAATCATAATTAAGGAAATTACCCTTAGGCATTTCT
>JAZLDR010000043.1:0-12095 GCA_045614805.1 Candidatus Cryptobacteroides sp. | reverse complement strand
GATTCTGCTTACACCGGCCCAATACAATGCACTCAGACACATAGGACAAGGCTCACATGAACTATATACAGTACATCCAGTCAGCTGGAATGTCCCCAACTTTGCGCAGGCATTTCTGATAGCCATCACCTCGGCATGTGCAGTCGGGTCAGAATTAGGCACGACGCGGTTTGCACCGGTTGCTACGACTTCCCCATCACGTACGATTACCGCTCCGAACGGGCCTCCACCCGTATCGATGTTATCCATGGAAAGCTTGATTGCCATTTCCATGAATCTCGCGTCTTCTGCTGAAAAATCAGTTGTTTCCTTGAGGCATTTATCTGGTGTACTCATAATTCTACTTATTTATTACTATTCTATACATCCGAATACGGAAACTCCGTATGTCGGACTTTCAGCCTGTGTGTTCGACGTTGTCTCAACAACGCGGACCGGGATCAGTTTAAGATATCTGGTATCAATATAACGGGAGAAGGTAATCTCCTGGGATATTGGGTTATTCACAATATTATGGAACGTAATGACAGATGAAATCGGTGTCCAAGTGTTGCCATCATCACTGATTTCTACCTTATAATCAACAATAACTCCATCCTCTCCATTTACTTTTGGAGCATATACGAATCCGCGTATAGGCTTTATTTCGCCCATATCTGCTATCAGAAGATCTGAGGCTGCCTTGACTTCACCTGCTGGAACATTGCTCATTTCATGACTTGTATAGATGTTATCCATGAAAAGCGCAAATCCATTGAGTACAGGGCATGATTCTGCTTCCTTAATATTGACTCTCACTGCTGTTGTAGTTGTTACAGGAACATGAACTATTCGTTTGTAGCCAATAGTTGTCTCACGTGCTATAAGATGCCATGAACCATCTTCAGATAACGCTTCAATAGAAAATGCAGCAACTCTCTGTCCAAGAGGAATATATTCCTGAAGCTGTACTCTGTTGAATGTTCTTGCCTCAGGAAGAGTTACTACAAAGGAAGCTCTTGTCACATCGTCATCGGTCGCCCAGTACTTATCATAATTGTCATTGAGGATATTCTGTGCTCTGAAGCGTATTGAATTTCCTCTTACATTATCAGCTTCTACCTTGGCGCCTTCAGCAAGATCTTCGCTGAAAATCTCATCAACTGCTGCACGTAACTCCATAAGCCTCAAGGAATCAATCTCATGAATCAGTCCCCTATTGTCTGCGGGAACATTCAGAAGAAGGAGGGAATTTCGTCCGACGCTTTCATAATAAATCTTTAACAGGTGCTGAAGAGACTTGACCTTCGAGTTTTCACTTTCCCTCCAGAACCAGCCTGGTCGGATAGACACATCTGCCTCTGCAGCTGCCCAGAGATTACCTCCACGAATACCTTCATTGAGGTTACGTAGGCTAAGAACAGGACCGGTAAAATCTTCATTCACATTGATAGTGCTCCAACATGTCCTGCCAGCTGATCCCGACTCATTGCCTACCCAACGGCAACCGGGACCATAATCACTGAATATCATTGCATCCGGCTGCATCTTATGTACTGTCGAGTTGAATAAAGGCCAGTCATAAACCTGCTGCTTTCCGTTCGGTCCCTCACCGCATGCCCTGTCAAACCATTGTTCGAACACATGGCCATAACTACCCAGCGCATGCTCCAAAGTCTTGACAAAGACCTCGTTATATTCGTCGGTACCATAATGAGGGTCATTTCTGTCCCATGGTGAAATGTAGATGCCAAAATTGAGACCATACTCACGACATGCATCAGAAAGTTCTTTCAATACATCTCCCTTGCCATCCTTCCAAGGACTCTGTGCGACGGTATGACTGCTGACCGGATTTGGCCAAAGACAGAATCCGTCATGATGTTTGGCTGTAAGAATGATTCCCTTCATTCCTGCAGCTTTAGCGATTCCGGCCCATTGTCTGCAATCAAGCTCAGTCGGATTGAATATCTCGGCTTTCTCCTGTCCGGAACCCCATTCGGCACCGGTAAATGTATTCGGACCGAAATGAACAAACATGTTATACTCCAATTTCTGCCATTCTACCTGAGCTTCAGTAGGAATGACACCATACGGTGTAGGTTCATTAGCTGTGCAAGAGGCAAGGCAAATCGCGAATATCGAAATCAAGTGAATGTTTTTCATGTATTATCTACTTTATATTGTAAAGATATAGATTTGCTATGAAATTGACAAGGATAAAATTAAATCATTATATTTGTGTAGATTAAATTTCAATTATATGAGACTTCCGGAAAACCCATCAAAAATTACACGCACTATCTACAGCGGGCAGAAGGATGATGAGGGACGTCCTCATGGACATGGCGTGATGGAATATGCCACAACTACCGATAAGAAATACAAGTATGAGGGCCACTTCGAACATGGGGTGCGCTCGGGCTATGGAATCTGGTCTGAGAGTGTCAGGTACATCAGGGAGTACGAGGAGTGGGAGTGGGTGCAGATGGGTGAGTATGACAGCGCAGGCAGACTGATTCATCCTAATACCAAGCCTGGACCATATAAGGAGGTCGTGGATTCATGGGATGAGAAGTTCAGGGGCTGGTGGAGGAATGATGATGCCGTTCAGGACTTCCTGGGCAAGAAGTACGCAGAAGATGACTTCGACTTCACGGAGGACGCGAAGTTCCTGAGCCGTTTCCATGATTTCGTAGCAGTAAGGAAGTTCCCTATGCCTTTTGTCTCGAAACTCAGGAGCAGTGCGTCCCCGTATGCCAGATATGGATATGGAGTATGGCTCTGGGCAACGCGAAAAGACGAAGCATCGCTGAAAACAGCATTCCAGATATTTGAGGATTCGGCGTGCGCAGGCATTGCTGACGCTATTTATCTGCTCTCCAGGATGTATTATCTTGGTGAGGCATACGATGAGGAGGCTGGAAAGTTTGTGCTGGACCGTAAACTTTCTATGGAACTTCTTGCTCAGGCGATAGAAAAAGGAAGTACCATTGCCAAGCTCAGGCGTAACAGAATGCTGTACCTCGGCACGGCGGAAGTTGAAGCGGATATAACTGCGGCTATCGCTGAGGCAGAACGTGAGTCATCGGCAATCTTCAGCGAATCGATACTCTGGACGGAACGGCTTGGCTGGCTATATGAAATGGAAGGTGAGACCGAGAAGGCTGTCAAGGCATATGACAAGTGTATAGCCAACGGCTATTATCCTCCGATATTCGATATAGCCTTGATATACCTCCAGGATGGTGACGATGAGTACTATGAGACCTTGATGGAGGTTGGAAGGAAACTAGGAGTTCCGGACTGCAATCTTCAAGGATTCGAGTATGAGTCTTGTTGGGATGAGCTTGACGATGATGACAAGAAGAAGATTCATGCTCAGCTGAAACGGAATCTGCCGGAAGGCGTCAATAAAGGCAGCGGATACTGCGCATTGATTCTGACAGATGCGTTACTGACCGGCAAGTACGGATATGATATTGATCTGAACAAGGGTATGGCATATGCTGAGGTAGCAGTGACCTATGGTTACAATACGGGATATGATCTTCTGATCGAAGTTGCTGAAATGCTTCAGGATCCGGCGTTCATGTCGGAAGATGAAATACTGAAACTGAAGTATGACGCATTACGCTATGGCCTTGATAATTATCTTGACGATGTGATCAAGAATAAGGACGCGCATGTGTCAATGGGATACGGAGATCAGCTAGAGTCTGTATGGATGCCTGTGTGGAAGAAGAAGCACCCAGCTCCAAAGACCCAGATCAATCCGACAGCGATGATAATCCAGCCTTCCGGAATAGTGTCTTTTGTCGAAGCTGATATCTTCATGATGTCTTATCGTGAGATGGCTCAGCTTATTGATGCAGAGGGACTTGATGCCATTCATTTCTCGGAACCTCTGAACCGCATCACGAAGGCATGCAAGTTCAAGGGCTACCAGCTGGCAATGTATACAGACAGGGAGGGATACGCAAAGGATCTTCCGGACAACGCTGTCGGCACCATTCTATATGGAGGCGGTGCAGAAATAAAAGGTGCCGTAATCATTGCTCTCGAAGACCATAGATACGACACCTATTCATTTCATTTTCAGGAAGATATTGACACGCTCATCACTGAAATCTCCAGGATGACAGGAGATTTGCTGAGAGCATGATGTGGATCAGTGACCGTCGATCAGGTCACGCGGATTATCGTTTGTGATTGGCTTTCCCTGGTATTCTCCGGTCAGAGTGAGCAGGAATGATGTAATAAGGTCAACCTCCTCATCTGTCATATCTACACCTGACTGATATTTACCCATATCGAGCACGGCCTCTTCAAGAGTATGACGTGTTCCGTCATGATAATATGGCCATGTATGCTCGACATTACGAAGTCCCGGCACCTTGAAGCGATGGCGGTCACGCTCCTTCTGAGTCTCCTTGTAACGTCCGTTATCTTCGTGGGTCAGTTCCATTCCCCTATCAGCAAAATAATGCCTTCTGAGTCCCATCAGTTCATATGACTGACCACCCAGGTTAGGTCCTACATGGCATGTAGCGCAATTGTAAGCCTTGAACAACTCGTAACCGGCAAGTTCGTCCGGTGTAATTGCAGAATCGTCTCCCCGGAGCCATTTGTCAAATCTTGAATCCGGGGTTATGAGTGTACGCTCGAACTCCTCGATTGCATCTGTGATGTTTGCCTGTGTAAATCCGTCCGGATATACCGCCTTGAACTCCTTTGCAAATTTCTTGTCGGCATTCAGTTTGGCAATGATCTGGTCAAACGACTCTGACGCCATCTCGATCGGATTGAGAGGAGGTCCTGCTGCCTGATCGGCAAGGGTCTCGGCACGACCGTCCCAGAACTGGACGAAGTTATATACTGCATTATAAACAGTAGGCGCATTTACACCTCCCAGCTGGTCGTCGACGCCATGTGAATATTGATGATTATCTACTCCGGCTGTTTCGAGAGCATGACAAGAAGCACATGAGACAGTATTGTCCACAGACAGACAAGTATCATGGAAAAGAGCAAATCCAAGTGCCGCTTTTGCCTGATCCACATCAAGAACCTGGTCGATTGGACGTACAGGCTCTGCAGCTCTATCCCCGGCAAGTCCATCATTGTACATCTTTACTCGTTCTGAACGAATCCAGTCAAGTACAATTGCTCTCTTGGCACCTTTGACAGCACTTCCCCAATGCACGAGATAGTATTTCGGCATAGGCATCCTTTCATCCTGAATCACTTTCTCGATCTTCGCAAGGTCAACAGCATTTGCCGGCTCATCCACCTTAAGTTTTTCCATGAAAGGCTTGATGTCGTAAGCCCTGTAGCCCGAATCAATATCCTTCATGACTACCTTGCCGACAACCGGCATCTTCGCATAGAATGGAATTTCAGGATCGGCGCTATGACAACTGATACATCCGCCCTCATCAAAAATCTCATAGACCTGAGCATAAACAGGAAGTTCCGATGACGGAAGTCTGTCGTTTATAAGTCTGTAGGCCAGAAACAATGCGGCAACTGCCACCAGCAGCGTCCACGCACACCATTTAACAAGTCGTTTCATTATTATCACCTATTATAAATATGAATACTGTCCTGAGCTGATGGAAGGTAGTTGACTCCCCACCAACACATCTGAAGACAAATAAACGAAAAAATCAGCAGAAGACATAGCCAACGTGCAGAAATTTTACTTATAAGTCTCAGATGAATATATAAGAGGTAGCACAGCCATGTGACAAGTGCCCAAGTCTCTTTCGGATCCCAATTCCAGAAATGTCCCCACGCATCCTTTGCCCAGATTGCGCCGGAGAGCATTCCGAATGTAAGGAATGCCGTACCGATGTATACAAGGGTGTCAGCTGCATCCAGAATGCCATCTCCAGGTCTTATGAGGCCGATGACAGCAAGAATGAAAGCACAACCAAGAAGCGAGTAGGAAAACATATACACTGTCACATGAGGAATGAACCATGGACTTTGGAGCGCAGGCATCATTGTCTGGTCATGAATTTCCGGACGTAGTATATTTATCAATATGAATACTGTCGCCAGAACAGTGGAGAAGGAAAGTATCCACTTATATTTCCATCTCAGATATGTGAAAAGACCTGAAATCATCGCAAAGAATGAATACCATAGTCTGGTTTCCCCCATCGTCCTGAGCGGCGGACGGCCGAGAGTTTGCCATAATCCGGTTATGAAGCTTGCGAGCAGGAGTACAGCGAGAGCAGTGAAAAGAATCGCCCATCTTCGCTTCTTATCCCAGACAGACATCACGGCTCCTGTTGCGGACAAAAGTGACGCACCAACGCCAAAATATATGAAACTGGCCCATGTCATGACATCACCTCCTTTCTTTTGCGTGGTCCGCTGATGAACAGGAGCATTGCACCCACAAGCATCATAATTATGCCGGCAAGTGTCACATATCTGCAAGGTTCATATACAATCTGCAGGATACATCTGTCACCATACTTTCTATCAATACCATTAAGATACACTGTTTCAGCCATTGATACAGAGTGAGGATGATTCACTTCCAGGTTTATGCGGTGACCGTCCACAATGACCTCAGCCCTGTCAGCGTGAAGCACTTTAAGTTCGATCTCATATTCAAGCCACTCCCTTCGTCCGTCAGCCGTATAGACTTCGGAAACAGGCATGTCCTTTACTGCTTTTGTACGATAGGTCATGTTGTCAGGGGCGGACCAGAACGATGATGCAACGGCAAGCAGAAGACCGAAGTGCAGAAGTATGAATCGCCATCTGACTTTACCGCCGTGACGCCATCCACGGAGTATGATATACGCCAGTACTGTCTGGAAATATAGAAGAACAGATATGAACGCACAGGATGTAACCAGAGATGTGTATCCTGTAAGACCGAGAATAAGTGAAAAGATCAGGGTGAATGCGATTGCCGTGATTGTGGCTGCCGGCCTGAGCATGAATCTCACAAATGCGGATTCACGCGCATTACGCCACGACGTAATGACTGCACCTGTCCAGATCAGCAACAGGATGACATTCAATGGAAAAGCAAATATGTCAATATTTCCGCCTGTCATAGTGTAAAGTTTCTGTTGAGTCGTTCATGATTTCAGTCGAGCATTATGCTTTCGATTCTCAGACGCAAAATACCGGAGGGCGTATGCGCTTCGGCGATTTCACCGACCTTCTTCCCCATCAGTGCCGCACCGATCGGAGACTTCAATGAGATCTTGCCGGCCTCGAGATTCATCTCATGGGGACTGACTATCTCAAATTTCATCCTTTTGTCTGTTGAAAGATTTGTGAATTCAACCCGACTTAGAAGACATACCCGGTCTCTGGGAAGAGCATCAGTATCAATCACTCGAGAATTCTCAAGAACCCTCTGCAGGAAACGGATACGACTGATTGTCTTCGCTTGACGGCGTCTTGCTTCACGATAACCTGCATTCTCGCTCCTGTCTCCCTGAGCGCTGGTTTCTGCGACATTCTCCCGGATCTCGGGGTAGACCACGGTGATGAGGTAATTCAACTCATCAGCTATCTCGTCATATCGTTGTCTTGAAAGGTATTCCATATCATCAAACTTATCTGCATTAATCAGTCTGCCACTAATAACTGATCCAATGCAACAGCAAAGGTAAGCAGAATATCAGTAATTTTTCCTAACCAGATGCAGATTTATAACCTCTGATATATGAACCGTTTGAAGGCGGATAAATCAAGTTGAACACTAATATTGTGATAACCGAAGTTTTATGTAAGTTTGTTGGGGTTACTAATTTTAATCGGATATATCGCTTCAATATGCTTCGGAGTTGTAGATTTTCAACCCGTCTTAAATGCAAAGTGGTTCGTTATTCCGGATTTTGTCCATCCGCAGGTATGCTGGGAAGCTATAATATTCATGATTCCAGTAGCTATTGCACCAGTTATAGAACACATAGGTGACGTCTATGCAATCAACGAAGTGACTGGAAAGGACTTTGACTTTCTAAACTGAAATTATAATATATTTTGATATGTCGGATAAGTTCCAATCTATCAATCTGATTCTTTTATCCGGTCAAGACGACTCCGCATATTCCTGACAATCATCAAAAGAATGGTCTTCCAGTTATCTGACGTAGACTTTTCTTCGATTATCCCAGAAAAGATATTACTGAACATGTTAATGAACAACCTCTTTCTCAGCAGAATGAGGACGATAGCAGCAATGAGATATACTCCTCCGACGATGAAGGCTGCTCCGCTCAAGCTTCCAATAGCCTCTCCGACAAGCACGATGAATGCAAATGCGAAGACACCAAGTACAATGAACATAAGCAACGTGATGACCAGAACTGCAAGCACTCTGCTGAAGCCTACGGACAGGCTTGTGACTATGTTCTTCTTGAAGTCATCTGTCCTCATGCTCAGGTACTCACCTATCGTAGAGGACAGAATCCCCAAAATTGTCTTATTCTCTTCCATCACTCTTCCTCCAGAGCTTCCTCGATGATTCCAAGACCTTCAGCGATCTTTTCCTTAGCCTTGCCTTTCAGATCTGCCGCACCTTTCCTGATCTTGGCTCGGGTATTCTCTCCGGAATCAGGAGCAAGGAGAAGAGTCGCAACTGCGCCAGCCATCGCACCTGCGATGAAACATAGCATTGATTTGCCTGTATCCATAGTTTCTATATCTAAATTTAATATCTATTCGTCTCATTAGTTATGATGAGATGTCAATGGATATTTCAGAAACTATACCATTACTTGCAAACCGATAATTCAAGCAATAACTCCGTATTGGATTTACTGTTCCTTATTCTTATATTCGCATTGACAAACTCAATTACATACAATGAAACGTTCAACCGCATTTATTGCAACTTGTCTAAGTCTGATCATCGCATCATGTACAAACACATCTGAAAACTCATTCGTTGACGGAGTAACAGACGCTCACAACAACGATGGTAAGGTCAATATGGAACTCCTTGAATGGACTCGCGAACCGCAAAGTTTTAACGTCAACGGAGACACTCTTACCATTACGACTGCTCCGCATACGGACCTCTGGCAGAGGACATATTATCATTTCCGCAATGATAACGCTCCAGTTCTGCAGATGAAGACGAGAGAGCAGTATTTCAGTTTCATCGTGAAGACGGATTTCACTCAAAGTCATCATCGCTTCGATCAGTGCGGTATCGTAATGTACCTTGACAGCGACAACTGGCTCAAAGGATCAGTCGAATACGAGAACGAGCAGTTCCAGCATCTTGGAAGCGTAGTCACCAATAACGGATATTCCGATTGGGCGACGACTGCTATTCCTGCGGATGTCAAGACCATGTGGTACCGATTCTCACGCCGCGTTGATGACTACTGCATCGAGTGCTCGACCGACGGAGTCACATTCAGCCAGATGCGTATCTGCCATATATACAAGGGCGCAGATGAAATCAGTTTCGGAATCTACGCCTGCTCTCCAGAAGAGTCCTCATTCACTGCAGTCTTCACAGACATGAAGATTACAGAATGTATGTGGCAGGCACACGACGGTCAGCAGCCTGATGAAGTATAGCCATGACAGAAAAGGAAAAATAATCATCAGGTCTAAATTATTTGGTTCTGATATATTTATTTACACTGATCGGTCACAGACTGCAAACCTGCTACAGGCTATTTTACCGCTTATGCTAGTTTGAGCCATTTCAGGGTCAAGCGGTAGCAAAATTCCGCAAATTTGATGGAAAATCATCAAGATGAGTGATACGGAAGAATTTAATGATAATGATAATCCGACCAGCAACATACTCAGACCGCTCACAACTCAGAGAATGGCTGCAAGATAATCACTCCAAAGAAAAGGAATGCTGGGTAATCATATCCAGGAGTGAAGAGCAGATCTATATCTTTAATCCTGAGCACGACCTGTGCATTGCCAATGGAGACGAGAACTTCGTACCCCCAAGGTCTGCCGTTGGATATGCAAAAGAGAACATAGATATGTCTGAACATCTCAAGCGGCCCAACAAGCAGCGACGGCATATTATCCCATGGGGATGGAATCACTCTCTGAAGAAACGACTCATCAATGAAGGCATTGATCCTTCCACTCTACCTTCAGAAGAAGAGCTGCAGTTCATACGTACTCACTCCCGGCGTGAGTTTGCCTTGGATGTGCATTCACGCCTGAACTTACGGTATCCGCAAGTCATTGGGCCGGATTACAGAATCATAGCCAGGAGTATCAGTGATATAGAGGCATTTATATCATCCAATGGAAGTGCAGTGATGAAGTCACCGTTGTCCGGCAGCGGAAAAGGAATCCGTTTTGTCAGAGAAAGGCTTTCGGAGAGCGACGAAGGATGGTGCAGGAGGACACTTGACAAACAGGGTGCTGTGATTGTTGAGCGCAGATTTGAAATAATTAAGGAATGCGCCATGCTTTTCGAATGTTACCATGAAGGTATCGATTTCATCGGTTATTCCCTATTCGAATCCAGAAATGGCGCATACAGCCGAAATATCCTTGCCAGTAACGAGGAGATTGAAGATTTGATTGCCGGATATATACCTCGGGAAACGTTGCTTGCTATCCGTGAGGATCTGACAGCCTGCCTCCCCTGCTTTAGTTCCCGTCTCGGAAATCAATCTCAGAATGACCATGGGACTCATTGCAAGGAATAAATATGAAAGAACTTGTACTTAACTATTACTTTGATATATCCTTACCTGCTGCTACCCATCCTCGGAACCCTGTTTCAAGTTCCAACACCTGATATCCTTTCTCTGCAAGAATACGCGCTGCGTTCTTGCTGCGATTGCCGCTACGGCAATAAAGGGCTACCGGCTTGTCTTTCGGAAGCGTCTTTAGAGCTGTCTCAGTATAACCATTCTCGAGGACATCGATATTGAAATGTGTGCCAGGAATATGACCTTCGGCATGCTCTGCCGGAGTACGGACATCCAGGACAACGTACGACGTATCCGAAACAACCTTTGCAAATTCAGCCACATCCACGGTCTTGAACTTATTGGTCTGGGCAAACAGACCGAAGAATGAAAAACTCATGACTATCGTTATTAATATTCTCTGTATCATAGTCTTGGTAGTTAACCTAATGTGAAATTTGATTCAAGAACTGGGCGAACTGATCGGGACATGACGTACTCTTGCCTCCGCAGGTGATGCCGGAGAGACGACCCTTCACATCTGATATCTTCTGTCTGAGCTACCACATACCTGACAGACCCCTTATATGTATCGTTTATTATCTTCATATCTCTTATAGTTTCGACATTTCACATCTTATCTCATCACGCACCCTGCGAAACTCCTCAATGACCTGCTCTTCAGGACCCGTGAATGCATCAGGATCATCAAAGCCGATGTGAAGTTTTTTAACAACCTCTCCGACAAATGTAGGGCAACTCTCCTTGGCTCCACCGCATACGGTAATGACATAATCCCAACTCTGGTCTATATACTGAGAGAGATTCTTGGGATAATGACTGCTGATATCTATACCTATTTCCGCCATCACCTTGATGGCAAGAGGATGGACTTCACTGGCCGGTCTTACTCCTGCAGAACAGACCTCTGCCTCAGGATGAAGATGCTGAAGGATACCATGTGCCATCTGGCTGCGGCATCTGTTGCCTGTACATAATACAAGATATCTCATACTTTATTGATTGGACGGGTGGAAAGGACAGCGTTTGCCGATGCACTGGCTGTTGGATGATATATGACGGCATATAACCTGCGGTTTATGCATCATGACTCCGGTGATTTCCTCCGCATAGTCAATCGCCGTGAGAATGGACATATAGGAGTTGCGCTTGCAGCAACGAGGACCGCCGATCTCGCCGAGCTTTGCCAATGAACGGGAGGTCATGAGATTGGAATGTCCCCAAGCTTCATTCATCAAAGGAGTCGAGCCGGTGATGATGGAGATGAACATACCCGTGCTTATGGCTGCACCGCACGCTCCCCAGAATCCGCATGCTCCGCCGGGAACCTTGCTTCCTCTGCTTATCATCTCGCTGAGAGCCTTTGCCAGATCGATCTGTCCGCCGGCATTGTGATATGCTGTCAGGAGAGCGGCACCGACCATAATG
>JAZLDR010000042.1:0-31072 GCA_045614805.1 Candidatus Cryptobacteroides sp. | reverse complement strand
ATAGCGTTTGCTAAATTATTCGGACAGACCTGAAACCTGAGAAATTTCAAAACACATGCCCGGATGAGTTCAGTGAATGCCTTCGCTTTGCGTGGGCTGGACTTGTCAGCATGTGTGGGTTTTCTCAGGACCTCAGGTGGATAAGGACTTTCCACGCTTTTTCTGTTGAATTTCGGCAGTAAATTGCTATTTTTATGCATCTATATGGAAGTATTGGGCGGATATTATTGTTAACAATATAAATTATAAGCTATGAAACGAATCATGACAATTATGGCGGCAATTGTTTGCCTTTGTGCATGTGAAAAAGAAGATGCAAATAATCATTGGCTTGCCGGCCATTGGTACGGAGAATACGAGACAACAGTCACAAATAACGATACCAGAGAGAATAAGACTGTCGGAGCGATGATTGAACTTGATTTTTCTGAAGATGGTACGGAATGTATTGTAACTGGTGCTTTGACAGATGGTAGTTTATCGATGAACAGGGTTACTTATTGCGTTTATATCAATGAGCAACATAAGACATTTTTCATGAATGAGGGTCCGGAGTGGTCGTCGAAACTGAATTATGCCGGCAAGGTTTCCGAAGGCAAGCTTATACTTACATGGCCGGACGAAGTGAATCGTGTTGTCGAATTGGAGAAAATGAAGCTTGAGTAAGCTCAACAGAGATGAACATAAGAGAAAAAACCATTATGTGGACTTCTATTTTAGCACCTGTTCTGATAGTATTAGGTGTAGTTCTTTTAGTGCTTGGCTCTCTGCCTATGGAGAACAGATTGGATGGCGATACTCTTACTGTAAAATTTATAATCGGCAAGAAGGCTATAGATATGACAGATGCGAAGTATCTTCCTGTGCCTGACGATGTGAGTCACAACCTCATAAGAACAAATGGTACCAGTGTCGGCAGTAAGAAATCAGGACATTTCATGAATACCAAGACCAAAAATAGATATATCTTTTATCTGACAGGAAAAGGTGAGCAGGTGTATTTTGAAATAGGCAACAAGAAATACCTTGTTGATGATTTGCAGCATACCTCCAAATAGACGAGATTATATGAAACGCCTGACTAACATATTCTCGCTTATCGTATTTCTACTCACACTATCGCACAATGTGAGTGCGGGTACGACGATACAGGCCCAGGACGTTATCATAATTAACAAGGTAACGCATAGAGTGAATAAGCCCCTGATGTTCCAGATTGACTCTACTAGTTACTTGTCTCTGAAAGAAAAGCTTGATTTCAATTCATCAACATTCTCATGGAACTTCAGAGGTCATGTTGCTACATTTGAAGTTAGGGGTAACGAACTCTTTCTGAATAGCATAGAAACATCCAAGGTGCACACAGACTTCAATGGCCTTTTGGATAAGTATATGGACAAGAAAGGCCGAGTCTTCGCTTCATGGATTTCAGGAACCTTCATATGCGGTACCGGAGAGTGCCTATATGTCGCATCAAATGGATTTGATAGTGCCTATGAGCAGGAAACTGAGTTGGTAGTTGAGAATGGAGTTGTTGTTTCTTCGCGAACATATAAGAATAAAACTTATGGAACGGTATACCTTAGCGATGTAACATATAAGATATCGCCCGAGTTTGACCTCAGTAAAATCAAGGCTCCAAAAGGTCGTGTTACTGTCAAGATAGATGCATCGAAATTCGGCAATGAAGGCCAAGTGACCGAATGGTCAGTTGAGTTCTGGAGTGGACATGATAACCTGACGGCTGAAATAAAAGAAATAATCATCAGAGAGGTAAACAGAGTGTTCAATCTCTTTGATTGGAAAACATATTGCCGAGACGGCGAATGGCATTGGCTCACTCAAGGTGGCGTTACATATCCGTTAATATTCCAATAATAAATATATAATGAAAAGATTCGTTCTAATAATTTGCAGCATTCTTGCCATGTCTGTTTCGTATGGAACAGCACAAACTAAGGATCAAACCACATCTGAGGATATAATCAAGTCATTCCTCATCAAGATGTACAACGATAAACTGTATGAAGATCATGACTTCCTGCAGAAGCACTGCTCGTCGGAACTGCTCAAGAAACTTCAGGACGCATATCCATACGATTCCGATAAGCCGGTCTATGCTACATGGCAGTTCAGAAGCGGCCAGCAGGACAGCAAACCAGGCTTGGACGGCAAGACCATGATACTTGACGCTAGTGCTGATGGCGACTGGTACACATATAAGGCTCTTGATATGGGATGGGAATTTACCAACAGAATCAAGCTGACCAGCAAAGATGGCAAGATCATCATAGAAGATATGGACCTCACTGGAGAATGGGCTAAAGCATTAGTGAGAAATTCATATCTGTATCATTGGTATAAGACTAAGAATGAGGATTCTACAGTTATGGCGTTTTGTGAGCTTACAAAGCACCTCATGCCAGATATTAAGCTTGATCCTTCTGCAATCAAGGCATGTATCATGTCAGCAGAGAAGGAGAATACGGTAGAGGGTGAGGATCTTCTGAATATCGTTACTGCCGGTAAATATTATACTCCGCTTTGCAGATGTGACATTTACCCATATATGAAAGAGCAGATGAGTGAAGAAACCCTGGATGCTTTCTACAAGGTGTACGATTCCTGGAAGACGGACCTCAAGACAGCACTAAGAGCAATCAAGGATAAATGTTATAGGGAAATATCCATTGAACTGTATGATAATGACCACGACATAATTGGAAACCGTGAGATTCTCAAATATCTTATAAAGACAGAAAAGTAGTATAAAAAAGAGCCTGTTATTCATCATCATCTCAATGACATTCCTTTTCATAGGTGTAGATGCCTTTGCACAGGATACAAAACATGCAGATCCGGGTTATATGGAACTTGACGCAGAAGCAGTCAGAGTCGTCATGAAATCTCCCAAATGGGAACCTGGCAAGAAAGACGGTAAGCCTGTAAGGGTAACCTATACTTTACCTGTAATGTTCTATTTCATAAATTAAGAACCGACTTAACTAAGTAGTTGGATCTTGAATTTGACAGATAAATCGGGATTTATCTACTAACTAATAACCACAATATGAAGAGGACTATAATATTATTCAGCATACTTTTAACGCTTCTTCTTTGTATGCTCGGCATCACTTCATGCTTTACGACACATTACTTTGAGCCTGAGATTGGAGACACTTCAAAGGTTGAAGGTAAGATTTCCCACAAGGGAGATACCTGTTGGTTTGAAGTTGAATATCAGCATGTGATGACTAAATTTCAGCCTGGCATGGCATTCAAGCCATTCAAATACGTTGTAGAAATAGAAGGGATTGAATCAGAGGAACCCAAAATCGTAACAAAGGATACCGAACTCGCAGCATTGACAGGTGAGCTTGAAAGAAAATATCCTGAATTCTATGAAAAATGGTACGAAGAGAACGGAGGTTATCCAGACCACTCGAAAGCAATCATTGCATTTGCTGTTCCAGAGAATATGACAGAATCGGAACGGACTGTCGAAGTCAAGGTCAGCATAGCAACGGAGTATCGCGTTGCCGAGAACTGGGGCGAATGGGAAACCGTATTCAGCGCAGTTCAGGAAGGAAGTGCAGAATAAGCTGAATCGTCATCACCTCCCCAAAATTCGTGAACAACTAAAGTCATGATGCAGAAAGATGTGGAAAACACCTACGACAAGAAAGGGAAACAGGTTTCCACTACCCTTCTGAACAGCATCAATTGGTAACAAGGTTGTTCACCTTCAACGGAGGACTGGCGTTCAGATTTTAAGTAATTCTTAATGTAATTGATGACATGACGCAGTAATATTGTATTCTGCTAATCTATTGAATAATCCAGTTGTTGCTGCAGAAGGTTTCACTGAATCTGTTGATAAAATTTGAACAATCGCCACATACAAATCTTCCGTGCCATAGCCATCATTGCGGTGGTTATGATCCATACTACACCTGCCGGTCAATGGCAGGTGTTCTGTAAACCGTTCATCAACTTTGCGGTTGCCACATTTATATTTCTGTCGGGATATCTCACAAAGACTGATAATGACAACTGGCTTAAGTTCTATATCAGACGCATCACGCGCGTGCTGGTGCCGTACATCATCTGGACAGTCATATACAGCATTCCTGACATTCGGTCGGCAGGTCCATCGGCACTGGTGAAGAACCTGCTATGTGCCAACGCCACAACGACGCTGTACTACATATTCGTCTACATACAGTTTGTCCTCCTTACTCCGCTGCTTGGCAAGCTGGCCAAATCACCATACATGCATCTGGGCTGGCTGATAGCTCCGCTGTCAGTGATTCTTTTCAAGTACATCCCGGTCTTTGGAGACATCCAGCTGGGCAAACACATTGAGCTCTTCTGGAATGATGCATGTCTGGGATGGTTTACATTCTATTATCTCGGATTGGTTCTCGGCAACAGGATCATAGACCGGCAATTCAACATCAGAAATCTGGCTGTCCTGTATTGTGCTTCTTTGCTGCTGCAGATGGCCGAGGGATATCTGTGGTTTACAGTGGATCCTGCCGGATGCGGTTCACAGCTTAATCTGACATCCATCCTGTCCAGCACTATCTTCATGCTGATCATATATTGTGTGCTCGAGCGCCGTGCTTCTCGCGGAAACCGCGGCAGTAATAAGCCAAAGAGCAGACTTCTCTGCTCGATCGGAGACTATTCTTTCGGAATATATCTGGTTCATATGATCTTCCTGAAGGGATTGGAGCCACTGGTGTTCTATTCTGCAATCCCTTATCCGATAACATCTCTGATTGTTTTGTCCGTCAGTTTCATCTTCTGCTATGCATGTACTGCGGTAATGGGTAAAAGAGTCGGACGGTGGCTGGGAATTATATAAATCTCAGAAAATTGAATTTTCAACGCAGTATTTTAGGACTACAGCATCTATAAGTAGATAATATGGATTCAAATGGACCTCAAAAACATAGTAGAAGGATGTAAATCATCAGAGCCGAAAAGCATCAAGGCTCTGTATGATTTGTATTCCGATGTACTGATGAAACAGTGCATGTTCTATGTAAAGTCCGAAAATGAAGCCTATGACCTTTAGTCGCCTTCTTTTTGTTTGTGCTCTTGAAATTCTTTATACCGAATACCGTTCAGGCTCAGCCGTTAGCTTGGAATATGAAAATACCGTCAGTCAGAAACGAAAGTACAAATAATAAGTCTTACAAGCGGTGAGGTAGTCCGGCAATCTTCTCAAGCCACTCCTTGTCTGTGTCATCAAATGCAGCGAGTTCCTTGCTGTCTATGTCCAATACTGCATAGACCTCGTCATTGTTGAACATTGGAACAACGATTTCGCTTTGTGAAAGACTGCTGCATGCGATGTGGCCGGGGAACTGGTGCACATCCGGCACGACGATGGTCTCGCGTCTTTCCCATGCAGTTCCGCATACACCTTTGCCGAATCCGATGCGTGTGCATGCGACAGGACCTTGGAATGGACCAAGCACCAACTGACCGTCTTTGACGATATAGAATCCTGTCCACCAGAATCCGAACGCCTCATGCAGAACCGCAGCCGTGTTGACCATGTTTGCAATCATGTCGTTTTCGTCGCTTACGACACTCTCGATCAGCTTATATATCTCCTGATATTTTATTGATTTCATATGTGTCGGACTCTATGACTCTGCCACCCCTGCATCAATCCATGCCTGGCAGAGGGCCTGGGAGTCCTTCATGGCAAGTTCCATGTCGATCTCATATCTGTCTACCAGAAGCTGAGCCATCTCCTCGGTTGTGAATGTCTTTCCTGCAAGTTCCTTCCATAGATAGGCAGCTGTAGCGTTGAGGGAGATCAGTTTATTGAAATTGATATGCTCAATGCCTTCTCCTGCCACAATGTTCTCTCCGCACATTTCACGAAGTACAAATCCGTCCTTTATTTTCATTATAGGTCTCTGTTTTGTTAAGACTTCAAAGGTAGTCAAATTTTGGTTAATAATCTTACATTGACTAAATTTGTGTCCTTAACGTTAAAACGTAAACAATGAATACACATGTAGTGATAATGGCCGGGGGAATCGGTAGCCGTTTCTGGCCGATGAGCACAACTGAACGTCCCAAGCAGTTCGTGGATATCCTCGGTCTCGGCAAGACCATGATCCAGATGACGGTGGAGAGGCTTCTGCCGCTTTGTCCGAAAGAGAACTTCTGGGTTGTGACGGGCCGCCAATATGTGGATATCGTCAAGGAACAGCTTCCTGACATACCGGAGGATAATATCCTGGCTGAACCTGCAGCAAGGAACACGGCGCCGTGTATTGCCTATGCCTGCTGGAAGATACGTAAGAATCATCCGGATGCAAATATCATCGTGACTCCATCCGATGCTCTTGTACTTGACGCGCAGACATACAGGAATGTACTTTCCGATGCCTTGGAGTTTGCTTCAGATCAGGAGCGTATTGTCACAATAGGCATATGCCCGAATCGTCCGGAGACAGGATATGGATATATAAAGACCGGAGAACTTGTGACAGGAGAAGTCTGCAAGGTCGATTCCTTCAGGGAGAAGCCTGTGCTTGAAGTCGCGCGACAGTATCTGGCTGACGGAGGCTATCTGTGGAATGCCGGCATTTTCGTGTGGAATGTGGCCACTATCGTCAACGCATTCAGAAAATATTCGCCTGGCATTGCTGATATTATGGACAGGATGTCAGAGTCCTTCTATACAGAAAATGAAGTTTCTGCTGTCGAAACTCTCTTCCCTACATGTGAAAGAATATCGATTGACTATGCCGTAATGGAGAAGTCAGATAATATCTACACTATACCGGCAGATTTCGGATGGAGCGACCTCGGTACATGGGGATCACTTTGGGAAAGGGAGTCACGGACGGAAGAAGGAAATGCTGTCGTCGGTGATGGCGTCAGACTCATTGACTGCAAGGACTGTATTGTGCATGTTCCGGAAATCGGCAAGGCTGTGATACAGGGACTTGAAGACTATATCGTTTCACAATACGGAGACCGGCTGCTTATATGCAGGAAGGACCACGAACAGAAGATAACTGATTATATCAAATAGTCATGGCGGACAACTATCTGGAGAATAAAATGGAGGCTCTGCAGGCACGTAAGGCCAAGGAGCAGCGTGCGCGCGAAATTGCGTGGAAGAAGCGTCTTGACGCCTATAGGAAGAAAATGCAGGCTGCTAACGAAGCGGCTGTTGCGGATTCAGACGTCTCCACAAGACAAGAGGGTAGCGACGCACAGGTGTAAGCAACTGCCAGATAAAGGAATATATGCGCCATATCGGACCATTGGTCGGGTATGTGCGCTTTTTCTTTGTGACGGCGGTCATTATTCCTATGATGTTGCTGACGGAAGCAGTTTCCTGAATGCCGATATTGCCGTCTCCCATAAGAAGAATCCTGTCACCTTTGCGATCGATGATACGGTGGATCAGGAAGTTGCCTCTGTTGTCCTTGACGAGTACAACGGCTCCTTTACGGATGTCTTCGTCTTTCCAGGGCCCGAGAGTCAGTTGATCCTGCATATGTACTATGAAAGGGTTCATGCTGTAGCCTTTTGCAGTCAAGGCCACTGTACGTCCTTCGGAGATCAGTTTGCTGATCTCATTCATAATAATAGTCTGATCTTTTATCAAAGTAGCCATATCATTGCCAAAGATAGCAGAAAATTGCCTACCTTTGAACGATATATGGAAAATTTAAGCAAATATACGGTAGCGGGACATACGTTTGCGATATGCCTTCCGGAAGGGATGGCCCCTGAAACGTATCTTAAACCCTACGGACCCTTTGTCGAAACCTCTGACGCGGAGCCTTTGTTCCGGCTTACATTGAAGAAGGTCTCCTCTCTTAAGGACTTGAATCCAGGCAAGGTACGCGAATGCCTTAATGATGAGGCTCCCTATTTCTGGATGTTCGAGCAGGAGGATGGTGCATATAATTTCGGATTTTCTTATTCGAAGACATGCCCTGACTGCATTGTAAAGCCAGAAAAGGATCTCAAGGAGGCAGTGGTATATATCAGGGAAAATCAGGTTGAACTTGCTGAATTTGCTGTAAATAATGCCATGATGTTGCTGTATACCTTCTGCACTACACCGTCGGATACTCTTATGGTACATGCGTCTGTAATTGCAAGTGAGGGTAAAGGATATATGTTCCTTGGCAGGAGCGGAACAGGAAAAAGTACCCACAGCAGTCTGTGGCTCAAATATATAGAAGGGACTGAACTTCTCAATGATGATAATCCGGTAGTCAGGGTTGTCGATGGAAAGGCGTATGTCTATGGCACTCCTTGGAGCGGCAAGACTCCTTGCTATAAGAATATGTCAATGCCACTTGGGGGAATTGTCCGCCTGTCCCAGGCGCCATACAACAGGATATCGCAAGTCCGTGGACTCACGGCGTTCGCTTCTCTTATGCCGGCGTGCTCATGCATGAGGTGGGACAGTGTTTCATTGTCTCATCTGTACAAGACTGTCGAACAGGTGATAGGTGTTGTTCCTGCATATCAATTGGACTGTCTTCCTGATGAGGAAGCGGCAAGAGTCTGTCATGACACAGTAACTAAATGATAATCATGTTATGAAGTATATACGCTGGATATATAATGCAGTACGTCCGTTGCGCGGGGCCTTGCTGTCAATGATGGTTTGCCATCTGCTGCTCGTGTCCTGTTCCATCACTTTCATATATGCCAGCAAGAAGGCAGTAGATGTCGCTGTGGCCATGTTCAGAGGCGAAACTGCCGGTGGACAACTCATGGTCTGGGGAGCGGTGATGGTTGCTGTAGTTCTTCTGCGTATCGGATTGAACGCATTGAGGACATATATCCAGACGAAGACCGATATATCGTTGAAGAACCGTCTCAGAAGCCGTCTTTTCGATACTCTGCTGCATTCACAGGTGGATGGAGGTGCGAGGTTCCATTCCGGTGATATCCTAAATCGAATTCAGGAAGATGTAAGGGTAGTGTCAAATATATGCTCGTCTTCTCTGCCGGGTATTTTCGGCACCTTGCTGCAGTTTGCTGCGGCACTTGCATTCCTGATTTATCTTGAGCCTGTACTTGGACTGGTTGTGTTTGTCGTAGGACCGGTCGGACTTCTTGCCGGAAAATATGTTTCAGGCCGTATCAGGAAACTTACTTTGGATATCCGACGTAGTGATTCCATGCTTCAGTCTCATCTGCAGGAAAGCATCCAGCATGTCACTTTGCTCCAGAGTCTCGAATATACGGACAGCAGCTCGGAATCGCTGACTAACCTCCAGACAGATCTTTATGACAATGAAATCCGTCGTGTCAGATTCAGTGTCCTGTCCCGTATGATCATATCGTTGGGATTTCAGGCGGCTCATCTGACCGCTTTCCTATGGGGTGTGTCAGGTATAGCCCATGGTACTGTCACATATGGTATGATGACGGCATTCCTTCAGCTTGTCGGTCAGATTCAGAGGCCGCTTCTTGACCTTAGTTCACAGGTGCCGGCCGTCATCCATGCAACAGCCTCCATTGACAGGCTGATGGATATAGAAGCAATACCGCAGGAACCTGTTAAAGATCCTCTTTTCCTTGATGGGACAGTCGGTATCCGTTTCCGTGATGTGAGTTTCTCATTCTCTGATTCGAACAGAAAGATTCTGGACGGATTTTCATATGATTTCTCCCCGGGCAGCCGTACAGCCATTGTCGGACCGACCGGCATCGGTAAGACGACCATGATTCGTCTTCTTCTGTCATTGCTCAGGCCGCATGAAGGAAAAGTGGAGATATATAATCAGACAACTTCGGTTTCAGCAAGCCCTTCGACCCGCTGTAATCTTATATATGTTCCGCAAGGAAACAGCCTCTTCAGCGGTACTGTGAGGGACAATCTTCTGATGGGTAATCCTGAGGCTACAGAACAGCAGATGGAAGCAGCTCTGTATGTCGCGGCAGCCGAGTTTGTGTTTGACCTGCCTGGTGGTCTTGATGCTCAATGCTTTGAAGCAGGTGGCGGCCTGTCTGAAGGTCAGGCTCAGAGAATCGCCATCGCACGTGCCCTTCTCCGTCCCGGAAGCATTCTGCTTCTTGATGAGTTCAGTTCTGCACTTGACGCAGAGACCGAGTCTGTACTGATGGATCGTCTTACATCACAACACCCGGATCACACGATGATATTCATCACTCATCGTGACAAGATCATCGACTATTGCACCGACGTTCTTCGTCTGGCATAAGGTCAGTTTTTATTTTACTGACATTAATTTGTTTTGGTCCAGACTTATTCTGTGCGTCCGGTGTATGCTGCGATGTCTGACTGGTCGTAGTTCTGCATGAAGAATTTCTCTGCGGCCTTATCCATGTCAACATTCCAAGGTTCGTAATCCTTTCCTCCACCTCGCTGTACGACCCACATGCGAAGTTCCTTCTTGTGATAGTTTACCGAGCAGCTCGTACCCCATGCGCCACCGTGACCAAACCATCCGTCTTCGGTATCTGTCACAGGTGCAGTAAGACCGAGAGAGTATCCACCAAGTTCTTCTGGTCTTGTGCTTACGGCAAGCAGATTCTTAACGGTCTCCTCTTTGAGGATACGCACACCGTTCTCGCTGACACCTAGGTTCATAAGCATCTTATAGAACTTCAGCTGGTCATTCGCAGTGGTCCAGAGACCTGCTCCGGCAGATGCGAACACATGATCATCATTATAAGGACGCTGTTCCCAATCCATTTCCTCTACCCACACCGCAGGAGCATTTTCTTTATATTCATATAGCTCGATCTTGTTTTTGATCTGCTTGTCAGTAGGCCAGAACCATGTATCATTCATTCCGAGCGGGTCAAGAACTTCCTTCTTGAGGTAGTCTTCCCATTTCATCCCAGTGATGATTTCGACTATCGCAGCCCCGATATCTATACCCGTGTTGGAATATCTCACATTTGTACCGGGTTCAAAGCGTAGCATAGTCTCTGCAGCGACTGCCGCCACCTGACGAACTCGGGCACCTCCTGACCATCCGCCGCCTCTGGCCTTTGGATTCTTTACACTTGCTTCGAATGGAAAACCTCCGGTATGGTTCATAACCATGCGTACGGTAAGCACATTCCTGGCTTTGTGGAGTGTAATAGAACTGTCTGTCTTTTCAGTTCTGACCCAGAGGGTCTCAAACTCAGGAAGATATTTCGAAACAGGATCATCCAACCCGAGTTTTCCTTCTTCGATGAGTTTAGCGATGGTTACTCCGCAGAATCCCTTTGTCTGAGAACACTGCATGAATGCGCTGTTCATGGTCATGGGACGCTGTGACTCAACGTCTGCATATCCGATGCAACAGGTCTCTTGAACGCCGTCTTTGTAGAGTACGCTGATTGCTCCCGGTAATTGACCGCTTTCAACATATCCCTGGAGTGCTTCCTGTGCGTAATTTGTCCTGGATTCTGTGACGCCGCCATTTGCTTCGCTGCATTGCGCAAACAGCATAGTCATGGCAGCAAGGGCCAGTGCTTTGATCATTTTTCTCATGATAGGTGTCAGGTAAAATGTTTATCAGTAGATATTTCCGATTTTCTTGATTTCTTCCTCAAAATTGCCTTTTGAGCATGTGGATATAGATCGAAGTGTAATTCGGTATTTATATACGGTTCTTACTGCACAATTCAGCACTTCTGCTATTTCCGGACTCTTTGTAATGCCGAGGCGGATTACTGCAAGGATACGGAGTTCTGTACTGAGACTGCCGTCGCTTCGAGTGCTCAGATGCTCCTCAGGAGGCAACAGTTCGTTAACCTTTTCTATAAAATTCGGGAATAATCCCATGAATGTCCTGTCAAATATTCTATAGAACCTTTTGTATTCCTCATCTGCAAATTTCGGCGAACGTAGAACCTTCATTATGCCCTCCATTCCCTCTGTCTTTCCTATCTTTCTGAGATGACTTCTTTCTTCGTCCACAAGTCTTATGTATTGTGTGGACAGTTTCATGTAGAGTGACACGTAATTGTCTTTAATCTGGTTAGCATCCTTCAGTTCGGAGTTGATCTTGACTATTTTCCGGTTCATGCTCTTGATGAGGTCATTCGCTTTCGACAGACGTTTTCTCTGTCGATTGGAATATGCCAGCATATAGCTTATTGCACCAAGTGCTATAAGAGTCAGAACTATGCCTGATAGAAGAATGCGATTCAGTATTAGATTGTTCTCGTGGATTGTCTGGGTAATTATTTCTTTTGCGTCAATTGCTCTTAGATAGAGAATCTTGAAGTTACATGCCAGTGCTTCGTTCAATGTGAGGGTCATGTAATCGGCAGCCTTATCATAGTCGCCCTCTTTAAAAAGCATTTGTGACAGTTCCCACATAGAAAAAGATTCCCTGTTTGGCATCATTATATCGATTGTTGCCGCTTTTATCAGGGCTTGCTTTCTTTTATCATCATCTCCTGCCAGTTTGTAAACTTTAGATAGATAATAAGAAGTGACTGCTATTTCGTGCATGCTGAGTCCTTTCTCATGCTCAATATTATATAGTATCTCATACGCTTTTTCCCAATCCCCATTGTCAATGTGCATCAAAGCTGTCTTGAGACGGCACTCTCTTGAAATAAAGAAACCTCTTTGACTCATGTCTTTACGTAAAGCAGACAGTTCTGAAGAAAAACCTCTTTTTTCATTCTTTGAACAATCCTGATATTTGATGATGTCTCTGTACAGTCTTGTTCCGAGTGCCCAGTATTCTGCAAGAGAGTTGATGGATATTCCTGTTGTGTCCAGCTGTTCAAATATCTTGCGTCCTTCTCCATATTCAAATTGAGCATGCAGAACCGTGATTCTGGCTAATTTGGAAAGGAATTCAAGTTCTTTGTTTGAGGACCTTGAGGCGATTTCTTCCATTTTGGTTGCATAATGATCTGCTGAATCTATGCTGAATGTCGTGTAGCACTGATGAAGCTTCTTGCAGATCATCCAGGATTCTTTCTCGTTCTTGCATACGTGAAGCTGCGCCTTGATGGAGTCCATTTCGTGATTATGACGAGAAAAATATTCGGCACGATTCTTAATTGCCAAGTCCAGATTCTTGATGATATATTCGGTTTCTGCTGACTCTTTGCACGAGTTGGTCAGGGCGATTGCAAGGATTGCCGTAATCAGGATCTTTGTTCTTTTCATTTCTTTTATAACGAACTGTTTTGCTGCAAAATAGAATAGAATATTTGTAAAAAACAAATTGGATGTGTGATTAAAATTGAGATAAAGCAAAAGTCGAATTTTGTCAGAAATGTCTGTTTTAAGTACTTGTAATGTGTTTTTCGTTGATCTTATTCTGTGATAACTTCTGTTAAAATTGAGATAATATTTGTGGGGAAGATATGCGGCTTATTTAAAAGGTAACTTTGCAATCGGAGTATACCATATAATATATAATATAACAATATAATCAATTAAAACCAAATTAAACATGAACATTAAGAAATGTTTGTATCACGACTATCAGTCTCCGACTGCTGTTGTGCTGGAAATCTCTTCAGACGGGGTTCTGTGTCAAAGCAAGGAGCCAATGTTTGGCGATTCTACAATTGAAGATGTAGATAGAGATGTGTTTGAATGGTAAATCAATGGAGGACAAGGAAATGAAAAAGTACTTTATGATTTTTGCAGCCGCATTCACGACTTTTGCGGCTTGTCAGGAAGAAATGACTCCTGAGATCAACACAAATGAAGACGGAATCAAAGATTATCCTGTCGAAATGACATTCAACGCTTCAAACGAAGCTGGAACAAAGACTGCCATCAATGGAGTATCCATCACATGGGAGTCTGATGATGAAATCAAGGTTCTTTGGAGCAACACCGGCAGCAACAAGGCAATAGCTGAACCTTACGATGAGAACTCATGCGCACAGTTCAAAACAAAGGTTGAGGAAGCTGATGTGTATTACGCAGTGCATCCATATGCTGCTTCTTCTTCGTATGTAGACGGTAACATCGTTGTTAAGGTACCGTCAGTCCAGGGTGGAGCTTTTGAGAATGCCAACATCGCTGTGGCAAAGGCTGACTCTGACAATGCATTTCTTTTCAGACACCTTGTCGGTATGATCGAGTTCACTACTGACACTCCTGGAAAAGTTACCATTTCAGGTGCAGAAGGTGATGTGCTGACAGGAACTGTTACTGTAACAGGATTTGATGAGAATGGTTATCCGGTGTATAGCGAAGATAAGGTGACAGATGCGTCAAGTGTCATCGAGATTGATGTCAAGGCTTCAGGTACATATTATGCTGCCTTCCTGCCAAGTGCAACACTGAAGTGTCTGTCTGTAAAGGTAGAAGGAAGTGAAGCTACAGAATACGCTCTTTCTGCCAATCAGCTTAATATGGCTCGCGGAAAGGTCTGGGAACTCGGTAACATTGACAGTATCTTCGGAAAGAATCTGTTTGTTACAGCCTCTGCTGATGGAAACGGCGATGGTAAGACATGGGAGACAGCGCTGACATATCAGCAGATGGCGAATATGATCGCTGCAGTAAGTGCCCAGGGCCCTAAAGCACCATCAGGAGATACAAATACAGCCTTGGACAATGCAGATCCAGCATACCTTGAGTGGCACAATGGTGAGCGCGCTGCAGCGCTTAACGGAATAACTTTCCACATTGCAGAAGGATCATACAAGACTTCCAACTATGTTCGTGTATCATTCCCTGGTAGGGAAAGTGCAGTAAAACTTTCCTTCAAGGGCGGTTATTCGTCAGAAAGCAAAGGAACAGATTTGTCAAAGAGATTTGTGACTTCGGAGGACGTGACAATCATCACCGGCGAAAAAGCAAGAAGACATTTCTTTGTTAGATATTCAAGCAATGTGACATTCGATGGAATAACATTTACCGAAGGCTATACAACAGCGAGTGGTGGTTCTATTCTATTTAATGAGTCAGAAACAAGTACTTTAAATATCAAGAACTGTAAATTCATATCTAATGAAGCTAAAGGCAGCAACGGAGGATCCATTTGTGCTGGAGGTTCTGCAGCAATAGGAAAAGCAGTAATCGTAGACTGTATTTTTGACGCTAATACTAGTAATGCAGGTGGTGCCATTTATGCAAATGATGGTATCTGGAATCTAACCAATTGTACAATCAGCAATAACAGAAGTAATGGTGCCGGTGGAGCATTATATTTGAGTGAAGATGCACAAATGTCTGTCTCTGGTGGATCATTGGAGTCAAATGTTGCTGTGACCAACGGAGGTGCTGCATACGCTTCTTGTAAAGCTTTCTCAGCTGATGATGTTGACTTTATAAGTAATAAAGGAGAACTTACGGCATCGGGAAGTTCTCAGGGAGGTGCAATATATTTTGCAAACAATACTTCCGGAAACGAGAGAAGCATCTCAAATTGTCTCTTTAGGGGAAATACTGTAGATGCAGCAAATGCCGAAAGTACTGATTATGTCCGTGGTGGCGCTGTTTATATCCAGGCATCTAGCCCGAATGTCGTGTTTACGACATGTATGTTTGAGTCGAACAAGCAGCTCAATGCAACGACATCATATCAGCAGCATGGTGGCGGAGCTATTTATGCAACGAAGTCATTTACTGCGACAGGATGTACCTTCAATACAAATGATGCTTATTTAGGCGGAGCTGTCGCTACTGAGGGCGGAGTCTCGACATTGATGTCTTGTGTTTTTTCGTCAAATACTAGCGGAAACAGGGGAGGTGCTATCTATTCTAAATCAGCAGCATCAATGAATTTTACAGATTGTGATTTTACGTCTAATGTGTCTTCAGATAATGGCGGAGCATGTTGGCTGACAACGACAGGCAAGTCTACTTTCTCAGATTGTAATTTTGATAGCAATAAGACAGAAGGACAATTAGGTGGAGTTTTTTACATAAACTCAACAGGAATCGTAGATATTGATGGCGGTGTAATTGAGAATAGTTATGCTGGTGGAACCAATGGTGGTGGAGCCTTTTATATTTCCGGTGCGGCGCAGATTGATATTACAGATACGGAAATAAAGAACAATACAGCGAAAAATGGTGGTGGAGCCATTTGGATTTCTGCTGCAGCTAAACTTAATGTTAATGGTAGTGCGAAATTTAGTGGAAACGAGGCTGGAACTTCTGGTGGAGCTATTTGGATTTCTGCTGCCGCCAAACTTAATATTAATGGCACGGCGCGATTTACTGGAAACAGGGCTAAAACTTATGGCGGTGCAATTTATGTTAAAGAAGACGCTGCAGCCACAATTTCACTAAATGGTACAACTTTCAGTGATAATGAGTCTGTAAACAATGGTGGTGCCCTGCATATCCAAACGACATCTTCATTCCAGATTAATAATTGCCAATTTGAGGAGAATAGTGTTACTGGAAATAATGTCGGTGGTGCGATATATTCGAATTCATCAGTGACATCGAACACAATTTCTCAGACGAAATTTATTAAAAATTCAGCTGGAAATAATGGTGGAGCTGTTTATTGGAGCGGTAGTGGAAGAATAAATTTGAATAAATCAGTTTTCTCAGGTAATTCAGCAAAATATGGTGCTGCATTATATACTACAAAAACAATTTATTGTAATGCATGCACTTTTACCGACAATGCTGCATCTAATAATGGCACTGGCGGTGTTTATTATGCCTCATCTGGAACCAAGGCTTATATCAATAACAGTTGTTTCCACAATAATGATGGGACTAAAGTAACAACGAATATGTCCGACATCGTAGTCAATGGTGGAAATCTGCTTTTGATGAATTCAACGATATATGAAGATGCATCCAATGTCGTAGGACTCAGAGCATATAATACAACAACTTCCGGACAGGTGTGCCTTTATAACAATGTGATTCAGACAAATTATCATCATGCACAGGCAGGTTGGGGTACTTTGTCAGGTTATATCACTTCCGGAGGATACAACGATACTGGTGCATGGGGTACGGAAGGTACAGGTGCTATCAAACAAGCTGAATTGGTTGACTCGGATACAAATGTTACTGATCCAGCATCTTTCACATCAGCTACAACTACAGACGGCCGTGGCTACTACACATGGAGCAAGCCGGCAGAAGTTACAGGAACTACAGCCGCAAATGTGACAAGCTTCCTTAATGGAATCACAGGCGGAAGCGACTTCTCTGCATGGCTCGGAACAGTTGATGGTCTGACAAAGGATATCGCAGGAAACAATCGTCCATCCGAAGGATGGTATCCTGGATGTTATCAGGGCAACTAATCCACAGAGGTCAATAACTAAACAAAACCTTTATGAAATATAGATACTTTTCTCTTGCGGCGATGGCGCTTGCCTTGATACTTTCATGTGGCAAGGAGGAACCTACAGGTGAACCTGTAGGACCGCCTGCTGGAGAAATCGATAAGCCTGAGGTTCTCCCTCCTCTGAATGAGGGGGAGATAGCCTTCAGGGCGAATGGAGAGTTCTTCTATAATGAGGACTCTGGCGATACTGATGGTGTAATGTCCTGCTTTGAGGACGGAACGAAGGCGTCAATATTTACTGTCGGCTACGATGCTCCAGTGGAGGTGGAGGCCGTCAATACTCAGACAAATGCATATTTCGTTGCGACTGCTGAGACATCAAAGATCTATTATGCAGTCTATCCGTCATCTGTGGCTCATAGCTTTGAGAGTGGGCAGCAGGGTGTTTCCATGAGCGTGACCATTCCACAGGAACAGGATGGTTCCCTGTCGGCTGCCAGCATATCAGTTGCGAGCTCGACTGGAAATGATGCATGTATGGACTTCCGTAACATCTGTGGTCTGCTGAAGTTTACGACAACCTCGCAGAACATAAAGTCGGTTACTTTCAGAGGTGCTGACGATGAGGATCTTATCGGTACTGTCAATGTGAGCGGATTTGATTCCGAGACAGGAGAACCGATTTTCGGCGGTATATCTCAGACTTGCAAGGATGCGAAACTGAACGTAGAAGGTCGCAAAGGAGTGTTCTATGTTGCGCTTCTGCCAGGTCTGACTCTGGAGAAGGGATTCCTGGCAAGTTTTGAAATGATGCCTGAGACTGAAGCACTTGAGGAGGCTGTGTCAGCCTACTCCATGACTCTGACACGTTCAGGATGCAGGGATATCGGAAACATTCTTGACTATATTCCTCAGTTAAACTGGTTTGTGACTCCGGAAGGAGGCTCTCAGGCGCAGGACGGTAAAAGTTGGGAGACCGCTATCAGTGGAGAACATATGTTCCAGATGATTGCCTGCAACAGACCGGACGAATCAGGAAGCGGTAATTTGACGACAGACATAACAAGTGATGCCAATAAGGAAAACTTTGCAGATTACCTGAAGATTCATAATACGAAGCATGTCCAGCAGCTGGACGGAGTGACCTTTCATATTGCACAGGGAGAATATAGTTCAACTAACTATGTAAGAGTATCTTTCCCGGAACTGGGAAGAAAGGTAAGGTTTACATTGCGCGGCGGATATGATCCGCAGAGTGTCGGAAAGGACCTGAC
This sequence comes from Candidatus Cryptobacteroides sp., assembly GCA_045614805.1. GTDB lineage: Bacteria > Bacteroidota > Bacteroidia > Bacteroidales > UBA932 > Cryptobacteroides. The sequence goes on along the minus strand of JAZLDR010000042.1, from coordinate 12,576 downwards.
TTCAAGGGATATTGCACAGTACCCGACTCTTTTCAAGGCTCCTAGCGGTTCCGGTACTGCACGTATGCTCTTCCTGCAGAGATGTCTCGATATGACTATTGATGGCTTGACCTTTACCGGTGGTATGGGAGATTCCAGCATCGGTGGAGGAGCTGTCCTTCTGAATGAATCATCCACAAGTTCAATTCTGTTCAAGGATTGTACATTTACTAAAAACAACTCATCAAGTTTCGGTGGTGCCGTGACTGGCGCAAACGAGGTAGGAGAGATATCATTTGTCGGATGTGTGTTTTCAGACAACAGTGCTGTCAAATCCGGTGGAGCAATCCGTATTACTGGTGGAACGTGGAATTTCACCGACTGTAAATTCTCGGGAAACAAAGGCACTTCGGACGATTCGTATGGAGGTGCAATGTATGTCAAGGGAGCGGATCTGCAATGCTGTAATTGTAGGTTTTCAGAAAATACTTCAATCAATAACGGTGGTGCAGTATGGTTGGAGGCAATGACGAAGGCTGACTTTATTGATTGTAATTTCACATCCAATGAGTCTACGGCTAATTTAGCCGGAGCAATCTGTCTCAGCGGCGCCAACCCCTTGAATATTACAGGTGGTGTTTTCAGCGGGAACAAGGCTGCCAAGGGCGGATGTATCTACAACAATGCCGCTTCGATCATCAATATTACCGGAACGGAATTTCAGGACAATGAGTCTTCGACTCTAGGTGGAGTATTTTTCGTCAATAACAAGGCGACAGATGCAATAATCAACATGACAGGTGCTGCCTTCTCCGGTAATGCAGCCGTTAATGAGGGTGGTTCAGTTTATGCTTTGGCAGGAAACCTGAATTTTACTGATTGTTTATTTTCCAACAATCAGGGTACGGGGGACAGCTCCTTCGGTGGAGCAATGTATGTCAAGGGAGCTGCCCTGCAGTGTAATGGATGTGATTTTTCTGGAAATACATCTGTCAATAACGGCGGTGCAGTATGGATGAACGCTATGATCAAGGCTGATTTTATCGATTGTAATTTTACATCCAATGTATGTACGAAGAATTTAGCCGGAGCAATTTGTCTGTCCGGTGCCAATCCGCTGAATATCACAGGAGGAACGTTCAAGAAAAATTCTGCAGCAGAAGGAGGATGTATCTACAACAATGCCGCATCGACCATTAATATCACCGGAACTGAATTCATAGAGAATGTTGCTTCAACTGGAGTGGCAGGTGTATTCTACTGTAATACTAACCCTGGTGCGGTAATCAACATAGAAAACGCAGAATTTTCCGGTAACACTGCAGCCAAGGAAGGTAGTGCGATCCTTTTCAAGAATGGAACATGGACAGTGACTAATACTGTATTTAAGAACAATACCTCGGTTTCAAACGGAGGTGCCATCTATGCCCATACCGGAACATTGACATTGAAAGGTGGTTCGTTCTCCGGAAACAAGACTACAAAGGGAAGTGTCGGAGGTGGTGCGATATATGTGACTACCGATGCAAAATTGACCGTAGAAGGAACGACATTCTCTGAGAATTCGGCCCAGAAAACAGGAGAAACCGGAGCAGGTAAAGGTGGTGCAATCTGTATTGCAAGCTCTGCAGCATCAAGTCATACAATTAAGAATGCAACATTTACTGCAAATACAGACGCTCTTGCCGGTGGTGCCCTTTTCATCGATACGAAGGCAGTCGAAATAGATGGTTGTACTTTCGATGGTAATTCGGCAAACGGACATGGAGGAGCTATCTATACTACAGGAGCAGCAACATTTACTATAAAGAACAGTACGTTTGAAGAAAATGTTCTGAATGGAGATTTTGCAGGTGGCGCAATCTATTCCAACGCAACTTCTACAGGAAATCTGATTTCTGCCTCTGAGTTCATCTCAAATTCAACAATGGGAAATGGTGGAGCTATCTATTGGAGCGGAACAGGTCGTCTGGCTGTAGATAAGTCATATTTTAAAGGTAATGTGGCGACAAAGCAGGGAGCTGCAATAAGGAAGACTAATGGAGTCCTTTATCTGAACGCTACATCATTTACAGGTAACAAATCTGCCGGAGGAAGAACTGCTGGTGTAATCCGTCTTGAGAAAGACTCGTTCTTCAACAACTGCTGTTTCTATGGCAATGAGGCAGATGTAACCCATACAGATCTTGTTCTTGTCGGCGGTACAACTACAGTCCTTAATTCGACTCTTTATGAAAGTAACAGTACTATGACATGTATCAGAGTATACAATAAAGGTGTTGTTGCAAATCTTTACAACAATGTACTGTTGAATCCGAATACAGGTAGCGCTGATGGCTCTGTGAGGGTCGGCTATTATGCTAATCCTGGCTCGATAACATCGCCGGGCTATAATTACACCACAGAATGGAAACCATTGGTGGATGCTGGAGTAACAGGCTCTGTAACAATGGCAGGAACAGATAAGGTTGTTGCATATAATGATGTATCAGGTAATTTTACATCAGCTACAACTACAGACGGCCGTGGTTACTACACATGGACCAAGTCGGCAGAAGTAACAGGAACTACAGCAGCGAATGTGACAAGTTTCCTTAATGGAATCACAGGCGGAACCGACTTCGCTGCATGGCTCGGAACAGTTGACGGTCTGACAAAGGATATCGCAGGAAACAATCGTCCAGCCGAAGGATGGTATCCTGGATGTTATCAAGGGAATTGAGACCAATGAAAAGAAGATTTGCATACATGGCAATGCTGCTGATACTATGTGCGTGCACAAAGTTTCAGCAGCAGACTTCCGATGATATGACAGATGTCGGGTCCTTTCCGACAGATGTGCCCGATTTGGATGGCTATACTGTCAAGGGACAGGTGTATGCTGATTCCCGTCCTCTTGCGGGTGTCGTGATTTCAGACGGACGAAATGTCACGAAAACAGATAAGAACGGTATGTATTGGCTTCCGTCTTCCTGTCAGGAAGGAGACAGGACCGTATGGATCAGTATTCCTTCGGGATATATGGTGAACACCAGGAATGGTTGGGAACCACGGTTCTGGCATGCTCTCGATACCGAGAATCTTCAGTCAGGAACAGTCCAGAGGCATGACTTTGTCTTGAAGTCGGTCAATCAGGGCAGATTCCGTCTTGTGGCTTTTTCTGACACGCATATACGTGGTCTGTGTGCAGCAGAAGGTATCACGGAAATGGACTCTGTGATATTCCGTTCGAAATTCATTCCTAAGTTGAAGGCGCAGAGCGTTGACGATCCGGTGTATGCTGTCTGTCTGGGAGATATGATCCAGGAATATGCTTTAGATGTCAACGGTACGGGATTGCCGGAGTACAAGAAATGTCTCAGAGATGTACAGATTCCGATATTTCACATCCCGGGAAATCATGACTACTACGGTAAGCAGACAAAGAATTACAGTTCTGATACCGAAGGTCTCGAACCGAAGGACTATTATAGGACTCATCTTGGCCCGACATATTATTCGATGAACATAGGCAACAACCATTTCCTGATGCTGGACGGCACGATTATGTTGGGAAGCAACGGAGTGAGCGGGGGATACAACAAGTATCTGAGCAAAATATCTCCACGACAGCTGGAATGGATTGCTTCCGATCTGGCCACAGTGGAGGATAAGGCTTCCACTGCCTTGATCATCTGCTGTCATCAGCCGTTCTATATGTATCATACTGGTGAGGGACAGGGTGTGGGGTCGATGGAAAAAGCCAATAGAGAAGCAGTGATGGACCTTCTGACAGGATTTTCAAAGGTCACCATCCTTTCCGGACATCAGCACTATACGGACAGTTACAGTTTCACAAGAGGGGGAGCAAAAGTTACCCAATATGTGCATAACGCAATTACAGGTCCGTTTTACCGCTCGAAATATTGTGTGGACGGCTCACCTTGCGGACTCACAGACTATGACTTCAATGGAACGGACTTCAGGCGCACTACGATTGCCTGTTATGACAACTGTGATTTCCAGGTGAAGTTCTATACGGAAGGTGTGACGACCTTGGAGGGAGGTAAATCCTGTCTGTTGATGAATGTGCCTGCTTATGCGGAAGGATGGTCTGTGCATGTTACAGAATACAGTGTGCAGGTGAGGAATGCTGACAGGGTATTCCGTACAGATCCCGACTATACTGCCGAGTATGCGGCCAACAACAATTTTGCAAGTGCGAATACATCGACTGTAAACCCGGTGAACAACAGTCACATGTTCGAATATGTACCATCCAATCCGAATGCGAGAATAGTCATGACCGTGACCGGAGCTGATGGCTCGATATACAAAAAACAGATAAATTAACCTTTTAATATGAGACATTATTTAATAACGGCTCTTGTGTTCCTGTCAGCAATTGTTTCTGCTCTGGAAATGTCGGCCCAGAGCATGACGGTGACTGGTACTGTCTTTGACAATGAGGGACAATCTCTTCCAGGAGCCTATGTCATCCGCTATGATGCTTCGAAGGTAAATATACTGGAGAGCGTGATGGTGGATATCGATGGAAAGTTTTCCATCAACGCCGCTCAGGGAGATGTCCTTGAGTTCAGTTTCATTGGCTTTGACAAGAAGACCGAGATTGTTGGCTCCAAAGCTGTGTTTGACATCATCCTCTATCCGGATTCTTCCCTGAAGTTGGAAGAATCTGTGGTCATAGGATATGGTTCCGTGCAGAGGGGTGACCTTACAGGTTCTGTTACCAACGTCAGGATGGGAGACATCAATGACGTCACTCATCCATCGGTGGATGCGGCTCTCCAGGGTAGAGTGGCAGGTATGGATGTGATGTCGACAACCGGTGAACCGGGAGCAACGACAAGTATCCGTGTCAGGGGTACACGTTCCATCTCGGCATCAAACGAACCGCTCATAGTGGTGGACGGTGTGATGGATGCCATCAATGACCTTAATGATCTTAATCCTGCTGATATTGAGGATATTACCATTCTTAAGGATGCTTCTTCCACAGCTGTATACGGTTCCCGTGGAGCAAATGGTGTGATTCTGATTACCACAAAGTCGGGTGGTTCTACAGGAGGAAAGAAGGTCAATGTCAATTTCAAGGTCACAGGAGGTTTCTCACAGCTTCCGTCGAAACTTGATCTGATGAATGCGACCGAGTTCGCACTTTACAGGAATGAATACAGGATGAATACGACATCATCTCTCAAGACAACGGCTTCAACTCAGTCGACATCGCTTATTGCGGATCCGTTCTCATATGGAGAAGGTACAGACTGGCTTGATGAGGTTACCAGAACTGCACCTCTGCAGGATTATTATCTTGCAGTGAGCGGATCGCCTGCAAAGGGAACCAACTACTTCCTCTCCTTTGCATATATGGACAACCAAGGTATCATAAAAAGGAGCGGGCATAAAAGGTACATGGCACGCGCCAACTTTGACCAGAAACTGTTCAACTGGCTGAAATTGAGTTACAGGATGAGTTATAACCACCATGACAAGGATATGAATCTTATTCCTCTTGGCGGAACTAATATCTCTGCGGGAGCAATCTACCTTTCTCCTATCATCAAGCCTACCGACAATTATAACCCTATCTATTATTCTGGAGAATATATCAACACTCCGTCTGCTCTGATTGATCAGAATATATATGACATGATTCAGAACTCGATGACGCAGACCGTAGTACTTGATGGAGATATTCTTCCTGAACTTAAGTTCAAGGCGCTCTATACGTATTATCTGTATGAGAGACAATCTTACCAGTACTATCCATCTACCCTTCCGAAGAAGACTGAGGGTGAAGGCGGAGAGGCGTACAGGGCCAATGAAGAGTTATACAAGCACAATTTTGAACTTTCCCTGACTTACGACAAGACTTGGAACAAGACACATCATCTCGATGCGGTAGCCGTATTTACAGGTTACAGTTACAAGCAGGATATCTTCTCGCTGCGCGGTACAGGCTATCTGATAGACGATAATCTTTGGAACAACATGGGAGCCATAACTGACAAGAATGCCTACACGGCTTCTTCTAATTCGGCAACCATCCGTAAGATGTCCTATGTGGCCCGCGTGAACTACAACTGGAAGAAGAGATATTACCTGACTCTTAACGGACGTTACGACGGAGCGTCAAATTTTGCGGCCAACAAGAAATGGGGCTTTTTCCCTTCTGTCGCATTGAAATGGAATATATCTCAGGAAGATTGGCTCAAGAGTGCAAAGAATGTGGATGAACTCTCTTTGAGAGCTTCAGTGGGTCAGACCGGTAACGACGCGATCGGAGCATATGTTTCACAGGCCTCGCTTTCTTCATCTTCCGGAGGTTATGTCTTTGATAACCAGCAGCCAGTAGTCTATTATCCTGGAAGAATAGTCAATGACGACCTGACCTGGGAGACTACCACATCGTACAATGTCGCGCTCAAGGGAGCTTTCTTCAACAACAGGGTGACAGCCGAACTGGAAGGCTACTATTCGAGAACAAAAGATCTCCTTCTGCAGGTGCGTTCGGGACATGTGACCGGATATAACAACCGTTGGGAGAACATTGGAATGACATCCAATGCAGGAGTGGAACTTTCCATCAACACCCGCAACATCGTCAAGAAGAACTTCAGCTGGGATACGCAGTTCACGATTTCACACAATCGTCAGCAGGTGCTTGACATCGGTCAGGAGGCATACGTGCCGACATATTCCGCACCAGGAATGGGTGGAAACTCATACATGATCTATGGTTATGTCAAAGGGTATCCTCTTAACTCCATCTGGGGTTTCAAATATGCTGGTGTATGGCACAATAAGGAGGAAATCGAACGTAACAAGATCACGCATTCAATGGCCAGCATCATTCCTTCTCAGTCAACCACACTTGGTATGCCTCGTTACCATGATATAAACCATGACGGAGTACTCAATATGGATGACCTATGTTACCTCGGCAATGCTGACCCGATAGTCTATGGAGGTATCAATAACTCATTCAGGTACAAGAATCTTAAACTTTCCCTCTATTTCACATATTCGCTAGGTGGAAAGATCTATAACTTCTCGGAGCTTTACATGGCTGGAGGACAGTTCACCAATCAGTACCGCTATATGCTCAATGCATGGAGTGAACGCAATCCTGATTCAGACCTGCCTCGCGCCGGATTCTATGGAATTGCCGCTCCGAGCGACTTCATGGTGCATGATGCAAGTTACCTGCGCCTCCAGGACCTGTCATTCTCGTACAGCGTTCCACTTGGCAGCAAGGCCAAGAAGTACATCAGCAGCCTCACGCTTATGGTGAACGCGTCCAATGTGTATCTGTGGAAATATTACAACGGATTCGATCCGGATGTGTCATCAGAGGGTAAGAGTTCTACGTTGAGAAGAATCGACCTTGGAGCATATCCTAAGGCTCGTCGTGTGAACTTTGCAATTCAGATCAAATACTAATGGGAGGAGTGGATATGAAGAAGATAATAAAATATACTACGATGTTGCTTTCTGTCTTCCTGATTGTCTCATGCAGTCTTGAAGAGGGAAACGATAATTTTCCTGTGCCGTCGGAGTTCTACTCTTCTCTTGGCGAATGCAAGGCCGGAGTGAGAGGATGTTACCAACCGATCAGGGCTATCTATGCCAAGGATATGATGATGGCTGTAGAGAGCGTGACAGATCTTATGAATGCTTCAGGATGTGCGACTCAGGATGCCCTGCTGGAAATATCACCGGCCACTGCCCGTTTTGGCGTGACCATGTGGCAGCAGGCATATATCGGCGTGAGGAATACAAATATGTGTATTGAAGGACTTGAGACAACCCCTGTGGACTCTGCTTCTGTTGCGCCCCTGCTTGCCGAGGCGAAAACTCTCAGGGCATTCTACTACTACCTGCTGACGTCAATGTTTGGAGATGTTCCTTATTATACCGATGTAATAAAGGACAGGAGAGATCTTGAGCGTATCGAGAAGTTGCCGAGAATGGATGCCTATGAAACAAGGGCGAAACTCGTTTATGAGTTACAGGGGTGCATTGCGGCATTTCCGGAAGGTAGGCCTTATGACCTGAATACACAGCATGTAGGCGCGGCCTTCTGCCATATGCTCATCGCCAAGATGGCTATGTGGAACAAGGATTGGAATACGGCGGAAGCATCTCTGCTCAAACTTAATCAGTTTTTTGGGGAATATACCCGTGAAAGGTATCCTATTGAAGACAACTGTTTCAGTGCAAAGAACACACCGGAGTCGATCTTTGAGGTCCAGCATAGTTATACGGAAGGTGGTCTGAATGTGACGACTAATCTTGCCTGCTACATGATGCCTCACAGAGGAAATGGAGAAACTGATATATATGACGGCGTGCAGATCCCTGAACTAGGAAAACTTGCCACGACATATGTCGGTCTTCGCCCAAACAAGTATTACTATCAGAATCTGATGCCTAAGGACTCAAAGGACCTTCGCAAGTCGATAAATCTTGCCTGGGACTACAATGGCAAGGCCTTCAGTTCTTCAAAGCCGTGGCTTGGACCGAAGTTCTGGTGCTGGGACATGAACAAGACTTATGATTCAAACAACTATCCTGTGTTCAGATATGGTGATGCAGTCCTGATGCTCGCGGAAGTATACAATGAGCAGGATGGCAGGATGGCCGAGGCGATAGGATGTCTGAATGAGGTGAGGGTACGAGCTGGGCTGGATCCGATGAACACAGCCTCCTCAAAGGAAGCCCTTCTGGAGGAGATCCAGAGGGAGAGAGGTCGCGAACTTCTCGGGGAGTTCCAGAGGAAATTCGATCTAGTCCGCTGGGGAGTATGGTATAATCAGACATATAATAATACAGACTTTGCTACGGTGCGTACCAATATCCTTCATTGTCACGAATACTATCCGATCCCAGATGAGGAAGTTGCTCTTTCCGACAACCAGCTGGACAATGATGCCTATAAGGCAGAACTCACAACTTTCTAAAGACTGAGACTCATAATGAAAAGAATATCATATATATTAGCTATGACAGCGGTTATGCTTACCGCATGCCAACAGAAACTGGAGTTTCTGCACGACCTTACTCTTTCCAACACCACTGTGAACATGCCGGCTGAGGAAAGTTGGCACGTGGTTGCTGTCTATTCAAATGACCAGTGGGAGGCCTTCTTCTCGGAACCGGTGGAATGGGCATCGCTGGATGTCGAGACCGGTAAGGAAGGAATAGGAAGAATCAGGCTGGACTGTATCGGGAATCTCGGTCTGAAGAGGTCTGCAAAAGTTATAGTAAAGAGCGCTGCTCAGACAGATACGCTTCATGTAAACCAGTATAGCGGTGTAAAAACCCCTGAGTTTGCCTTTACCAGATCTTCTGTGGAACTTTCAGGTGAGGCAGCCCGTGTTTCAGTAAAGCTTTCCACTAATCTAGGACAGGATGTGGAGCGTGCAGTGGTGTCGGTATCTGATGCACAAGGCAATGTAGTGGACTGGATTTCGTCCGTTTCCGTAACGCCAGAGGCAGTGGTCTTCTCTGTAAAGAAGACTGTAGAGGAAAGACAGGCAAGACTTCTTCTGACCTTGTCAGACAGTGACGGAAAGACATATACAACAAGTCTGACCATCATCCAGAACGTATAATGAAAAACAGTAAAACAATGAAATACATATCAATATTTGCGGCAGTATGTCTTGCGCTTCTTTCTTGTGAAGATACCTCTGGTGTACTTGAGGAACTCGGACTTCCTCAAAGGGAGTTTACAGTGAGCAAGGAATACGGAATGCTGTCTGTTGACGTATATACCAATTTCCCTGGCAAAGTGACTCTCGAGAACGAGGCACAGTGGCTGTCTGTCAAGACGGAGACCTTTTCATCGGACGGAATGCTCATGTTCGCTTTCGACGCGAACGAGGGATTTCCTCGCATGGCGAAATTGAAGGTCTCGCTTGACAGGAATCCGGACTATGCCTATGACCTGATAATAAGGCAGGAGGGGGCAGTTCAGCCGTCTTTCGTCCTTCCTCAGTCAGCATTCAGCCTTGTCAATGACGGGCAGAGTCATAAGGTTTTTGACATGGAGACAAACATTCCTTTGAAAGATATCACTGTGTCTGCTCTGAAGTTTCCGGAAGGTACTCAGGAGTGGGTGAGCAATGTCACCCTCACTGAAAACGGAGTGGAACTTGACGTTGTCGACAATACTGATGTCCAGAAACGTCTTGCAGTAGTATCTTTCAGTTATAATGACGGTTGGGACAACATTGTCACAAAAGATCTCCATCTTGTACAGGCAGGAAGTGATAACAATCTCGGACTTGATGTGACTTTCGCTCAGCTCAGACAGATGGCCACTACCGAGGGAACAACCCTTTCCGAAGGTATTCTTACAGCCCATGTCATAAGTGATGTGGCGTCGGGCAATGTACATGAGAACACCCAGGTAGCTTCCAAGAAGATCGACTATACTGTTTGCCGCAGAAGTGCATATATACAGGACCTTGACGGTTCGTCCGGTCTGTTACTGATCATGAAGACAGAAGCGGACAACTTCCTTGCAAACGACACGAAGGTGACTTTAGACCTTTCCGGTGCGGTGATCAGGAAGTATGAGGCACCGGAACGTTATGTTGTGGAGGGACTTACTGAATATGCTGTCATGGAGGTCGAGGATGCTGCCGGTCAGGTCGTTACAAAATCAAAGAACATCACAGAACTGTCAGATGTGGATATCTATACCAGGGTGAAGCTGACAGATGTTGAATGGCCGGTGAGAAAAGGATCCCTTACACCATGCTACGAATTCATGACCAATGCCAGCAACAATGCCTCTGCCAATAAGTTTGCAACCCTTCTTCGTGGCAAGGACGGCGGAAGCATGTATATCTATACCAACACGACCTGCCCATACCGTCGTGATGGTTCAAGGATGGGATACGGTCAGGGCAATGTCACTGGCGTAATTGTACATGAAAAGCACCCTCCTTTCGAGTATGCAGACGGTAAGGGTTATATAGGGGATTATCAGATCCGTCATATGTCGCGCGCTGACCTTGATTTTGCAGACAGCTTCTCTGACAGCTTCTCCGAGATGATATGCGAGTTCAGGTATGCGCTTCCTTCCGGTGATTCGAGATCGCTGAAGGCGACGTATGGAGAAGGCAGAATGGTACATACAGGTCCGTATAATGCCAATTATGAAGAAGATCTGGATGGTGACAAGATAAAGGATTTCAGTTATGGTTTCCGCGGAATCACCTATTATGACTTCTCATATCTTGGACCGATCGGAAGTGACAGCACATATCCTTTCGGCCTTAATGTAGGCACGGAAAACGGTTTCGGTATCATCTTGGAGGACGGCACAGACTATGGTGTGGAAGGAGATGTGACCATCGTCGCCAATCCGGAAGGCTATGGAAGAACATACCGTAAGCACGAGGGTAACCTGTCATGGGGAGCGGTTCATTGGTGGAACAAGGATTTCAACCGCCCATATTACTGGCTGGTCAAGTTCTCGACCAAGGACATCGTTACAGAACATCTTTCGATGCAGTTGTCGATGTTGAATCAGGCTCAGAACGGTCTCTCTCCGAGATACTGGAAGGTAGAGTGGTCACTTTCTGACATCACAGAAGAAGATGAGGGATGGGAGCAGGTAGGAGAAGTGTTCACTGTACCTGATGTCATTCCGGACTCGTTTGATCCGGCTGTCTGGATGAGCAGTGCGTTCAAGCCGATGGATTTCGCGCTTCCTTCTGAAATGCTCGGACATGACCAGGTGGCCATAAGAATAGGCCCTGCTGACAAAAAGGCCTCAAACAGGTATGGCTACGACAATTCCGAGATTGAAAACTACAATTACTGCGGTGGTACCGTGAATTATCTTGCAATCCGTTATAATAAATGAGAATATTTCTGACTCTGCTGATGCTTTCAGCTGCAACTTTTCTCCATGCCCGACAGACGGTATCGTTTACCCACCTGCGGGCTATGGCCGATGCTGCACCTTCTCAGGAAGTGGATATGCATGTCAACAAGACATTTGCTGCACCCGGAACCATACGCCATAGCATAGAGATAACAGAAGATCTCTTTGTCGAAGGCTATGTACTTACTGAACCGGATAATCCCAACAAGGATCTGCACTACTATATACACTATACTACTGTCAACTCGGCTACAAACAGTCAGTGCGTATATCTGCTCGGCCTTGACGGAAAATATGGCATCCGATTCAATTTTACTGAAGATAACCATACCAAGCCTCTGAAGCGCTATCACCGTGTGTGTCTGAATCTCAAGGGCGCCCTTCTCAGCAAGGAGGCGGAGTCATACGTGGTGTCCGGACTGACAGACAAGGCCATCGTGGATGTGAAATATGGTGACTATACGACAATGCCGCCGCATCCGGTGAAGAAGATATCTGAACTTACGGATGATGACATATTCACTTATGTCACCCTTACCGATTGTGAATTCGTCTTCAAGGACGGTGCATACATCAACATCTACGAGCAATATGGAAGAAGCGGCGGTCCCAAGTTCGAAGGTGTCTATCCCAACAATGCCATGAACAGCTGGGCTTCCGTAATCTGTGACGACACTTTTTCAGACATA
>JAZLDR010000041.1:0-6148 GCA_045614805.1 Candidatus Cryptobacteroides sp. | reverse complement strand
CGTCAAATCCAATCCGTTTGTCTGACCGCCTTTTCTCGACAGGTCAGAATGGAAAAGGATGTCGTACCTGAGTCTGTCCTTTGCAATAGGATTATTCACATAATTGCTTCGATAGGTAATCCAGTTGTCGTTCAACTTCTTCGGGCATAGCACCAGCACAGACTTGTTCCTGTTCTCATAATACTTGATGACAGAAAGAGCTGTAAAAGTCTTACCGAGACCCACGCTGTCAGCAAGGATACATCCGTTGAATTTCTCAAGTTTATTGATGATGGCAAGAGCAGCATCCTTCTGAAAGTCATAGAGTTTGTTCCACACTTGACTGGTCTTGAATCCGGTCGCCTCATTCGGAAGAAAATCCTCCGAAATATCATCAAGAAACTCCTTAAAAATGTTGTAAAGAGTGATGAAGTATATGAACTCAGGAGCATTCTCCTTATAGACATTCGAGATATTATCAATTATCTGCTCCGTCACATCCTTGAACTGACGTTCATCGTTCCATAGTTCATTGAAATCACGGATGTAATTGTCTGCCATAGGAGAAGACAGACGGATTGCTGTAGGGCAAAGATTGTTGCCTCTCTCAAGACCAAGTTCCGTAGTAGTAAACTCATTGAAAGGCATATAGACATACTTATTTTCCGGATTATTACAGGTAAGGAATCCATTCACAGAGCCGCCGGACACATTAGTCTTGAATCGTGCTTTCTGTCTGATCCACTCAGCACACTCACGAGCAATCGCCCTCTGCGACATTTTATTTCGTAGTTTCAACTCGAAATCGGAACCATACAAAGTCCTCTCTCGCTGAAGCTTCGGAATGAAGAACTCCCTCTTCTGTTTGGTGGAAAACTCTTTCGTAAAAGCAGGTGAAGTGAATATGAATCTGAACTCATCAATGTCCTCCAATTCACTCTTGAGGGCCTCAAACGCATAAATAGAGAAACAAGCCGCAGCAACATTGACCTTTCCACCCTTGCCGAGTTGAACCTTAAGGTCATCCGCCACCGTATGCGTAATGTTGTCAAACTGTCTGATGTCGTTCATATCACCTTGCTTGTCATGGTATTTATTCACCTTCAGACACGCAAATGGCGTGTCCAACTTGCCAAGTCTCAGGTATCGCCAAACACCTATACAACGACAAGAAGGCCACGCCAAACGACGCTGCCCCCTTTTACCCGTTGTATTCAAATTTTGGCGATTTTGAGACTTAGGTAAAAGAAAACATTATATTTTCTTAATATGTACTTCCGCTACTTTCTCTTGCTCTACTGACTACAAAAATAAACATTTTTCTTCATATGGAACTATTTACCTGAACACCTTTTTCCACCAAGGCTTTCTTATCTCTAAGATGATTGTCATCAATTCACGATCTCGTATCCTTATTTCGGTCTGTTCTTTAATAATCGCATCGAGCAATGTCCTTGCTTTCCGCTGTTCTGAAACAATGTCATTCAGCACATTCTTCTGCTCGGTCAATACCATACACGCTTCAATGGACTTTATCAATGCGCCATAGATACAGGTGTTACGGGAGTATTCGCGGGAATGTCCTGGATTCAGGATTGGATCCGTTATTTCCATCGGTTCTTTCAACCTCTCTTCTATCTTTCTGAGTCTAGTTGAAATTGCTCCGACTTCCTTCACGAGATCGTCTATAGTGGAAAGATGTTCATATATGCCTTCGAGGGCTTGGAGTTCTGTGAGTGAGTTATTTTGCTTTGTCATAATTGTCTGGGATTCATATGTTTATAATCTTATAATTCTATAGCCTTGGACCTCGTTTTTTATTTGGTGCGAGGTCTTGTTCCTCGGATTTCTTTTCCTGGCTGGAGGCGATCAGGCCTATTGCCAGTTCTGAAGCGATGTTTGCTAAGTCACTTGTCATGGAGTGATCCTGTTCATGTGAACGGGATTCATACATAGAAGGGTTTTGACTTTGGCCACTGTTGTCGATGTTCATACCGCCTGTGAGGATTTTGTCAATCCGGGAGAAGCCGAGACTTCTGTCCAGGGAGGAGCCTTTGAAGGTCGTGCCGTCTCGGATGAATGAGAGGCCCTGGGGGATGTGAGTGCCGCTTCTGAACTTGATTTGTGCATTGATACCATAAGCCTTCAGGTTGTTGGAGAAGTCTTTCCAACTGCGTGAGTCCTTCAAGGCTGACCTGACATCATTGGCCATTTCGTACCTTGTCCGTTCATTAGGGCGGAGTCGCTCTGTCCTCGTCTGGGATTTGCCTTCGCCGAAGGTCAGGCCGTATTTCTGCTTCAGTTCCTTGCAGACGCGGACATTCCGCTTCAGCCAGTTGCTGTCGGAAATGCGTTTGCCGTTGTTGTCCACGCGGTTGAAGATGAGGTGACAGTGGGGATTGGGAGTATTGTGGTGGCGGACAATGACATATTGAGTGTCATTGATTCCCATCTTTTCCATATACTCCTTTGCTACCTGTACCATAAACTCATTGGTCAGGCGTGGCTTGTCCTCGGGCTTGAAACTGATGGCTATGTGGCCGACGGGTTTGCTGACCCTTGGGTTCAGTTGGGATTGGATTTCGAAGCACTTGGCGGCGATCTTCGGATCGTCTGGGATGATGCCGTCGTGGGCAATCACTTCTGCCTGGTCTTTGCCGTAGGCGTATGCTGTGCAGCCTCCGAATGAGGCGCCGGTTACTATTTTTGCTATCATTGTTTGCTGGTTTTATGGATTAAACTATGTGCGAGGGATGCCCGATCGAGTCGGGCTTGACAACAGAAAGGTCAGGGATGACGGAAAGGTCGGGGATGACGATTCGTCGGGCATCCGAGTGGATCATTTTTGTCTTTTCATCTCTTTGTAGAGGTGAGTGATGAGGTTCAGAATTTGGGGAAGGAGTTCGGACAGGGCACCTTCGGCCGATTGGAGGCCTTGTGCGTGGGCAAGTCTCGTGAGTTGGTTCAGGTTGTTGCACAGACCCGACAGATCGCGGAAGACGGCGTTATGTTCCTGGATGAAGTTCTGCACGACCTCGGCATTGACGGATGCCTCCCGGACATATTCGGTCAATGTGCGGAATCCCGCCGTCCTCGCCCTGTGACGGACGATGTCATATTGCAGGGCGCTGTATCTTACAGTCACGGCCCGGATCTTCTTCTGCACCCTGCTTGATCTCGGGCGACCGCCTTTGTTCTTTCTCTCCATATCTCTCTCCTCTATTAATTGAAACGCTCCGATCTGGCTGCCGAAAACACATCTTGTCTTTCCGCTTATCTGCCGTCGGAATTATAAAATCGCACATTCGCATATTCACGCATTCGCGTATAAATGTGTAAACACATCTTTGCCACCGGCAAAGCGAGGCGACCAGCGGGAGGTTTTCAGCATCTGAAAACACAACCTCGCTAACCTCACTTCCGTTCGGTATGGGTCCGTCTGACCTTTTGAAAGGCTCATAGGCTCAAAAACTCACACCTGTTTCCTGTAACTCTGATTTGAGAATGTGATGAAGTCGAATGTCTCATCCATACGATCCTTCATTCGGATTCCGTAACGTTCCAGCAGTTCCTTATCGGTTAGATTGGATGTTATGACTGTTGTGCGCTGGAATCGGTAACGGTCGTATAAAAGATTCTGAATTGGAGTATGTTTCACGCCATAAATCATACACACTTCGGGCTCGCAGCCGAGATCGTCGATCAGCAGGATTTCACTTTTGACAGCTTCACGGTAATGACCTTCGGTCTCATCCTTCCGGAAATATTGGCACAGGTCGATTGCTGTCGCAGCAAAGAGTTTCGGATGCCAATATCCGACTTCGCGGAACAGACGGATGAGACTGTTCAGAAGCATAGTCTTCCCCGCTCCGACATTACCGTAAAGCATCAGTCCTTTCCTCGGACTTTCGCATATCCACTTTGCCGCCTGGGCGATTTTCGTACGGATGTTATCATCCTCAACGAACTGACGTCCTCGTTTTCTTATTTCATCGGCATAGATGAGCCTCAACGCCTGTTCGACCTCCGAGGTGGCTGATTTCCCCAGCACTTCGCCGACCTTATAGCGTATTTCTTCCTTCGAAGGTGTCTGGAGCTTCGAGATCAATTGATGAATTTCCATTTCTATATGATTTTATATATCTATCTACAATATTTATCCGTGGTCTGATTTCCTGACTACTACCGGTACGATTATTTGACCTGTCTTTGACGAGAACTTGACCAGTCGTATTATTTGACAGGTCTGATTTCCTTACCGGTCGGCCTTTGGAATCCATTTCGACTCCGATGACTCTGAAATGCCCTGTCTTTCGGGATGATTTTGCCGGCAGACGTTCTAGCAGACCAGTCTTGACCAATGCATCTATCGATGATATGATTGTCTGCCGGCTCAGTCCGGTAAGGGTGGCAATTGCATTTATGGAGATTTCAGCAGCATTTCCGGAATAGGCACACCTGCCGTATATCACAGCAAATACTTCCTTCACTGCTCCTTTCAAACGCAATTCAGTCCAGAATGACTGGTACACCATATAAAAAGGATTGGGGTTCTTCGTTTTCATCGTTCAAGGATTTTAAGGATGTCAGAATGACGGTAGCGTCTTTTGCTGCCGATGGATATAGGGATGAGATAGCCGCATTTTTCCCATCGCCACAATGTTGTCGGAGACACCTCCAGCATTTCCATCACTTTTTCACGCGTGAGGTAGGTTTCAGATTTTGATACCTTAAGCGAATGCTCCAATTCCCGCTTTGTCTCTTCAATCAGCCCCCTGTTCGCCTCAACCAGGTCCGAAAGCCTGACAGTAATCGTCAAGTCCGGACATCTCTTTGCCAATTCAATAAGATCGTAATTCATAACTTTTGATTTTATGTTATTCTCTCGCCTCATGCACACTGCTGACATGCACATTTACGCCTACTGTCACACCTGCAATACCGTCAGCATTCAGTTCGCTTGCGTGGCATTGCAAAGGTTGGGAGTTTATTCCGATGGATTATAAAAGCGGAGTATCACAAAGAAACAAGGCACTGAATTTCAGCGCCTTGCATAAGATTTCACGGAGTCCCGTTCCGGATTATTTGCGGATGATTTCAGGACTATTGAAGAAAGTAAAGCCTGTCCTTTATCTCTTTTGTCGGTTCGTATTTGTTCTGGCTCATATCTTTCGGCAAAGGAACATCGAGAATCTCGAAAAACGCCCTCATCCATCTGGCAAATGTTTGAGGCTTCCTAGTCATATGAGACGAGTTATATATTATATATGCCGCCCTTCCCACATCCGTTGCCGAGCCCTTCCGGATATGCTCGAGTTCCCTGATCAGATCAGGAAAGTGATTTATATTCTGCCCCATTCCCTTGAAGGATGCCTTGAAATATGGCTTAAGTTTTTCTTCGTCTATGGGCTTCGGTTCTTTATAATCTGCTATTGATTGAATGGCCTGCTGGGATTCAGGCTGTGGTTTGCGGTTTTGGGTGCGGCTGTTAATGGCCATATATGCTACAAACCATATCACCGTCACGACCAATGCGGCCAGCACCAACCACATCAGAACCACCGCTGCCCTCTGGAACATATAAGCCACCGCCTCCGGATGTTCCCATCCATCCCCGAACCTCTTGTCAGAATATATCAGCACCAATGCCGTCACAAACAACACCCCAACAGCCCCAAACGCCACCTTCAGCACCACCGGCATAGCCTTTCCCATCGCAGGTCCGAAGATCCGGTTTAAAGTATTGAGGTATTTGTTTCCATCACCTTTCATACATACTCTTTTGTGCGAATATAAGGATTTTATGTCGTTACTGGAGCTTTTATTGATTTCTACGAATTGTGCACTGACTTTAATACAGATCTGGGAGAAGACTGCACTACTTTTTAATTAGATATCAACATTTAGAGATTTATTATCTCCTTTTTAACCATATCGAACACAACAACTCGAACTAAAATACTACTTACAAGTCAAGTGTTTGGACAGAACCTCTCGCTATATATACTTAATAGCCAACACTATCAAAGCGAAACATCTATTAAAGAAATACTCATAATAATTATCATCGTTAATATCATATTTATCTGTTTCGTGATGGCGAATCCTATAGTTGTTACCGATTTCTGTTAATGTCTTAAACTCAGCAGTGAATAAATCAAAATAGTGT
>JAZLDR010000040.1:0-76457 GCA_045614805.1 Candidatus Cryptobacteroides sp. | reverse complement strand
GATGTTACCTTTTCCAGGCACGACATAAACGCGAGCGACTGCTGATTTACGTCTTCCAAGGGCGTTTACTACTTTCATGCTCTGCTTAAATTTCGTTTAAAGTGATTGTTTTTGGGTTCTGTGCCTGGTGTGGATGCTCGTTACCTGCGTAAAGATACAGGTTGTTGATGAGCTTCGCACCGAGACGGTTCTTAGGAAGCATGCCTTTCACAGCCATCCTTAAGACTTCAGTAGGCTTCTTTGCCATAATCTCCTTAGGGGTGCTGAAACGCTGTCCACCTGGATAACCAGTGTGACGAACGTACACCTTGTCGGTCATCTTCTTACCAGTGAATCTTACCTTGTCCGCGTTGAGAACGATGACATTGTCACCGCAATCCATGTGCGGAGTGAAAGATGCCTTGTTCTTACCACGAAGAACGAGTGCAAGTCTGGCAGCAAGACGGCCTACTACGAGATCAGTAGCATCGATCACAACCCACTCCTTCTTGATATCACCTGCCTTGAGGGATACCGTTTTGTAGCTCTGTGTGTCCATCTTGTTCTGTTAAATGGTTAATACTTAATTAAATAATAAAAAATTGCGATCCCTACACTACATAGGGGCCGCAAAGATAAGAATAATTTTCGGTTTGACAAAACTTTTCAAGAAAAGCCCTATCTGACCGCCTTGTT
The DNA here is from genome assembly GCA_045614805.1 of Candidatus Cryptobacteroides sp. GTDB lineage: Bacteria > Bacteroidota > Bacteroidia > Bacteroidales > UBA932 > Cryptobacteroides. The sequence goes on along the minus strand of JAZLDR010000040.1, from coordinate 75,782 downwards.
AAACAAATTTAGATCGACAGGACATTCAGAACGTTGATAAGTTCGCGGTCGATAGGCTTATCGATACGGATCGCCTTGTTGAAAGGCACGTAGACGATCTGGTCGTTCTTGACACCGATCATGACGTTGCGCTGTCCGTCCTTCAGCGCGTCAATGGCTGCGACTCCCATACGGCTGGCAAGGATACGGTCCTGCGCAGTAGGAATACCGCCGCGCTGCAGGTGACCGAGGATGGTGACACGTGCCTCGAACTCCGGATATTCATGCACGAGACGGTCTGCATAGTACTGTGCTCCGCCTGTACCGTCCTTCTTGCTCTCTGACACAAGCACGATAGAACTGTTCTTGCTCTTGCGGACTCCCCTGCCGATGAATGTGGCAAGCTGGTCCACATCAGTCTTGTCCTCGGGGATGATGGCAGCCTCCGCACCGGTAGCGATGGCAGCATTCTGTGCAAGGAAACCGGCATCACGACCCATGACCTCAACGAAGAAGATACGGTTGTGTGAGTTTGCAGTGTCACGGATCTTGTCGACGCAGTCCATGATGGTATTGAGTGCGGTGTCATATCCGATGGTGGTATCAGTTCCATAGAGGTCATTGTCGATTGTACCCGGCAGACCCACGCATGGAATGTCGTACTCGGCAGCAATGACCTGCGCACCTGCAAGAGAACCGTTTCCTCCGATCACGATAAGTGCATCAATGCCATGGGCCTTGAGATTCTCATATGCCTTAGCACGGCCTTCCTCATTCATGAAGCCTTTGCTTCGGGCTGTACGGAGAATGGTACCTCCGCGATTGATGGTGCCGCTGACGCTCTCCGATGTAAAATCCTTTATTTCATTATTGATCAGGCCTTCCCAGCCTCTGTATATTCCCTTTACTTTCCAGCCGTTGTAGATGGCTGCCCTTGTCACGGCTCTGATCGCCGCATTCATTCCCGGAGCGTCTCCTCCGGATGTAAGAACTCCTATTGTATTGATTCTTGTCATATTATGAATTATGTTTGTTCAAATCCCCGCAAATCTACAAAAATTCTGCTAATTTTGCAGCGCTTATGAAGATAGGAAACATAGAACTTGGTGAGAGGCCGCTGTTTCTGGCGCCGATGGAGGATGTGACTGACGCATCCTTCAGATACATATGCAAGGAATTCGGGGCTGACATGATGTACACCGAGTTCATATCCTCTGACGGACTTATCCGCGACGCACGCAAGTCGTTGGAGAAGCTGGTCACATATGACTATGAAGCGCCTGTAGGAATCCAGATCTACGGAAATATTCCGGAAGCGATGGTAGAGGCTGCAGTGATGGCGGAAAAGGCGGCAGAGATTGCCGGAGGCCATGGAGCAGACCTCGTGGACATCAATTTCGGGTGTCCGGTCAACAAGATCGCACGCCGTGGAGCCGGATCAGGCATGATGAGGGAGCCGGACAAGATGGTGGAGATCACCCGTCAGGTAGTCGAGGCCGTCAAGCTGCCGGTCACCGTCAAGACCCGCCTCGGATGGGACGAGGACTCGAAGATCATCGTGGAACTTGCCGAAAGGCTGCAGGATGTCGGCATCCAGGCCCTGACTATCCACGGACGCACCCGCTGCCAGATGTACACCGGAGAGGCAGACTGGACGCTCATCGGAAAAGTAAAGGAAAACCCGCGTATGCATATACCTATTATAGGTAACGGCGACATCAACTCGCCTCAGAAGGCGAAGGAATATTTCGACAGATACGGAGTGGACGCCATAATGATCGGACGTGCGACCTACGGTCATCCATGGATATTCAAGGAGATAAAGCATTACCTGCAGACAGGCGAACTGCTGCCACAGATGAGCGTGAACGACAGGGTGGCACTGGCAAAGAGACATCTCGCCAAATCGATAGAGATCAAGGGAGACCGCGTGGGCATACTTGAGATGAGAAGACACTTGTCATGCTACTTCAAGGGACTGCCTGACTTCAAGGAGACAAGACTGAAGTTGGTTACCCTTAATGATTCCGCCGAGCTTTTCAGCACACTTGACTATATCTCTGAAAGATGGGGACAGGATGATGCTCCGACAGCCGGTAATGTATATGGCATTTAACGACCTTTATTAGCTTTGAAAAAACTATTCTTACTTACAATCATATTTCTCGCTGCCTCATTGGCGACATATTCACAGACGCGTTCCGCGGGTGGAGTTGTAACAGACATTCTGACAACAAAGCCAATGGAATATATTTCTGTGTACTTCAAGAACACAGCATCCGGATGTCTCACTAATTACAACGGAGAATTCTTCGTAAGAGATTCATCTGGAGCGGACACGCTGGTCGTTGACGCAATCGGATACGAAAAGGTTTACATAAAGCTGAAGCCGGGACAGAATACCGGACTGAAGATACAGATGAAACCAGCCAACATAAGATTGACAGAAGCTGTCGTCAGACCCAAGAAGGAAAGATACAGGAAGAAAGACAATCCGGCCATCGAACTGATCCGTAACGTCATTGCCAACAAAGACAGGAACAGGATGGAAGATTATGATTACTATAAATGTAATCTGTACGAGAAGCTTACCATCTCTCTGGATGATTACCATCCGGATTTCGAGAAGAAAAAGAAACTGGCATACCTCAAGCAGTATATCGACACTTCAGAGATAACCGGCAAACCGATCCTCACCGTTTCCATCAGAGAAACAATGAACGACTATTATTACAGAAAGTCACCAAAGGAGGAAAAGACAATCCGTAAAGCACAGCAGCACCTCGGACTTGACAAGGAATTCGACCACAACGGAGGACTGACTGTCAGCCTTGAACAGCTGTTCACAGGAGTGGACATTTTCGACAATGAGATAGCATTTCTGGCAAACCGATTTGTATCTCCTATCTCATCCACAATGGCCACCGCCTATTACAAATACTACATCATGGATACCGTACGTGTCGACGGTATCCCATGCACGGACATGGCCTTTGTACCTTACAACAGCCAGAGTTTCGGCTTTACCGGAAGACTCTATATTACCAATGACGGAAAGTTTTCCATCAAGAAGGTGCAGCTGAACTTTCCTTCGAGCAGCAACATCAACTGGATTGACAAACTCCGTATCGATCAGGAGTTCGCCCAGGTGGAAGATGGTGCATGGGCTCTGAAACGAGAGGATTCATATGTAAATCTCACTCTCATAGAAGGAACCCAAGGTCTCTTCGCTCACCAGACCAGATATTTCGACAATTTCAACACAGACACGACTATCCTTGCAGGAAACCCGGCATACAGAATCGACGGTCCTCTAGAGATTCTACCTGACGTAAAGTCATACGACTCTGCTTATTGGGATGAAAACAGACTCACGCCTTTGAACAAGAGGGAAAAGGCCGTCCCACAAGCTTCAAAAGAAATTTCCGAAAAGTCATCTGTGACGACATGGATGCGTGTCATGGACGCATTCATATCGGAATACATTCCTACTTCCGAGTCCAAGGCTACATCAAAATTCGACTTCGGACCGATACTGAGTTATGCAGGACACAACTATATAGAAGGTCTCAGGCTCAGATTGGGTGGTATGACCACTGCAAATCTATCAAAACGCTGGTTTGCCAACGGATATCTCGCCTATGGACTACGTGACGAAAAGGTAAAAGGCAGCATCCAGCTGATTCACAGTTTCAATGAGAAACATTATCATTCAGGGGAAAGACCTTTGAACAACTTGTCTGTATCATATACATACGACATATTCAGTCCGGAAGTGATAGGAGAACAGCATGGAGTCCTGACTTCCATAAAGGCAGGTACTGTGAAGAAACTTCAATATATCAGGAAAACCAACCTCAAGTACGAAAAGCAGTGGACCAACAGTTTCAGAACGAGTTTCTGGGTTGAGAACAGGAAATTCACTCCTGCCACAACCGATGACCCCGGAACTCTCAGATACGACAGGATTCTTGCAGATGGAAGCACGATATCAGTTCCTGACATAACAGCTTCGGAAATCGGAGTCCAGCTGAGATGGGCCCCTGGAGAAAAGAATTTCAACGCAGTTTCCCAAATGGCCAACATGGACAAGGATACGCCTATATTCTCCCTGTCACATATGGCCGGAATAAAGGGATTTCTAGGAGGCGAATATAATTATCAGCACACGGAATTCGAAGTGTTCAAGCGTTTCCATCTGTCCGTAGCAGGATTCATGGATGTAAAACTGAGCATGGGAAAGATATGGGGACAGGTGCCATACCCTCTCCTGATAATGCCGACAGCCAACCAGTCCTTTGTTTACAAGAGGGAGACATTCCACATGATGAATGCCCTTGAGTTCGCCACAGACCAATATGCGCAGCTCAATATGACATGGCACATGAAAGGTCTTATATTCAACCGAATCCCCCTCATCAAACACCTGAAGCTGAGGGAAATCATTGTCCTCAACGGTCTTGTAGGAAGCCTGTCTGACAAAAACGACCCTGCCTTATGCCATGCCGGGTTGTTCAAGTTACCTGAAGGCACCGGCCCGATGAACGGAGTGCCGTTCCTGGAGGTCGGAGCTGGTATTGAAAACATTTTCCAGATGTTCCGAGTTGTATACTATTACCGTGTGACCCATCGCGACAATAACCTCACATGGCTGGGCAAGTGGGGAGGTATCAGATTCGGAGTGTATACCGATTTTTAATTTTCTTATATTTGCTGATTGTTTGCTATATATCATGATCGACAAGATACTGCTATTTCCATATTGGCTGGCGCTGAAGACCAGACACCTGATGTATGACGGGGGCTGCAGAAAGACCTACACTCCCGAAGTTCCCTCTGTATGCATAGGCAACATTACTGTCGGCGGCACCGGCAAGACCCCGCACACTGAAATGATTCTCAGGACTCTCCTCGAAGATGAGGCCTGGGCTGGAAAGAATATCGCCGTGCTTTCCCGCGGATATAAACGCAAGACCAAAGGATTCCAGCAGGTGATGACAGACGGCAGCGCCACACAGTATGGAGACGAACCTCTTCAGATCAAGAAGAAGTTCCCGATGGTCACTGTAGCTGTTGACAAGTCACGCAAGCAGGGATGCACGTTCCTCACATCTCCCGAACTGGTAAAGACATCAAAGAAGGGCAGGAAGTGCATAGCCAAGGATTTCCCGAAAGCAGACCTGATACTCCTTGATGACGCGTATCAGCACAGAGCCGTAAAGGCAGGAGTATCCATCGTTCTTGTCGACTACAGCAGACCTATATTCAACGACCACCTCATGCCTCTCGGCAGACTCCGCGACCTTCCTGAAAGAATTGCGGCTGCGGATATCGTCATCGTTTCCAAATGTCCGAAGTATCTTGACGGATGGGAGAAGAGCAAATGGGCAGAGGCTTTGGGTCTCAAGGGATATGATGCCACCGGATGCAACGGCCGACGCAGCAACGGAAAGGTCCAGCATCTTTTCTTCACAACCATTGCCTACGACACTCCGCAGTCGATTTTTCCGGAGGGAGACGCCCGCTATCTTTATGCACAGAGACTTATCCTGTTCTCAGGCATAGCCAATGACGCTCCGTTGGCAAGATTCCTGTGCAGCACATATAAGATTGTGAAGCATTTCAATTTCCCTGACCATCACAAGTTCAGCAGGGCTGACATCATGTCCATCAGAAATGCAGCAGATGCCTTCCCTACTTCTGTCGTCATGACAACAGAAAAGGACTGCCAGAGAGTACGTGACTCTAAGTCAGTCCCTGAATCTTTGAAGCAGAGAATGTTCTACGCTCCTATCAAGACCGAATTCCTTCGTCCCGAGGATAAGGAGCGCTTCACTGTCATTTTGAAGTCTTTCCTGAAATAACTTCGTTCTGAACCTCAACAGAGGCTTCATGTATCGCATTGAAGACAGCCTTCAGGAAGTCTTCAGGAAGATCATATTCCTTACCCTTCTCAATCACCTTGGCAAGGACTGCGTCCCAGCGTGAGGTCTGGAGGATGGCGATGTTGCTGTCTCTCTTGAACTCTCCGATCTTGCGGCTGATCTTCATACGTGAGCCAAGTGCATAAAGGAGGTTCTCGTCAATGATATCGATCTTTGCACGAAGTTGGTCGATATTCTCCTTCCATACCGGTGAATCAGAATCCTTATTCTTCACTGTGATCTGATTGTAAAGCAGGTCGCTGAGTTCACATGGAGTCAGCTGCTGCTTTGCGTCACTGAGAGCTACGGTTGGATTGCAGTGCGACTCAATCATAAGTCCCTCGAAGCCAAGGTCCAGCGACCTCTGGCTGATTTCGCGGATATAATCCTTGCAGCCTGCCATATGGCTTGGGTCAACGAAGAACGGAAGTTCCGGATAGCGGTTACGGAGCTCAATCGCAACCTGCCATTGAGGGTCATTGCGGTACTTGATCTTGTCGAATGTCGAGAATCCTCTATGGATTACACCTAACTTCCTTATGCCGGCCCGGTTAAGACGCTCCAACGCACCGATCCACAGGTCGAGGTCCGGATTTGCCGGATTCTTGACAAGAACAGGAATATCTGTATCCTTGAGCGCATCTGCAATCTCCTGCACAAGGAACGGATTGGAGGTCGTGCGGGCTCCGAGCCACACAAGGTCAACTCCGAATTTCAGGCACTCGAATACATGCTTCTCGCTGGCAACTTCAGTCGCTATCTTCAGTCCATATTCCTTCTTGGCCTTCTGCATCCATCTGAGTCCTTCCGAGCCTGCACCTTCGAAACATCCCGGATGAGTTCTCGGCTTCCATATGCCTGCACGATATACATTTATACCCATATCACGCAAGCCTTTTGCAGTTTCCATCACCTGCTCCTCGCTTTCCGCACTGCACGGACCTGCCACAACGCTTGGCCTTGGCTCTGTGAACATTCCCCAATCATACAGAGGAATGAGTTCCAAATTCTTTGTTGCCATATATCTTGTATTTTATATGCGTTAAACCTATATTATTATCAATCAACAACTTAGATATATTTGCCTGCCTGCTTTTCCATGCAGGCAAAACATATTAAAGCATTACCACTCAGCGAATTACATTCAACGCCCGTTATTATGGACTGAACGGAAGCTATCGTATTATTCGACGGATACGGTTGGCCTCCCCGATAAGGCTGCGTATCTCGCCTTCATCACCTTCTGCAATTGCCTGACGGAAGGCGTTCATCTTCTCTATATATGTGTCCATCACATGAAGGACGTTGTCTGCATTCTGTGTGAGGATCGGTATCCACATGTCCGGATTACTCTTTGCCAGACGTACTGTTGATGAGAATCCTCCTGAGGCAAGGTCAAAGATATGCTTTTCGTCCTTCTCCTTGTCCAGGACTGTCAGAGCCAATGCGAACGATGTCACATGGGAGATATGTGACACGTATGCTGTGTGCACATCGTGACTTGCCGCGTCCATGTACAGCATACGCATATTCAGGACGTCATACAGTTTCTCCACTGCCATGACCGCTTCCGGAGCGGAATCTCCTGCATCGCAGATTATACATGCCTGACCGTCATACAATCCTGACATTGCAGCCCAAGGTCCGCTGTACTCTGTTCCGGACATCGGGTGTGTCGGCACATACTGCTTTCTTGCCGGATGACCGCTGACGCTCTTGACAAGATGTTCTTTTGTAGAGCAGACGTCCATCACCACCTTGCCTGCCGCCTTGTCTCCCATCGCATGAAACATATCAAGAACCTGAGGGAGAAGTTTCAATGCAGCACCAACCGGCACGGCCAGAATAATGATCTCACTTTCTCTGACGCAGTCTTCAAGAGGCAGCACCTGTCCGACCAGACCAATCTTCAGGGCTGTCGCTGCATTTACCGGATCCGCCTCAACACCGACCACCTCATCAGCAAAACCTCTGCGCTTCAGGTCGATTGCCATGGAGCCTCCGATAAGGCCCATTCCTATTATTCCTACCTTCATACGTGTAACACCTATATTATTGATAACCAGTCACTTAACCACCTTTGCCTGCCTGCTTTTCCATGCAGGCAAAACATGTTAAAGCACTGCCAATCAGCAAGTTATATTCAACGCCTTCTTTATCCTCTCTGCTGCCTGAAGCAGGACTTCCGGCTTAGCACAAAGCGATATGCGGATATAGTTTTCACCATTCTTTCCGAATATGAAGCCAGGGGTGATGAATACTCCTGCTTCATATAGTATCCTGTCGGACAATATCTGGCCTGGTGTCGGACTGGCATTTGCATCCACCGCCCCCTCCTGTTCTGCGGGTTCCGATGATATGTCTGATCCGACGGTTCCCCAAAGGAACATTCCGGCTGAGTTATGATCGTACTTTACGTCAAGGAGGTCGAAGATTTCTCCGGCGAGGACCCGACGGCGACGATATTCTTCATTGAGTTCAGCAAACCACTCCGGTCCCTGCTTCAGTGCCTGCACTGCCGCAATCTGCAATGGCTTGAACATTCCCGAATCCATCTGGCTCTTTACCTTGAGAATCTGAGCTATGACTTCGGCCTCGGCTGCGACCATTCCCACTCTCCATCCTGCCATGTTATGTGCCTTGCTGAGTGAGTTCAGTTCAAGGCAGCACTCCTTTGCGCCCGGCTGTGACAGAATCGATATAGGATTGTCATTCAGGATGAAGCTGTATGGGTTGTCATTGCAGATGAGTATTCCATGGCGCTTACCGAAATCAACCAGTCTTGCATAAAGTTCCTCTGTTGCAGGAGCTCCTGTAGGCATGTTCGGATAGTTGGTCCACATTATCTTGACACCTTCAAGGTCCATCTGTTCGAGTGCCTCAAAGTCCGGCTGCCATCCGTTTTCAGCACGGAGGTGATAGGTCATGATCTCTGCCTCTACCATCTTTGAGGCTGATGAATATGTCGGATATCCGGGATCCGGGACAAGGACCTTGTCGCCTTTGTTCAGGAAAGCGAGCGATATCAGAAGGATTCCTTCCTTCGAGCCTACCAGAGGCTGTATTTCCTTGACCGGATCAAGCTCCACTCCATACCAGCGTACGTACCAGTCTGCAAAGGCCTGGCGCAGTTCCGGCAGTCCCACATAGCTCTGATAGGCATGACTGCCCGGCTGCCTGGCACTTTCGCACAATGCTTCGACCGTTTCCATCGGAGGCATTCCGTCCGGAGAGCCTATGCCGAGATTGATTACGGGCTCCTCACCTGCCGCTGCCCTTTCAGCATTCATTGCGGCAATCTCCTTGAGCTTACGGGAAAAGTAATACTCCTGTACAGACTCTGTTCTTTTTGCTGGACTTATGATCATGATAATTCAAGTTTCGCAGGTGGTAGGTTTATATCGCAGAGGTATATTCACCGAGAATGTCAAGATCTTCCATCAGCGGACGTACTGCCGCCAACGCCTGTTCGTAGCGGAGATAGTCCTCAAACTTTATATCCACATAGAAGAAGTACTGCCATTCCTGTCCCGGTATCGGAAGCGACTGTATTCTTGTCAGATTCATTCCGTAAAATGAAAGGATTGTGAGTACATGGGCAAGTGAGCCAGGCGTATGAACGAGCGTGAAGCACATGGAGGCTTTATTGACTTTTGCCTTGTCCACTTCGAGTGCGTCGTCCAGTATCAGGAATCTTGTAAAGTTCTGCTTGTAAGTCTCAATGCTTTCTGCGAGCATATCCAGGCCGTAGAGTTCGGCTGCAAGTGTCGAGGCCACCGCTCCGACTCCTTTCAGCCCGTTCTGAGCCACGTCAGCGGCACTTTTGGCTGTATCCTCTGACTCCACAAGGCGGATCCACGGATAATCCTTGAAGAATTCACGGGTCTGGTTGATAGCCATGTAATGGGTGCGGACTTCCCTGATATCCCGGATGGTCTGCCCCGGGAGAGCCATGAGGTTCTGCTGAATACGGAGGAAGACCTCCCCTTTGATCTTGCGGTCGTATTTGCGCAGGAGTTCGAAGTTCGGCAGCAATCCGCCGGAAACCGTGTTCTCGATAGCCATTACCGCAGCATCTGCTGTGCCGGCGTTCATATTCCTGTAGAGATCCTCGAATGTAAGGCACTCGACAATCTCCGGTACGACCTGGCCTTCATAGAAAAGTCTGGCTGCCTGCTCGTGAAAACAGCCTTTCACTCCCTGTATTGCAACTCGCTTACTCATATCCCTAAAAAATAAAAACTGTCCGGAAGTCAAACTCCGGACAGCATACATAAGTCATTATATCAATCGATACGCAACATCCGGTCTATCACCTTTCCTGGAAATAGAAACAATAAAAACCGAAGATGCTAAATCGATAAGTTCCCATAACGCTTACAAATATAACAAAATAAAGTGAGACTATACAGTCATCATCTCTTTTTCTTTTGCTGCTACGAGTTCATCGACCTTCTTTGTGAAAGCGTCAGTCTCCTTCTGAACGAGCTGTTCGTACTCCTTCTGAAGGTCCTCAGGCATTCCTTCCTTGTTAGCCTTCTTCAGGTGCTCGATAGCATCACGACGTGCATTACGTACGCTTACCTTTGCGTTCTCACCTGCAGCCTTTGCCTTCTTGAGGAGTTCCTTACGGCGATCCTCAGTGAGAGGCGGAACAGTACAGCGGATGCTCTCTCCATTGTTTGATGGAGTAAGACCGATATTCGAGTCGATGATTGCCTTCTCGATGAGAGGAATCATCTTCTTCTCCCATGGCTGGAGCATGAGGGTCTTGGCGTCAGGAGTTGTGACAGAAGCTACCTGTGGAAGTGGTGTAGGGCAACCGTAGTAGTCTACCATCACGTTGTTGAATACACGTGGGTCTGCCTTGCCGGCACGGTATGTCTTGAGTTCCTCGTCGAGGTGGTTGACTGCATGCGCCATCTTGTCCTTTGCGCCTGCCAGAATTTCTTTAGCTTTTGTAATCATAATATAATGGATGTTAATTTATCATTAAACGTGCACCAATGTGCCGACCTTGTCACCTTTGACAAGTTTGGTGAGGTTGCCTTTCTGATTCATATCGAATACGATGATAGGCATGTTTCCCTCGCGGCAAAGTGCGAATGCTGTCTGGTCCATGACCTTGAGACGATCCTCAATGGCTTTGTCAAAGGTAAGTTCCTCGTACTTAACGGCATTCGGATCCTTTTCAGGGTCTGCTGTGTATACGCCATCGACGCGTGTTCCCTTGAGAAGGGCGTCTGCTCCGATTTCGAGGGCACGGAGGGCTGCTCCTGAGTCTGTTGTGAAGTATGGGTTACCTGTACCTCCGGCGATGAGAGCTACTCCACCACGCTCCATGACAGCCACGGCGTCATCTCTCATGTAGTAACGTGCCACCGGCATCATAGGTGTCGCTGTGAAAACCTCTGCTTCAACACCTGCAGAACGGATCGCCATTGCAAGACCGAGAGAGTTGATAACGGTCGCAAGCATTCCCATCTTGTCTCCGTTGACTCTGTCAAAACCCTTTCCTACACCCTGAAGGCCTCTGAAAATGTTTCCGCCACCGATTACGATAGCTACCTGAAGACCATTCTTTACGGCAGTTGCCACTTCTTCTGCATAGGCAGCAAGCCAATTCTCATCAATACCCTTTCCTACGGGACCGCCAAGGCTTTCTCCGCTCAATTTCAAAAGGACGCGTCTGTATGTACTCATAATGTGTTTATTTCAAAAATTCAAGCAAACAAAAATATCGAATTATTATGAAACTTCCAAGAAAGAGTATATCTTTGCATGGCTTTGAGCATATTCTGACTGAATATTAACTAAAATAAGATTTATAAAACTATTATGGCACTTTCTTCTATTACCAAGAAGCTTATCATGAGTATAAGCGGCCTTTTCCTCATTGTGTTCCTTCTTTTGCACATGACTATCAATTTCTTCTCAGTTATTGATACTGTAAACGGAACATATGGTGCAGCTGACGGTCTCTTCCAGGCTGGTTGCGACTTCATGGCACTTCCTATCGTCACAATCATGGTTCCGGTGCTTGCACTCGGATTCGTTGCTCACATCGTATACGCTTTCATCCTTACAGCCGGTAACATCCAGGCTCGCGGCGGTCTCAAGCGTTACGAAGGCGGCAGCAAGGGCAAGGCAGAGTCTTGGGCTTCGAAGAACATGCTTCTTCTCGGAATCATCGTTCTCGGACTTGTAGCATTCCACCTCAACCATTTCTGGGCTGAAATGCAGCTCAAGGAGTTCCAGGGTCACCATGCAGAGAACCCTTACACTCTCCTCAACGCCACATTCCAGTACTGGTGGATGACAGCCCTCTACATCGTATGGTTCGTTGCTCTCGGTCTTCACCTTTGCCATGGTTTCTGGAGCGCATTCCAGACAATGGGTCTCAGCAACAAGTTCTGGGAGAAGAGACTTACTTACATCGGATATGCATTCGTTGCTGTAATCGTTCTCGGCTTCTGCGTTGTCGCTGTTAACGCTTATCTTCAGGCAAACGGTCTGATCGGCTGCTGCTCTTGCTGCTGCTAATCAGTTAACATAGCAATACAAAATCGGCTGACCAGTCCAACTGATCAGCCGATTTTGTATTTATTTTAATATTCTTACTCTGTACGACCGGTGTAAGCGTCTGTCGCTGTACTGGTGAAGTCCTGTGCAAAGAACTGCTCTGCAGCCTTGTCAACATCGGCGAGCCAAGGCTGTGCTCCGCCTGCACACTGGATAGCCCAAAGTCTGAGCTGCTTTGTGTGGTAGTTCACATAGCAGTTTGTAGCCCATGCACCACCATGTCCGAACCATGAACCTTCATTGTCCTCAACTGCAGTAGAAAGGCCGAGGGAGTAGCCTCCGAGGTGAGCTGCGCGTGTCGAGCGGGCAAGGAGATTCTTTACTGTGTCCTCTTCAAGGATGCGTACACCATTTACACCTACTCCCAGATTCATCAGCATCTTGTAGAACTTGAGCTGGTCGTTTGCTGTTGTCCAGAGACCCGCACCGGCTGAAGCAAAAACGTGTGAGTCGTTATACGGGCGCTGCTGCCATGCCATTTCCTCACGCCACTCTGCAGGAGCATTATCCTTGAATTCATAAAGTTCGATCTTTGTAGCGAGCTGCTCATCAGTAGGCCAGAACGATGTAGATTTCATTCCGAGAGGATCGAGGACTTCCTGCTTGAGGTAATCTTCCCACTTCATGCCTGTGATAACCTCCACGACAGCGGCACCGATGTCAATACCTGTATTTGAATACTGCTCACGTGTACCTGGTTCGAAAAGAAGTGGAGATTCCGCTGCGATTGAAGCCACCTGACGGAGAGGTGCACCGCCTGTCCAGCCGCCTCCTCTTACATCATAACGCTTTGCACTGATCTCGAAAGGATAACCGCCTGTGTGGTTCATGACCATGCGTACTGTGAGGACATTCTTTGCTTTGCGGAGTACCTTTTTGTCACCGTCCTGGCTTTCGAGAACCCAAAGTTCTGCAAACTCAGGAAGGTACTTCGACACGGGATCATCAAGATCAAGTCGGCCTTCTTCAACCAGCTTTGCGATGGTCACACCGCAGAATCCCTTGGTCTGAGAGCACTGCATGTACACATCATCCATTGTAATAGGGCGCTGGGCGGCAACATCCGAATAACCTGCACAACATGTTTCCTGAACGCCGTCCTTGTAGAATACATTGATGGCACCGGAGAGCTGGCCGTTGTCCACCCATGGCTGGAGAGCATCAAGGGCATAGGTTGTGCCCGATTCGACATAACTGCATGAGCAGTCCTGTTTCTGGCAGCATGCTGCGAGAAGTGTCGCTGCTGCGACTAATAGCAAAATCCTTTTCATGATTGTATGATTATTAGTTTAGTATTGCAATGGGAGGGCCTTGCGGCGAAGCCACTCGGCGGTGGCCGGCGGAAGGAGCGGGGCGAGGGTGCGGTAGACGTGTGCGTTGTAGGCGTTGAGCCAGGCCAGCGCCTCGGGGCCGAGGAGTTCCGGAATAACCGCAGATGTATCTATATGGCAAATTGTCATCGTTTCGAAATCAAGCCACTCGCCGAACTCCGAGGCCCCGGCCTCCCTGCAGAGGACGATATTCTCATGACGTACACCATGCATTCCCTCGCGGTACACAGCCGGCTCATTAGAGGTGACCATTCCCGGAAGAAGAGGCTGCGGATTGTACTGGTACCGGATACTCTGAGGACCCTCGTGCACACAGAGATAATAACCTACACCATGACCCGTACCATGACCGAAATTACGTTTCGCCTTCCAGAGAGGCATTCTTGCCAGTGCATCAAGATGATGACCGGTCGTACCCTTCGGGAAGACCGCCATCGACAAATCGATCATACCTTTCAGTACAAGAGTATAATCTTCCTTCTCCAGCTCAGTACACTCGCCCATCGGCACAGTGCGCGTAATATCCGTAGTTCCTGTGAGATACTGTCCTCCTGAATCGACCAGATAAAGTCCATATGGACGGATTACAGCAGAGCCTTCTCGCGGAGTAGAATAATGCGGCAGAGCACCGCTCGGACCATATGCAGAGATATTCTCAAAACTGTTTCCCCTATATCCCGGCACCATACTGCGGAACCCGGTGAGTTTCTCGGAAGCCTCCCACTCTGTCACTTCCCTGCCGGTAGCAACCTCTGTTTCCAGCCAATGCAGGAAGCACTCCATAGCCACACCATCGTCAATGAACGTCTGGCGGAGGTTTTCGATTTCGGAAGACACCTTGACCGCCTTCTCAAGAATCACAGGCGAAGTGCCGAACACAACGGACTCCACGCCATATGTTTCAGTAATATATTGCTGAAGATTATAGTTCAGAGTAGACGGATCCACGAATACACGATCACCATCCGCCACATCAGATAATCCGATGAACACATCATCATAATTCAGGACATCTACTCCGTCCTGACGAAGCTCGTTGAAGCTCTCGCGAGTATCCGGATCCGGATCTCCTGCAACAGACTTCTTCACAAACCACTTCACAGAATCATGCGACACCAGCAGATATGAAATCACCAACGGATTATAATCAATGTCAGATCCCCTGACATTCAACATCCACGCGACTTCATCCAATGAGGACAGGAACACCTTGTCATATCCCTGCACAAGCATCCACTTGCGGAGCCATCTGACCTTATCCATCCTCGGCACGCCACCGAAGCACTCGACATCGAGAGTTGTCACTGGAGTCACAGGCACTGACGGGCGGTCTTCCCACAACGCGTCAAGCATATCCGGCATATCCACGATGACACATCCCTCACCCAATGCAGTCTTTACCTCATTGATGAAACTTACACTCTGGCAAAGTCCGTCAACAGCCACTACGGAAGCATGCTCGAAGAGCCACTCGGGGATTCCCACGGCTCCTGGTACACGGGTCTTATGGAGTTCGACACCGGTACCTGCCAATTGAGTTTCTGCCTGAATGAAATAACGGGAGTCTGTCCAGAGACCGGCATGATCAGACGTCACAACGACATCACCTGCCTCACCTGTGAATCCGGTCAACCACTCGACCTGCTTCCATCTCGAAGCCGGGTACTCGCTTGAATGCGGATCACTGCCGCCGATGACTACGGCATCCCAACCGTTATCGGCCATCATCTTCCTCAAGGCTTCAATCCTTGCTGCATGAATATTTCCCATAGTGTAAGATTCTATTCCGTAAATATAAGCAAAATATGGGTTGGAATGAAGGAGAGGGGCAAAAAGTTGCTCAGACGAGTTCGGAGATGATGGAGTCGGAGATGAAGAAGCGGGATTCGGGAATGCGGATGTGGCCGTCGGTAAGGAGGACAAGGTTGCCGCAGGCAAGATTGTCGTTCAGGGATGAAGGGACGGCGTGAGTTCTGAGGTATGACTCTGGGATGCCTGCGGATGTGCGTAGGCCGAGCATGATTTTCTCCAGAGCGAGCTGGTCGGCAGTGAGAGACTCCGAGCCCACAACCGATGAGAGGTCACCCGAGCTGGCAGCTGCAATATAAGCCATTAGGTCCGGATTATTCCATTTGCGGATATCTGCTGCAAAGCTATGGGCCCCCGGGCCAAGACCGACATACGGCTGATGAGTCCAATATGCGCTGTTATGCCTGGCTTCAAATCCCGGCTGGGCGAAATTCGATATTTCATAATGACGGTAACCGGCACCTGCCAAAGCCTCACAAAGCATCATATATTGATGTTCGCAAAGTTCCTCAGAGGCCTCCTTCCAGTCGCCACGCGCCACCAATCCGGACAAAGCACTGCCCGGCTCTACAGAAAGCTGATATGCCGACACATGATTCGGAAGTGTTCCGCGAGAGGATATATCCAAGGCCTTCTCCATCGTCTCAGACCACTGATTGTCAAAAAGTTGAGAAAGACCGAAAATCAGATCGATACTGATATTGGTGACTCCGGCATTCTCCAGAATGGCATATGCCTTACGTGCCGCAGCAGAATCATGACGACGGTTCATCCATTTCAGGATTCCGTCATCAAACGACTGCACACCCATACTTATGCGGTTGACTCCAAGTTTAAGAAGTCCCTCGACATAAGCCTCACCCTTCTCGACTATGTCATCAGGATTGACCTCGACTGTGAATTCATCAAAAGGGCCGCCATGACCGGCACATTTCAAAGCCCCGATGATGGATTCGAAAACAGAAAGAGGCAGCACCGACGGGGTGCCACCTCCAATATATAATGTGTTTACATCATCCGAAATCTCCATTCCACGCGCAGCTATCTCACGCGACAAGGCTTCAGCATAATCAGCAAATCCGGCCTCGTTTCCTTTGCAGCACTTCGACGCAATCTCCGAATAGAAATCGCAATATGTACAGAAAGACCTGCAGAATGGTATGTGGATATATATCACCGCTTATCGAAGGATGAATTCTGTTGTTCCCAAGAGAGACTTCTCAGTATACGCCTCAACGGTATACACTCCTCCGGTATACATCGCAATGTCATTAAGATATATACCTACCTCAACTGAATTTCCCTGATAGTCAACCTCACGTGACGCAGAGCAGATCATAGTCTCGCCATTGTAGTCGAATGCCTTCTGACTGCCGTTGACAAGGAGGATTCCATCCGGACCTTTCACACGGATATAAACCGTAACAGGACCCTTCTCAGCGAGTTCGTTCTCACCAAGGCTGAGTGATGTGAGCACATATTTCACTCGGCTGCTCCTGTCGGTAACCTTATCCGAGGCATTGTATGGCTCAGACCTGAGATTGTATGCCTTCAGCACAGCACCTGCCGCCACCTGACCGCTGAGGTCACGTACAGTCTTCGAGAGTTCCTCAGTAATCTTCTTGCTTGCTGCTGCCTGACGACGTGCTTCTGCCGCATCCGCTGTAAGCTTCTTGTTGAGTTTGTTGAGGGAGTCAATCTGCACGACATAATTCCTCATGATACTTCTGAGAGTACCGAGTTCCTTCTCGTACTGACGGATCTTGCTTCTGTTGGTAGCCTCTGTCTTCTTCACCTTTTCGATAAGAAGCTGCACTTCGATACGTGATGAGTCCAGCTGAAGGTTGATGTCGTCATATTCCGAAGACAAGGTCTCATAATCGTTCTGAAGGGCAACCATCTGTGCGGTCAGCTCTTCCTTCTCAACAGTAAGGTCGTCTACAAGAGATGTTTTCTGATACCATACGTATGCAAGTACACCTGCAAGCACTACAACTGCGGCAATCAATGCATACATTACTTTTTTCAAACTCTGCTCGTCCATTTCTTATCAGTTTTATATAGTGGAACCTATATTGCAAATAGCGGTGCAAAGATAATAAAATATCGGATTTTTATTAACTTTGTTCTGTTGTCATATATTCATGAACAACCTTAGACCGAAGATCCAGCATAGACATTACGTGAAATAGAAATATAACTTTTAAAAATATGAAATACTTTATCAGATCAGTAAAATACTTCTTCTATTTCGCTTTCCTGACCACAGCCATCATCCTTGCACTTGTCATGATAGGTGCAGTGGAAGGTAATATCGAGGCTATTTTCGAAGACGGATACAATACAATATGGAAGATTGCCATATTTTTTGCATTGATTGCAGCAGTGTATCCAAAGTTCGGATTTGTATGCAGGAAGCTGGACACTCAGGCTGATTGGACCTCTTTGAAGAGCACAGCAGCGAGATATTTTGAGGAGAAATCCTTCAAGCTTGAGACAGAAGGAGAAGACTATGTGACCTTCCGCCGCAGAAGCCCGATAGGCAGACTGACCAAGATGTTCGAGGACAGGATCACCCTCAAGAAGACAGAAGACGGATACTATCTGGAAGGGCTGAGAAAAGACGTATTCCTATATGCTACCGGATTGGAGCACAATTTATAATCATCTAAACACATGTATATGGAATCGCTCAAGACCGTGGCAACATTTGCCGACCCTATGCTTGCAAGCATAAGCAAAGGCCTGCTTGAATCCAACGGGATCAAAGCAGAAATCTTCGGGGAGGTGTCACCCTACCCTTCAATCAATGCAGCTTGGCAGGATATTGAGCTGAAAGTCAACGCCGAAGACTACGACTCGGCATTGAACATCCTGGCAGCCTCAGATAAGGCTGAGTAGAATTCCTCGCCAAAGTAACGTTCTATAGGTTCGCGTAAAAATTCATATACGCGGACCTTATCTTTTTTACCCTTGGCGAATGCATCCTGGCAGATATGCCAGCGGTGAAGGTTGAGAGCCCTCGTTCCGTTACTGAGCTGAGTGATGCGGATAGGATAGAGCCAGCATGATATAGGCTTGCGGAAATCACCCTTTCCCTGGAACCAGCACCTCTCCATAGAGCAGAAGCAGTTACCGTTTTCATCAAAGAGAGTATATGCACATTCCTCGCTTCCCGGAACCAACGGAGTGACCATATCGCCGTCACGGTCAATCTCAAAAAATCCCTTGTCTGCGACTGCAGCACGGCCTTCATCTGTCATGATCGGAGAGAAGATATGATAGTTCTTCTCGATGGCCTCAGCCTCACACTCCTCCATAGGAGCACCGCTGTCGCCTATCACACAGCAGCAGCCCTTGCATTTCTCATAGTCACATGCAAAATATTCTGTGAGGATCTCCTCTGAAACCAGACAGTCATCGATCTGGATAATTGTTCCGTGGTACATACTATCTCTTTTTAATTACATATTCTATCTTGGTGCCGTTCTCCAGAAGTGAGAGCACTGCACTTGTCTTTTCCGGTGTAACAGCATCGATCCTGCCGACATAACCCGTCGTGAAATCCTTGCCGTCAAGCTGACGCATCGCAATCACGTGAAGCCAATAACGGTAATCCTGAGAATTGATTTCAAACTTCTTCTTAAGGAAAGCCTTACATGCTGCAATATACTCCGGATCCATTGCACTTTCATCAGCGTCATTGAGCACATGCCTCAATCTCCAGAGGAAGTCATCAGGAATTTCACCGTTCTCACCATCGACCGTTATCATTATGCTGAAACGGTCCTCCGGTATGATCTGCGAGGTATGGAACACATTGAAGCGGAGGCCTTCTCCATCGAAATTCCTTTCCAGGATATCCTTGAGAACCATGGTAGCCATCTCTGCTGTAAGCATATTTTCTGTTGTCATGGAAAGTCTTGTCGACATCGCCACAACAATGGCGTTACGACTACCTTCCGTGTTGTATGCGGTCCAGCCTGATACCGGCTGGTACTGCACGTTCTGTCTGAAGAATGCCGTATTGCGTGTCCTGAAACCACTTATATAAGGTGTTATAAGCTTTCTGAGCCTGACCTCATCCATATTACCGACAAGCACAAGCACGCCGTCATTCATTTTTGAAGCCATTTCATCAAAAAGGGCATGTGCCTTCGCTGCTGTACGGGCAGACAGGCCACCTTTCTTCTTGTATATCGAATACTTATATCCCGGGCACATAAGACTGTCGATGACAGACCTTATAGTTCCGACACCAGGAGCCTGGCTGTCGAGCCGCATTTCCTGATTACGTCTGTAATATGAAAACGCCTTCTCGTCCAGGGAACGTTCATTGGCGAATGCCAGCAGAGACTTCATCAGCAAAGGTGCATTTCCATCAGCCACCACACCGTTGATCATGATGTTCGACAGGTTGACCTGAGAATTCATCGTGATTCCTGCAAGGCTGAGCACATCCTTGAAGTCCTTCGATTTCATACCTGCGACATAGCACCAGTCCTGATAGTCCGACATGTATGCTCCTTCTCCCTTCGATAGTCCAGGTACATCTCCGAATCCCCCGTTCATCGCGAGTGAATAATACAGCGAACCATCACCTGACGGCATTTTCTTATATATGACCTTGAAACCGTTGGAGAATGTCCACACGAAACTTCCGGACATCGGGTCCTTCTTTGATGATCTCAGCGACGCCTTTACCTCTGGATTAGCATCCGGGAAGGCAAGCGTATCCGAAAGATTAACCGACACCTGACTGACTCTGTCCTTGATTTCTATCTCCTCCATATCCACCAAGGCAGAAGCAACGGACAAAAAGATCTTCTCCCTCACCTGGGGAGACATACTCTTGGATTTATGGAAATCAAGAGCCACCTTCGATGAAACCACCGGCGTTCCGAAAAGGAATGCCGACATACAGCGTTTCACATACGAGGCATTGCTGCGCTCGAAGTTTGACGACAGGGTTGTCAGATGAGCGAAATATCTGTTTTCCAGAATCTCAAGTTCTACGGCCGGAACACCATATTCATTCACCTCCGAAATGGCGTCCTTTATAGTTTCCACAGCCTGCGCTACATCGTCATCTGCGACCGTAGCCGACACAGACAGATGTTCGTCACCGAAGGTCTCTGTGCTTCCGACATGCCTGAACACCACATCGCCATACGCAATGTCCTTTCTTCGCAGACCGGACCTTACCCTGCTGCACACCGCCTGACCGAATTCATATACAGCCTTGTCATAAACAGCCTTCTGGATAGTTCCGACAAGGTTTTCAGGAGTACGCGGCGTTGTCCATTCCGCACGAACCTGACTCATTTCAGGATGAGATGTGCCTTCCCGCATCATACGGACAGGAGTGAGGCCCTTTTCGGGATATGACGCCACCGGCAATGAGACACCGGAAGGAATCATATATGACATGAATTTCAGCTTCGCAGATATAGCCGAAGCATCGACGTCTCCACATACAATGACAGCAAGGTCGGAAGGGCTGCCATGTGCCTCGACCTCCTTCATAAGGCAGAGCAGAGATGAGTCGGTCCTTTCTTCCCTGAGAGTCACCACATCAGTCATCTTCCTGATGATTCTTCCTTCCTTACGGCTGACAAGAGCAAAGTCAGTGAATGCAGAGACATTGGGATTGTCCACCACGAAACACTCGAGACCGTCAGGCAGAATGACATGACTCACAGCGGCATCAGAAGCCATTTCTGGAAGATCCTGAGCGGCTATATGCGTGAATATCAACAGACCCGACGCTATCAGAAATATTTTGGACAACCTATTTTTCATTACAATTACTTAATGCGAGTGCAAAAGTACAATAAATTTTTCCTATTTTTGCACTTTATGACCATCAGGATAATTATGTTAAATAAATCAGATAGAATCATGAAGAAAATCATTCTCTTTTTCGCTGCAGTGGCAATGGCTGCAGGTGTAGCTTCAGCACAGGACATCAATTCTGTAACTGAAATCTACAACAACGGTGCTATGGAACTCAACATGGGCAACAAGGAAGCAGCTCTGGCACAGTTCCAGACAGCTCTTTCAGAGGCTGAGGCTCTCGGAGACGAGGGACTTGAGATCGCTGAAAACTGTAAGGTAAACATCGTAGCTATCCTTTCTGCAACTGCAAAAGAACTCCTCAAGGCTGAGCAGTATGACGCAGCTATGGAGCAGCTCAACAAGACTATCGAGACTGCTGATCTCTACGGCAACACAAGTGCAGCAGACGAGGCTAAGACTCTCATCAGCCAGGCACTTCTCGCAAAGGCTAACAACGCTCTTCAGAACAAGGACTTCGCTACAGCAGTTGAGGCTTATCAGGTTGTTCTCGCTGAGAACCCTGCAAACGGTCTTGCACACCTTTACCTCGGTAGAGCTTATACCGGACTCGGAAAGGTTGCGGAGGCTGAGGCAGCATTCCTCCTCGCAGCCGAGAACGGAAAGGAGAAGGATGCATTCAAGCAGCTTTCAACAATCTATGTAAAGCTCGCACAGGCAGCAAACAAGGCAAAGAACTTCCAGGATGCTTACGACAAGGCTATGAAGTCAAACGGATACCTTGAGAACGCCAACGCTTACAGAATCGCTGCAGGTGCCGCTCAGCAGCTCGGCAAGACTGAGGAGTGTATCGGTCTCTTCGAGAAGTACCTCGAACTCAAGCCTAACGCCAAGGACGCAGGTGGAGTGAAGTATACCATCGCAGTTCTTTTCCAGCAGGCAGGCAACAAGGAGAAAGCCAAGGAGTATTATCAGATGGTGGTTGCTGACCCTCAGTATGGCGCAAGCGCTGTAGAAATCCTCAAGACCCTCTAATGAGACAGCTTGAACTGCTTGCTCCGGCAAGAGATTACCAGATCGGCATCGCAGCAATCGACTGCGGTGCCGATGCTGTGTATATAGCCGGTCCGCAGTTCGGAGCACGTCAGGCTGCCGGAAATGAAGTCGAGGACATCAGGAGATTGTGCGAATATGCCCATCGTTTCGGAGTACGCATTTTCGTGACCCTGAACACCATCCTCTACGACGACGAGCTTGAAGCAGCCTACAGACAGATGATTGCCGTACAGGAAGCCGGCGCAGACGCCATCATCGTTCAGGATATGGCTATTGTCGCAATGGCAAAGAACGGCATAGGAGATTTGAAGAAGGAACTGCACATTCCGCTTCACGCCTCCACACAATGTGCTATACGCACACCGGACCAGGCAGCTTTCCTTGAGGGTCTCGGATTCTCAAGACTGATTCTGGAACGCGAACTTTCACTCGATCAGATCCGTGCGATACGCGCCGCTGTCAGCTGTGAGCTTGAATTCTTCGTACATGGCGCTCTTTGCGTCTGCTATAGCGGACAATGCTACCTTTCGGAAAAGATAGCTGGACGAAGCGCCAACCGAGGTGCATGTATTCAGGTTTGCCGTTCCCGCTATGACCTCATTGACGACAAAGGTAAGGTCCTGGTGCGCGACAAGGCTCTGCTTTCACTTAAAGACTACAACCTGCGAGGCCGGTTGCGCGAATTGGCAGAAGCAGGAATCACATCATTCAAGATAGAAGGTCGTCTCAAGAACGAATCCTATGTCAAGAATGTTGTCAGGGATTACTCTATGGCTTTGGACAAGCTCATATCCGGAAATGTCGGCATCTACGTCAGAGGGTCGTTCGGAAAGGTCTATGGAGGATTCACACCTGACACAAGAAAGACATTCAACAGAGGCTATACCGAACTCTTTATCGATGGAAAGAGAGGTTCGTGGGCATGTCCGGATGCCGCAAAATCCATGGGAGAAGAGATCGGAATTGTGAAGACAACCAACCACGACAAATCCCGGATCACATTGGAGATGAAGGACAGGAATGTATGTCTTGTCAATGGAGACGGATTCTCATTCGTTGCCAAGGATGGTACAGTGACCGGTTTCCGCGGAGACGTATGCAGCGGCAATACCATCTCCTGCAAGTCCACTCCGTCACTTTTCACAGGAGCCAGAATTTTCAGAAATATAAGTGCTGCCTTTGAGAAGGAACTCGAGAAGCAGAAATGCAGCCGGGAGATCCAGGCCCGGATAAACATTAAATTTCCGAAAGCCGGAGAGGATGCCGTGGCAACAGCCGTCAGCGAAGACGGCAGGACCGTATCAGTCAACTTCGAGGCCGGAAATCAGATTGCCGACAATCAGGAAAGAATGCAGACAATGTTTGAAAGCCAGCTGGGCAAATCAACAGGGCATTTCAGATTCAGTCTTGCAGGTATTGATTCCGATGGGCCTCTTCCGTTCATGAGCGCCTCGGCGATCAATGCTGTCAGACGTCAGCTAGCAGAACAGCTGGAAGTCATTCCATGCATAAAAAGAGATCTCCTTTTGAGAAAGATTGAGAATGAACCGGCAGTCGGCGTGTCCCAAAAAGAGATCTCCTATAAGTCAAATGTGTCAAACATGCTGTCTGAAGGCATATATCGAAGGGCAGGAGCTGACCACATCGAAGAAGCATTTGAGCTTTCACATGCTCCGGGAGCAGAACTCATGCGCTCAAAGTACTGCATCAGATACGAGCTCGGACTTTGCCCTGTACATCAGGGTGCAAAGCAGACCGGCAACCTGTTCCTTCTCAACAACGGCCAGAAATTCTCCCTGCATTTCGACTGCAAGAACTGCGAGATGGTGGTTAAATAATCTCAAAGGTAATTGCGACATCGCCGTAGCGGCATTGCTGGCCGCTGTATTCCTCGAGCATATCCATGTCCAGCATTCCTCGCCAGACAATATCATCACGGGAACGGAATGGGAGGGTCAGTTCCACACCATAACTTTTACCCTCTATGAAGACCTTTGCCTTCGCGTTCCACTCTGTACGGGTGCCGCCGTCATCCTCCGTTATCATGAATGCACAAGACTCCATGTCCTTTGACCAATCTGTCAGAAGCACCGCATTATATGGCAGAGTATCTCCCACCTGACCACGACGCACCACGATCATGAAGTCAGTAATCAGAGGATTATAGATGAGCATTTCAGCTTCGGTGGATGCAGTGAAGTCTTTCAGATATGAAATCCGGCAGAAGAGTTCCGAGGCACCGGCCAGCCAACTGTCGAAATTCCTCAATGCAGTAAAATCCTTCATTATTAGCATGCGGCTGTCCTTAGCAACAGATTTTGGAGTGACTGTAATGCTTCCGCCGCCCTGTCCCCACTCGGGATCTTCCTTCCGCAGCATTTCAAGTGTAGTGTAACCTGCGTCGGAATTCCTGTTCATGACCCACACCGGCACCTCGGCCGCCAACCTCTCATCCACTACAACCTCCTCTATACGACGGAAGCCATTATCATCAGTCACAAGTCTATATCCTATATTTGTCTCCGACCCGTCCTCCGGATCGAATGTTATAATCGGCAGGGTGGTACCGTCCCAATTCTCGGAAAAGGGCCAATATATCTGCATATCAGAAGAGCGAACGGCATCAAGCCATTTATCCGGATCCGTAATCGTCTGTGACGACTTTGTCGAACTGGCAGAATATACATAATCTTCTATGAGACGATATAGAGGATAGGTATATTCAGACGTACTTTTTACAGCATGGTCTTCACCGACTCCGGCACCGGGACAGACAAACATATCTGCGATGGTATATTCTTCATCATAACCATTTCCACAGGAAGAGGAAACTGCGTCGAACACTTCCTTAATATGTTCATCCCCTACCGCCGCATGTGCAAGCACCTTTGCGACATCCTCCAGGGAGACATATGACTTTTTGTCTACATGCTTGTCCATATCATCGTCCACAATCTCGCATGACACCAGCACGGCTGCACATAAAATTGACCAGGCAAAAGTTCTCATCGTTCATATCCTTAATGATCCGCTGCAAAGGTCAAAAGAAATAGCCGCGTACACAAAATGTACGCGGCTATTTGCAAAAATCGCCCTCAGAGCAATCTCCAAGGGCGAATCATCTTCAAAAATTAAGAGATTTTTTTGAAAAATCCGCTTAATTTCATCGTCGTGCCACTACAAATCTGTCGCGGTCATTGAGGTCCTTGACTATTTCTGTGTCAGGGAATCCTGCTGTCCTGAACAGCTCTGCCGTTTCTTCTCCGAGTGCCTCGTTGATTTCCACCACGCACAAGCCATTGTCCGAAAGTCGTTCACAAGCTATCTGAGCCACTGCTCTATAAAATATCAACGGGTCTTCATCCGAGACGAAAAGGGCAAGCGACGGCTCATGATCGAGTACGTTACTACGCATGAGTGTCTTTTCGGATTCCATCACATAAGGCGGATTGCTGACAATAATGTCAAACTTACCTGAAACCGGCAGTGCTCCCGGTGAGAGGACATCACCTTTAATAAATACAGGCGTCTGCGCTCCGGAACGGGCCATCTCTGCTGAAAATTCCTGTGACATAGCCACTGCAAGGGCCTCCTCCGATATATCCACGGCTGTAACTTTCGCGCCCGGCATTTCCAATGCCAATGTCCATGCGATACAGCCGCTGCCGGTGCACAGGTCGAGAACGGTCATATCAGTTCGGCCGGTACCATTTACAGCGACGCTGTCCAGAACGGTCCTGCAGAGAATCTCTGTTTCCTGACGGGGAATGAGGACGGCAGGGCTGACAGAGAATCCGCGGCCATAGAAATCGGCCTTTCCGGTAACATACTGCAAGGGCTCCCCCGAGGCCATCCTGTCGAATGCTGACAGACATGAGGCTGCGACCTCCGCCGGCACTTCATATGACGGCTCCATGATATGCGTCAGTCGTCTGATACCATGACGGTCCTCAAGATAACGCAAGACCATCTCACGTGCCTCCCTTTGCGGGAACATCACTGAAATGGTCTCAACACCTTTATTTATCAGTCCACCAAGTGTCATCCTTTACTGTTTTCAATGACAGTGGTAAGGAAATCAGTCATGGACATTCCGGCTGCGCGTACCATCTGAGGAACGAGAGATGCCGAAGTCATGCCTGGAATCGTATTGACCTCAAGGAAGTACAATCCGTCTTCTGAACTTATATAATCCACACGCACCAGACCCGCACATCCCAGATGACTGTAAATCTTCCTGGACACATCCTGAATCTGATCCCTCAAAGTATCCGGAATCTGAGCAGGACATACCTCACGGCTATGGCCATTGTACTTCGCCTCATAATCAAAGAACTCATTCTCGGTTATGATCTCAATCACCGGCAAGGCAACATTTTCATGACCATCAAAATACACGGCACAGGTAAGTTCCCTTCCGACAACAGCCGCCTCTGCTATAAGCATATTACCCTCAGCGAAGGCATAATCCACTGCCTTGTCGAAATCCTCCACCGACTTGACCTTGGTGACTCCGAAACTGCTTCCGCCGTCTGTCGGCTTAACGAACATCGGAAGTCCGAGCCTTGCGACAGCCTTTTCCGCAAGTCCTTCAACTGACTCTCCCTTACGAAGGAAAATATCATCAGCACATTTGACGAAGTCCACATCCTTAAGGTAGCTCTTGCATGAAAACTTGTCGAATGTGATTGCAGAGACAAAGGCATTGCAGCCGCTGTGAGGGACACCCAGCATTTCAAGATAGCCCTGCATGAGACCATTTTCTCCCGGAGTTCCATGCTGCATGATATAGGCATAGTCAAACTTCACCTTGGCACCATCGACCTCAACTGAAAAATCGGTCTTGTCTATTTCCGGGCACACATCAAGCTCCACCCTCTGCTGACCGGCCTTTCTGTATGCCTTAAGCACCCAGCTGCCGAATCTGGCGAAAATTTCATACACGTCAAATCTGTTTCCGTCAATCTGAGAAGCAGTAAACTGACCGCTTCTCACAGACACCTCCCACTCGGAAGAATCGCTTCCGTAAATAACAGCTATATTATTCAAATCCATATATATCCTTTTCTTCTTCAAATGCATCGACCTCAACAACTACCTCCTCGACAACGCCTTCTCCAGGCACTTCCTCTCCAGGCACGACCTCACCGTCACAGTTGAGATTAAGTTCAAATCCTGCAGGAGCGTCAAATGTCTCCTTCACATATTTCGACAAAGACGGATCCTTGAAGACCTTATCCATAAAGAATCCCCAGATAGGAAGGGCTGCAGCCGCACCACCGCCGTCTCCGGTACGGGTAAAGTGTATCTGCACATCCTCAAATCCTACCCATGCACCTGCTGTCAGCTTCGGAGTATATCCGATGAACCAACCGTCAGCATTGTCATTCGTAGTTCCTGTCTTTCCGGCGATCTCACCGGTGAATCCAAAGCGACCTCTCAAGGCGTATCCGGTACCGCCGTTCACGACGCCCTGCATGAGGTTAGCCATAAGATAGGCCGTACGGTCGCTGATCGCCTCTTTCTTGTCGGTAGTGAACTCTGACAGGACATTACCCATATTATCCTCTATCCTTGTGACGAAGACAGGTCTTACGTAAACTCCCTTTGACGGGAAGGTGTTATATGCAGCGACCATTTCATAAAGCGATATATCCGCAGCACCCACACACAAAGACGGCACGGGATCAAGGTAGCTGCCGACTCCCATCTTTCTCATCATCTCGACCATCGCATACGGGCCGAACTGCTTCATCAGATGGGCAGAGATGTTGTTGGAACTCTTTGCAAGACCCCATTTGAGGGTCACCATCTTTCCGATATACTCATCCCTGTCGGTGGTATTCGGAGTCCATGTATCCTCCTCGTTGATGATGAATGTCTTGGCAACGTTCGCAACCTTGTCGCAAGGAGACATGCCCTCCTGCATGGCAAGGGTATATAGGAACGGCTTGATCGTCGATCCGATCTGACGTTTCGCCTGACGGGCGTTGTCATATTTGAATGCCTTGAAATCAGGTCCGCCGACATATGCCTTGATCTCACCATTATCCGGTGACATGGCCATGAAAGCCGCACGCAGATGCTTCTTATAGTAACGTATTGAATCGTCCGGAGTCATCACCGTATCTACCTTACGGGCGTCATTCCATGCAAAAACGGTCATCTCCACAGGCTCTGTGAAACTCTTTCTGATCTGTGCGTCTGTTGCACCTGATGCCTTCATCCTGCGGTAGCGGTCGCTGTCGCGGCGAGCCCTCTTCATGATGACATCTACAAGTTCAGACGGCACCTCATCATCGAACGGAGGAGTCTTCTTCCACCTCACCTCACGATTGAAACGTTTCTGCATGTCACCTGCGATATGCTTTTCCACAGCCTCTTCCGCATATTTCTGCATCTTAGGGTTGATAGTGGTGTAGATACGCAGACCGTCACGATAAATATCATATTTCGTTCCGTCCGGCTTGGTGTTCTTGTTAAGCCATCCGTAGAGTTCGTCATCGGCCCAAAGAAGCGAATCGACTACATAGTCTGCATACTGGTGATAAGAAGACCTCTTCGGTTCGCCTGCCGACATTGTCCTCTTGAGCATTTCCCGGAAATAGAGTCCGGATCCCGCATTATGGTCCTGCACCTGATAGGAGAGTGTGATCGGAATCTGGCTGATAGAGTCACGCTGCTGCTTTGTCAGATAGCCGGCCTTCTGCATCTGCGAGATGACGAAATTTCTTCTGACGAGAGACTTGTCCGGGTTAAGAGCAGGGTTATAACGCGTAGGCTTGTTCACCATTCCCACCAATGTTGCCGCCTCCTCCACTGTGAGAGCCGCAGGTGTCTTGGCAAAGAATGTCTGGGATGCGGCCTTGATACCATAGGCATTACTGCCGAAGAAGACCTGATTGAGGTACATGGTGATGATTTCCTCCTTGGTATAACTGCGCTCAAGCTTCACTGCAGTCACCCACTCCTTCATCTTGATCCACACCATCTTGACTTTTGAGAATCCCGGGATACGGCTGCTGACATCCGCTCTCGGGTAGAGAGTCTTCGCAAGCTGCTGGGTGATGGTACTACCGCCTCCCTGGCTTGAATTTCCACCGAGGATGGTCTTGAAGATAACACGCGCAAGACTCCTTACGTCTATACCTGAATGATTGTAGAAACGGACATCCTCAGTGGCCACGGCGGCCTCCACAAGATTTGAAGACAGTTCCTCATAAGTGACATAGGAACGGTTTTCGATATGGAATGTAGACAGGATGGTACGTCCGTCATCACCCATTACCTGAGTGGCAAGGTTGCTGTCCGGGCTTTCAAGTTCTTCAAACGAAGGTATATCGGCGAAAGCCCATACAAGAAGTATGAATGATATGGCAAACAGTATCGGAGTCGTGAACAGAATCCAAAACCATTTGATGACTTTCTTTTTCGTTGCTTCTTTCATATCTGATGATAAAATTTTTCTCTGTCAGGTCACCTTTAGGTGACAATATATATAAGGTGACAAAATTAGCAACAAAATTTGGAAATTTGCCCCGTTTGTACCTTACTTTGCACTTTCTTTGAAAAAAACGTGGAGACAAAGAGCATGATGGAAGGAAAAAATTTAGTTATCGTCGAGTCACCTGCGAAGGCTGGCACAATTCAGAAATTTCTTGGAGAAGGTTATATCGTAAAGTCCAGTTTCGGTCATATCCGTGACCTTCAGGACAACGGACTCAGCATAGACATCAAGGATGATTTCAGACCGGAATATGTAATCCCTGCAGACAAGAAGAAGGTAGTGGCGGAGCTCAAGAAGCTCGCAAAGGAAGCAGAGACCGTATGGCTTGCATCCGATGAAGACCGTGAGGGAGAAGCTATTTCATGGCACCTTTTCGAGACATTGGGACTTAATGAAGCCAACACCAGGCGAATCGTCTTCCACGAAATTACAAAATCAGCGATACTCAACGCTATCGCCACCCCGCGACAGATCGATATGAACCTTGTGAATGCCCAGCAGGCACGCAGGGTGCTGGACCGCCTTGTCGGATTCGAACTGTCACCTGTACTCTGGAGAAAGATCCAGCCGAAACTTTCAGCAGGACGTGTGCAGTCGGTGGCATTGCGTCTTGTCGTAGATAGAGAAAGAGAAATTCTGGCATTCGATCCGGAGCAGTATTATAAGGTAGACGCCATCTTCCATCCGGAGGGAACACCTGAAAACGTGATTGTAAAGGCAACGTTGGACAGAAGATTCCCTGATCTTGACAGCGCCAAGGCATTCCTTGAAAAGTGTCTGGGAGCGACTTTCAGCATATCATCCATCGACAAGAAGGAGGCTGCAAGAACTCCGGCAGCACCTTTCACCACTTCTACATTGCAGCAGGAGGCTTCGAGGAAGCTCAGACTGTCGGTAAGTCAGACCATGAGCATCGCGCAGAAGCTCTATGAGCACGGACTTATCACATACATGCGTACCGACTCGACCAACCTTTCGTCTCTCGCAATCAACACTGCAAAGCAGTTCATCTGCAACAATTTCGGAGAAGAATACTCGAAGGTGCGCCAGTACAGGACAAAGGCAAAGGGTGCACAGGAAGCCCATGAGGCCATCCGCCCTACATATATCGAGAACACTACAATCGAGGGAACTCCACAGGAGAAGAAGCTTTATGAACTCATCTGGAAGCGTACAGTAGCTTCCCAGATGGCGGATGCGAAAGTTCTCAAGACCGATATCAAGGTAGCTTCCGACAAGGCTGAGGAGAAGTTCAACGTCCAGGCTACTCAGGTGCTTTTCGACGGTTTCCTCAAACTCTATATCGAAAGTACAGACGAGCCGTCACAGGACGACGAGATGGTCATCCTTCCTGAGATGAACATCGGCGACAGAATGTACGAGCAGGAAATCACTGCAGAATGCAAATTCACTTCCGCTCCTTCAAGATACTCCGAGGCAACTCTCGTAAAGAAGCTTGAGGAACTTGGTATCGGTCGTCCATCAACATATGCTCCTACCATCTCGACTCTTACCAAGGGCAGGGGTTATATCACAAAGGGTGACAAGACCGGCGTGAAGCATAATGTCACAAACCTATCTCTTAGGAACGGAGTCATCAAATCGGCAGCTAAGACAGAAACGACTGGCGTAGAGAAGGGACGTCTCCTTCCACAGGATATCGGAATCATCGTTACAGACTATCTGGTAAAGAATTTCGAGACTATCCTTGATTACAGTTTCACTGCAAATGTCGAGAAGGATTTCGACAAGATAGCAGAGGGCGAACTTACATGGAATGCACTCATCAGCGATTTCTACGGACCTTTCCACGCTACTGTACAGGACAGCCTGAGCAACAGGGAGTACAGCAACGTAAGCCGCGAATTAGGTGTAGATCCAAAGGACGGACAGATGCTTGTCGCGAAGTTCGGACAGTATGGACCTTATGTACAGAAAGGTGACGGCGCAGACAGGCAGTATGCAAGCCTCGGTGCAGGTCAGTTGATCGAAAGCATCACCCTCGAAGAGGCGCTAAAACTTTTTGAACTGCCAAGAACTGTCGGACAGCTTGACGGTATCGACATCGTATGCACTAAGGGAAGATTCGGTCCATACATCAAATACGGCGACAAGAACATCTCGCTTCCAAAGGGCGCAGACCCTCTCAAGATTGACCTTGCCACATGCGCGACCCTCATAACTGACAGCCTTAATAACACCAAGGGCGGAATCATTGCAGAATACAAGGACAGCGACATCCAGGTGATTGACGGCAGCTATGGTCCGTACATCAAGCACGCAGGAAGCAACTACAGGATTCCGAAAGGAACAGATCCCGCAACGCTGACCGAAGAGAAATGCAAGGAGATAATTGACAGTTCAGAGCCTACCGGAAGACGCAGAAAGAGAAAATAATAACAGTCGGCTGATACTATCGAATCACTCTTTCGTACTATCATTTCAACAGGCCTTATCATATGATTAAATCCCTTATTTTTGAGTTTGTCAGATAAAACAGATTCAAAAATGAAGGGATTATTTTATATCCGGTTGGGATTACTTTGCATTCTACTCGGCTCTTGTATGAAAGAAGAGCGGCCTGAGCCACAGAAAACCGTTCTGGAGTTTGCGGTTGACAAGGCATACTCAAAGGTCGCCCCAGGAGTCAGCAACGGTTCGACCATATCGCTCCTTTGGGAAAGAGGCGACATGATTGATGTCAACGGCCAGAAGTCAGCTGCCCTTGCTGCGGGTGGAATGGCATCTGCAAGCTTCACTTTCAACGGAAGTCTTGGTTCCCCATATAAGGCTGCATATCCGGCAGCGGCAGTGACAGGTGTCGGAAACATAAACCTTCCGGCAGTACAGACATCATCTGACGGCAAGTTCGACCGCAACGCCTGTCTGCTTGTAGGAAACGGCAAGACGAAAGACATCAGACTGTCACACGCAATGGCATATATTGCCTTTAAATTCGGAAAGGGTGATACTGATGCGGTCCTGACATCACTGGAAATAACTGCGAATGCAGGAGAGAAACTCAGCGGAGGATTCACTACCGACTACACTGAAATTTCACCAGAAGCCGATGCTTCGTCCAGCGTAACTGTAAACTGTAATGTCACTACAGGTTCAGGTACAGCGATTGTCGTTGCCATACCTGCAGGTGAATACAGAAACGGATTCAATATCGTGGCGAAGGACAGGAACGGCAAATCAATGTCGCGTAAAGACCAAGAAACCTTCAATGCCCAGGCCGGTCACTTCTACACCACAAACCTTACTTATCAGCCTGATGCTGAAGGTATTGACTACCCTTCACAGTTATATGTCGCCGGAGACGCCTTCGAATGGGGATGGGAACCGAAAGATCCGAGAGCAGTCATTTCTGAAGTGGAGAACGGAGTCTATAAAGGAGAATTTACATTCGACTTCGGTAATGACGATACCAATGGCTTCAAATTCTGGGAGGACGACGACTGGGGAGGAGAGTATGGCATGACCACAGACTCAGAATTCGGAAACATTGGAGTAGACCACCGAAGCAATATCACAGGAGCACCTGACGACGACCCGCAGTTCTATCTCGGACAGTTGGGATATCAGAGCGGAGAGTACACGGTCATCATCAATCTGAACACAAAGAAGATGACGCTGCTGTCAGGCGGTCTGCCTGAGACTCTGTATATGAGCGGCGGCTTCAACGGATGGGTGCCTGTGCAGATGGAAAAGATCGGTGAAGGCAAGTTCCGCATTACAGATTATGAATTTGATTTCTTCAACGATGAGACAGACCCTAAGGGACACGGCATCAAGTTCTTCGAGAGCACAGAAAACGGATGGCCCGGACAGTGGGGTCCGAAGGAAAACTGGGAAAATACCAGCTACCGCGGATGGGAACTTGCTGGTTACAACGATGCACCTCAGTTCTATCCTATGCTTGCCGACATGCAGTCCGGCATATACACCGTACTAGTCGACTTCACCACCATGAAGGTGACCTTGACTCCGAAGGCAGTGGAGCCAGAGCCGGAACCAGAACCGGAGCCGGAGCCGGAAATCCCTGCAAATATTCCAAACACCATATATCTGTTGGGAGACGCCTTCAGTTGGGGATGGGAGAATCCGCAAAGAGTCGACGGAACAAACGGAGTATTCACGATAACTGCTGACCTCGACCTGAGTTGGGATAATGCAAACGGTCAGGGCTTCAAGATCGCATCGGCCTTCGATGACGGATCATACAACGGAGGCATTGAATATGGTATGTGTGAAGGCTCGACTGCCGACAACATCAGATTTGACCTGACAAGCATCATAGGAGACAATCAGATCTACCTTAAGAAGCTCGGTTATACATCAGGCAGATACAACATCACCATCGACTTCAAGACCATGAAGCTGACGGTGACCGCATCAGATGAGCCTGTAAGGATGCTCAGCGACAAGAATGCAACCGAGCAGACTGAGAGACTGTATGCCAACATGAAGAGACTTGCCGACGAAGGCGGAACAATGTTCGGAGTACAGATGCCTACAACACAGGGAATCAACGGTGCGAATTCCTGGAGCGCCGGCACCAACGACACCAACAGGTCCGACACCAAAGACCTCACCGGAAGTCACCCTGCAGTATGCGGATGGGAGATAGGACATATTGAGAATGGAGCGACAAACAATCTTGACGGAATACCATTCAATAAGATACGTTCGCATATCATTGCAGCATACGACAGAGGTGCGGTCAACACAATATCATGGCATTGCAACAACCCAGTGACAGACGGACGATACAACAACGCATCCGACCATCCTATCAGCAAGATTCTTCCTGGCGGATCGCACCATGACAAGTTCCGCGGATGGGTGGACAAGGCGGCAGAATTCCTCCTGTCGCTCACAGCTTCAGACGGAACGCTCATACCTGTCATATTCAGGCCTTGGCATGAGCATACCGACAGGGGGTGGAATTCCGGATTCTGGTGGAGTGTCGGAAACAACTCCAATGACGACTACAAAAAGCTTTGGAAATGGACATTCGACTATCTGACCAGGACCAAGAATGTACACAACCTCATCTGGGCATACTCTCCGGACCTGCACCATCTGTGCTGGAATGAGGCAGGTATTGACAAGTACGTATATATGAACGCATGGCCAGGTGACGAATATGTCGATATCCTTGGACTGGATGCTTATGAGACTGCGTATTCAAACTTTGATGCAAGCGTAGCAAATGTCGTGAATCACGCCCTGAGTCTTGCAGAAGAGAAAGGTAAGCCATTCGCCATCACCGAGACCGGACTCTCGAACAACAATCCGGGACACCCTAAATATGGATACAACCAGCGTTGGTGGACAGAGAAGCTCTACCCTCTCCTGAACGGCAAGAAGGTGTCATATGCTCTGGTGTGGAGAAATGACGGATATCCGACAGATGGAGGATTCCCAGAATACTATAACGCATTTCCGGGATGCTATTCTGCAGATGACTTCCTCGTTTTTGCAGGAAAGAATGACATCCTTCTGGAGAACGACCTCGCCAACATGTACGAATAACAATAAAATCAATATAAGGTATGAACAAGAAAATTTCTGAACTGCAGACTGCCGGATACCAGACTCCGGAGTGCAAGATTACCGAACTGGTTGCCACTGGAATCCTGTGTGCCAGTACGAAGGATGGTCAGATCAACGATCTCACCGTTGAGCAAGAGGATCCATTCAATTGGGTCTAGGCGTGTCACCTTTAAAGAAAATATTGACTATGAAACGATTGTTATTCATATTTAGCGTTTTGGCATGTGTCCTTGCATCATGCCAGAAAGAAATGCCTTCCATCAATGGTACAAAGGTGACAGTTTCCGTAGGCACTGACCTGACGAAAACTGTCCTGGGTGAAAACAACGGCACAACATGGCCTGTACTCTGGCAGAACGGAGACAAGATCGACATCAATGGAAGCGAATCTGCTCCTTTGGCAGAAGGAGGATACAAATCCGCAGAATTCTCTTTCCAGAACCAGCTTACAGTTCCTTTCAAGGCTGCCTATCCTGCTTCAGTCATGACATCTGTCGGATCAGGTGTGCTTCCGGCAACTCATGACTATGCGGAGGGAAGTTTTGATCCGGATGCGGGAGTGCTGCTCGGAACAGGTGACGAGAACGGTGTGACCTTTGAACATGCAATGGCATATATCGCATTTGTCCCACAGGGAGATGGAACACAGATCACCTCACTCGAACTCACCGCAATCGGTGGAGAAAAGATCAGCGGCGCATTCACCACTGACTACTCGACTCTCACAATGTCGGGAGAGGCATCAAGCTCACTGACAGTCAATTGTGCTGCTCCGATTGCTCTCGGCAATGAGATCATTGCAGCGATACCTGCTCAGACCTATAGCCAGGGCTTCAACCTGAAGTTCTTCGACAGCGACGGCGGCTCAATGGAAAGACTTGCAGCCGGAGCATTCCCTGCTGCTGCCGGACACATCTACACTACAAGAATCCCTTATGTGGCGGACCCTAAATCACCTGATGTCATCCCTACCAGCATCTATCTGTCAGGCGATCCATTTAACTGGGGATTTGGTGCCGAGAATATGAGGAAACTCGATGATTCTGATGGAGATGGAATTTTTGAGATTACCTGTTCACTCACTTACATCTGGGGTATACCGGAGAACTGGGATAATGCCCAGCCATTCCATTATGAGGGATTTAAAATATTCGGTGTAAATAACGATGGTGAGCCGGACTGGGATGTGGCTTATGGCATGTGCCCATCTTCTAAATCTGTTGACCACATCCGATTTGACCTGGTAAGCAACATCGGAGGAGACCCTCAGTTCTATCTGAAGCGACTTGATCCGAATTTTGAATCCGGGGTGTACACAATAACCATCAACTTCAACACAATGAAGGTCAGCGTAGTTCCTGCAACCGGTGCAACTCCGGACGAGAGATATCCTTATCAATTATTTATGAGCGGCGGCTTCAACGGCTGGTCAGTTGTAGAGATGCAGAAAATTGCCTATGGCAAATTCCAGCTTCAGGACTACTATTTCAACTTCTTCAGTTCGGAAGATGACAGTAAGGGACATGGTATCAAATTCTTTGAAAATAGCG
The DNA here is from genome assembly GCA_045614805.1 of Candidatus Cryptobacteroides sp. GTDB lineage: Bacteria > Bacteroidota > Bacteroidia > Bacteroidales > UBA932 > Cryptobacteroides. The sequence goes on along the minus strand of JAZLDR010000040.1, from coordinate 38,686 downwards.
ACTGGAGCAACCAGTGGGGCCCTGTGCAGGATTGGGAACACACCGAGTATCGTGGATGGGAACTCGCAAGCTACGGAGACGCACCACAGTTCTACCCTCAGCTTGCCGGCTTCCAGTCAGGATATTACACTGTCGATGTAGACTTTACAACAAAAACAGTCAGCCTTACTCCTTCGGCTTGTGCATACCTCTATGGAGCAGCATTCGCAGACTATACAGACTGGGTAGACTGGATTCCGGTTCCTAGTGTTGCAGAGAACGTCTATGAGACTACCCTCAACCTCAATGTAGGCGATGCTTCATACGCAAGAGGATTCAAGGTCTATAAGGGTATTGAGGACTGGGGCAGTGAGCACTGCATGTACAGCGACTCTACACACGACAATATCAAGATCGGACTGAAAGATGCGACAGGTGACAATCAGGTGATTCCATTCAACGTAGGATATACAGAAAGCGGAAACTATGTTGTAAGAATCGACTTCAACACAATGACAGTCACCCTCACCAAAGCCAACTGACCTTAACTCACATATCAACAACGAAACCGACCACATCTGATGGTCGGTTTCTTGCATTATATAGGGTGGAGTCAGTTGTCCTGCACTGTCATGTCGAGCGACCAGCGGGAGTCGAGACATCTGTTTACTGTCTGTGATGGAGATTTCTCCACTCACTTCGTTCGGTCGAAATGACAATGTGCAGCTCGGTCGCAATCGACGAAGTCGCTATCCTCTTCTGACTTTGAGGTCGGATTCAATCTCCGACATGCGGGAAGGGGTCAGAGGATAGAATCGGATAAGAATCATGGCTACAAGTGCAATGCAGGCAGGGATGATGCTCATAAGGAGATTAAGTCCGGTCAGTGCTTCTGTTGTCTGCACAGCGCCTTCTGCAGTCTGATAGCCGAAAGCGGCAAGAAGCCACATGACCATGGCACCACCGAATGCACCTCCGAACTTCTGTGCCATTGAACTGGACGAGAATATGAGTCCCGTCGATGCAGAGCCGTATCTATGCTCCGAATAGTCGGCCACATCAGCGTACATGCTCCATAAGAGAGGGGAAATGATTCCGGTGAAGACGCTGATCAGCACCTGGAAAAGCACCATAAGTAAAAATCCGGCAGGAGTCACCGGTATGAAGAAGAATGCAACAGAAAGGACTGCAAGCACCAGCATGGACCAGAAGAAGGTATTCTTCTTTCCGATACGGGTAGAAAGAGGAGCCGCACATGCCACACCTGCCATATTGGATATCTCTCCCACCGAAAGGAAAAGACCGGCATAGAACAATACTGAAAGCCCTCCGAAAACCAGATGGGAATCCGCCGGGATATAATCCTTGAAGAAATAGGCCACAGTCGAGCCACGCAGGGTGTTGAACAGGTTGGAACACAGAGCAGCGCACACAAGTATCCAGAAAGGAGCATTTCTCAGGAGAGACTTCATGTCCTGCATGACGGAGCCTGAAGTCCTGGTTGTGATTCTCTCACGCGTAAGCGCAAAGGTGAGTCCGAAAAGAACGACACAGACTACCGCAATTACAGTCATTGAAGCCTGCCAGCTGCCCTGAAGTGTCATAGAAGCGCTGAACCATTCAACCAGCGGTTCCCACACGAACAGCACGATGAAACTTCCTATATATGCAAAGAACATCCTGTATGAAGATAATGCTGTCTTCTCGGAACTGTTGTCGGTCATGACACCCAACATTGCGCCATACGGCACATTGATTCCTGTATAGACCGTCATCATCAGAATATAAGAACAATATGCATATATGAGCTTTGCCTGAGGGCCCCATTCAGGAGTCGTAAAAAGCAGTACGCCGCAAAGGGCGAAAGGCACAGCCATGAACAACAGGTATGGCCTATATTTGCCCCACCGGGTCCGGGTCCTGTCAGCAATCACTCCCATCATCGGGTCTGACACCGCATCCCATACCCTTGTGACGATAAGCAGCAAGGCCACCTGGTCAAGAGTCAAACCGAAGACATTGGAATAAAAGAATGGAAGATAATATGAAAACACCTTCCAGAACATCGAAGACGCCATGTCTCCGAATCCATAACCCACCTTTTCTGTAAACCTGACTTTACTCATCAATAAGATCCTTTAACATTTCAACACACATTCTTCCATTATGATAAGGACATTTCCAGAATCCGGCCTTATCTTCATTCCGGTTGACAGCACCATCGGGCAGACGGCTCCAGAACCACTCACCTCCCTGCGGATCGATGATATTTTCTCGAATATAAGTCCATGTCTTCCGGCACTTTTCCAACCACCTTTCATCTCCGCTTCGACGATACATCCTCATAAGTCCGACCACAGATTCCGCCTGCACCCACCAATGCCGTTCCTCATCGCAATGTCCTGAATCATATCTGTATACAAGACTGCCGTCACTTCGGAAACCATCCTCACAAGCCTCCACCAACCTGTCAGCCATGTCGTAATATGACCGGTCATCGCAGCCTATGGCATCCGCAGCCTCGCAAATGAGCCATGAGGCTTCAATGTCATGACCATATGAAATCTCCGTATCTAGCCTTTCCCAAGAAGAATTGAAGAACGAGCCAAGGTGACATGTCGCAGGGTCGTAGATCCTGTCCCGGAAGATATCCAGAAGACGAAGGACCGCAGAACGTACATCGTCGTCTGATGTCAGCAGATACAGATTGGTATATGGTTCAAGAATATGAAGATGTGTATTCATTGTGAATACTGCATTCATATCCTTCTCGCTCAGACGCACGTCTTCAAGAGGGGACCAGTCAGCCGAAAGTGCCTCGACATATCCTCCGCCATATGCATCCCAAGCCTTTTCCTCAAGACAGCGGAACAATTTCATAGCCATATCCTCTGCCTCCTTCGAGCCACTCAGGAGGGCATATTCCGAAAGAGCATAGATGGCGAAGCCTATCGCATAACTCTGCTTCTTGGAAGACAGCACATCCCCTGAAGGAGAGACCGACCACCAGACACCTCCATTTTCATTGTCAATAAAAGTCCGCGTCACATAGCCGTAGAGCAGGTCTGCCAGAGCCGACGACCTGGGATCCGCAACGGCACGGGATGCAGCAGAAAACATCCACAACATCCTGAAGGCCATCACTGCACCTGTCGGAGCAGAAAAATCCTCCCGGCCGTCTATATCAATACGGCCAGGAAAACTTCCATCTTCTCTGATCATCCGACTCCAGAACGGGAGGATATTACCCGTAAGTTCCTGTCTGAATGATTCTTTCATATCGCTAGAGCGGATTTACAATATAAGTGAATCTGTAGCTGCTTCTCCAGAAATTATCATAGAAATTCGAGCCTCCGATTTCCTGTGCCGCATTCGGAAGATTGAACACAAAGACCATATTGCCCCACTCATCGGTTTCAAACGTCATGGTAGAGGTTATGTTCCTGTTTGTGATCTTCATCTCATTGGTTGTAAGGTCAAGAATCCAGCTTGATTCTCCGACAGGAAGGAGATGCCTCAATCTTGCTGTCATATCCAGAGGAGCATCCTCGGGATATTCTCCCGGCCATACGCCCTTGAATTCGCCCCATGCGCCATCCGCTCCCGCATCATTGGTGATGGTTCCTGTAAACTTTCCGTCAACCATCTCTGTATTCATATCAATAGTTATGATATTATCCAGTTCCGGCGTGAAGAACAGCCCGAATTCATCTCCGCCCATTGGAGTAGCCCACGAACCGGTTCCGCATCCTGAAATATTCTGATCGACATATATCTTTGCATCAATCACCTTCCATACTCCGGCGTAAAAGGCCTCGTACGGCTTGAGTATTATAGTCCATTCCACCGACTTTCCGGTCTGCGAAGTCACAGTGATGACTGCCTTTCTCTGAGGGTTGTAGAAGTCCAGCACGGCATCTTCACCGAGATCCGAGCCGGCATAGGCGGATAGCGCTATGGACTCGACCTTCACCTCACTCCATGGATAGTCATCCGTCTTGTTGATAAAGAGAGTCACCTCGCCTGAAGTCTCATCCAGACGCACAATCTCAGGCTTTCCAAGCTGTCCGAAGACCCTTATATCAAGAATCGAACACTCATTGCTCGGAATATCCTGATTGATCTGCTTGGTGCAGGACACCGCCAGCAGCAACGGCAATATAAACATTATGACAGAACGTCTCATATCTTTACAAATTAGGATTCAAATCAATTTCTCTCTGTGGAATCGGGAAGAAGGCTGTCTCCATTTCAGATAGCCCTGCGGCCTTCATATCTGTGAGCGTAACTGTTGCAGTACGCCTCAGGTCATACAGACGATGTCCTTCAAACGCAAGCTCCAGAGCTCTTTCCTTAATAACTTCCTTTCTGTATACGGCTGCGTCAAGGCCTTCCGGCAGAGGAAGAAGACCGGCTCTTTCCCTTATCCTGTTTAGCACAGGCAGTCCCTCGACAGGGCCAGCCGCCTCTGCATACACAAGCGCGATGTCAGAAAATCTTATGAGATAAGGTCTGGCACTTGTCCTCTCACCGATGAAGTCCGGATCCACATACTTGGCTGTGTAATAACCCTTCACCTGATTCGGCATGATAGGATTACCTGACGCATCATAGATATCGCGGTGGATAAGTTCTGTCCTTCTCTTGTCCGCCGGACTGAATGTATTCTCCACGAAATCATCATTGCAAAGGAACACTCCCCAACCGTTTCCGTTCGCCCTCTGCAGCGAGCCGTCGGAATACTTGATATAGAACGGGATAGAACTGTTGGATGGAAGGAACATCAGAGGAAGCTTCGAATAGTTGCCCTCCTGGGTTCCGGAACGCTCGATCGGCATGATGAAGATATGTTCAGGACCGTCAGGATAATTTACATCATAGATGTGCTTGAGGTCTTCATCGAAGTCATACTGCGCCTTGTAGTCATTGATGACCTTACCTGCATAGAATGCGCAGCTGTCATACATCTCGCTCACCTCCACATCCATATCAGAGTAGAGATATGCCCTGTTCTCCTTGGCAGAAGCCACAGTCAGATAGGTCTTGGCAAGGAGGGACTCGGCAGCGACCTTGTCGGCCCTTCCGAACTCCTTGTTGACACCGAGGAGAGATATGGCCTTCCAGCAGTCATTGCGTATCAGGTCGAATATCTCATCCAAGTCCTTGGCCATCGGAGCAGTGGTCATTGACAGTTCGCTGACCGCCTCCTTGTGGACAGGAACCTTTCCGAAGTTACGCATAAGATTGAAGTAGTTCCATGCTCTCAGGAAATATGCCTCTCCGCTGATACGCTTCCTGGCTTCATCCGGAACGGAAGGCGTGTCTATATTGGCAAGAACGGAATTCGCCCTGTTGATGGCGATATAGCAGAACTTGAAATAATACTCGAGCTGCTCCGTCTGATTGGTACAGATCCAGTTTTCAAGCTGGTAGACATCTCCCGCTTCGTCAGTCTTCGGGCTCATGGTCTCCGTAGGAATATCTCCGAGATAGAATATGCCTCGTGAATACTCCAGGAATGTAAGCGCATTGTATGCATACAGCAGAGCAGAAGTCGCATCCTCCTCCGATTTGTAGAAATTGTCGTTCGAATAGAAGCCATACGACTTCTCATCAAGGCTGCAGGACGTCATGAACAATGCAGCCATCGACATCATCAATATATATTTCTTCATCTTCATTGCATTAGAAATTAATATCAACACCCAAAGACCATCTTATGAGTTTAGGATAGCCACCCCAATAGATACCGTCCACTCCAACTTCCGGGTTATATCCGTCAAAAGACGTGAAAGTGTAGAGGTTATCCACATCAGCAAAGACTCTGATACTGCTCAGGACCTGCTTGAAATTGAAGGTGTAGCCGAGTGACAGGTTCTGGATACGCAGATAAGAACCGTCCTGGATGAAGTAGTCCGAGAACAGATAACTTCTTGTCGAGTTGAGGCTCGGATACTTGTCTGTAGGGTTGTCGATGGTCCATCTCTTGATCTTCACTCTCGGGTCATATGTATATCCGTTATAGATCACATCGTTTCCGTATACTCCATTCAGGAAGATGGATGCATCGAAGCCCTTCCATCTCATGCTGAGGTTGAGACTGGCAGTGAAGTCTGGGTTCGGGTCACCGATCACACATCTGTCACGCTCGTCAATGGCATAGTCGCCATTGAGGTCGACATACTTCAGTTCACCCGGCATATCCTTGCCGTCATTGCTCATGAAACCAGGATCCTCACCCTTCTGGATAATGCCGTCCACTCTATATCCGTAGAAAGAATACATCGGATATCCTACAGCATAGATACAAGGTGTCGCGCTGAACGTATCCAGAGAAGATCCGCAGAACTCATACTGCATTCCTGTTGCAGGATCGATGTTCAGACCGCTTGAAACTGCATTTCCGAGTCCTGTGACAGTGTTTCTGTTCAGGGAGAATATCAAAGTTCCTGAAAGAGAGAAATCCCTTCTGTTCACGATGTTGGCATCCACTGTGACCTCGAATCCCCTGTTGAGGATACTTCCGTCGTTGACCCACATCTTGTCATATCCGCTGGACAGCGGAAGGAACTTTTCCCTGAGAAGGTCTGTCGTATATTTCTCATAATAATCGACGGTGATTCTCGGACCGTTACCTTTAAAAGTAATGTCGGCACCCACGTTTAACTGATTTGTAGTCTCCCACCTGAGTTCAGGATTGGAGATACCGCCCCAGAGCACATATCGGTCATTCGCACCCTCACGTCCTACCTCATAACCCGGACCTACCGCAGTCTGCCATTTTCCGTCAGACCAGTATTTCTCCGTTCCGAAACGGTTGAGTGTCTGATAAGGAGAGATACCCTGATTACCCGATACACCGAAGCTGGCCCTGAGCTTGAACTCCTCAAACACAGGATTGCCCTTCATCCATTCCTCGTTATGGAGTTTCCAGCTGACTGCAGCAGACGGGAAGTAACCCCACTTGCTGTGAGCACCGAATTTTGACGAGCCGTCGGCACGCATTGTAACCGTAAGCAGATACCTGTCATCGTAAGCATAGTTCGCACGGCCATAGAATGACAACATCCTGCTGTCCGAATATGAATTGGATATGTAGTTCTTTTCAGGATCACCGGCACTCATGTCCTCGTTCTGAAGAGAATCATTGACAAAGCCGTAGGCTGTGGTATAAAGTCCTCTTGCTGTCGCCTTATCAAAGGAATGTCCAGCCATCACCGAATAATTGTGTCTTCCTGACGTTCCGGAATAGGTAAGATATGTCTCGGAGAGGATATCCTGTGAAGACCAGGTGTTCATCTGGGCCTGTCCCTTGAGGTCAAAGGCATCTTGCGATGTGTTTGAGGCATAATATACATCCTGCATGCTTGTAAGGTAACTGTAGTTGAGCTGGGACCTCAGCTTCAAACCTTTTACAAGTTCTGCTTCGACAGCCAGTGACGTAATGAAGTCCTTGCCGTCTGTCTGGTTCTTGACATTGTCAGTCGTGAGGAGAGGATGTCCGAAATCTGTTTCCGAAGCAAGGAAATATTCACCGTTCCTGTCATAGACCGGCCACAAAGGATTACGTCCGTACTCCAGTGTATTGTTGGCGTTCCTTCCATGGAAGGAGAGGATCGATGACGCCTGGATTGTCACAGCCTTTGAAAGGTGATATATCGAATTGAAGTTTACATTGGTCTTGTTGAAACTGTCCTTGATGTAGACTCCCTGATCGTCGAAGTAGTTGAGACTGAGATTCATAGCCACCTTGTCAGTCGAATAGGCAACGGAAGCGGATGTATTATTGACCACAGGGGTACGGAGAGCGACCTTCGACCAGTCTGTATTGCTCCACTTGCCTTCTTCGATTTCAAGGAGCGAAGGATAGTACACTCCGTTAGTATATGCACCGATGTATGTCGGTGAAAGGCCTGCATTGACCAGTTCCTCATTGGCGATCTGGGCCATCAGCAGAGGATCCCTCCATATATTCAGTGGTTCGGTGAAATGACCGACAGTTGTCTGGTGCTTCACGCTGACCGTTGTCTTGCCCTGCTCAGCCCTCTTGGTCTGAACAAGAATAACACCGTTGGCACCGCGTGATCCATAGATGGCAGCTGCCGAAGCATCCTTCAATATCTCTATCGATGCGATGTCAGCCGGGTTTATCTGTGAGAGATTACCTGCCTCTCCAAGAGGGAATCCGTCCACCACTATGAGCGGAGTATTCGAACCGTTGAGCGAACTGTTTCCACGGATTCGTATTATGGAGCCGGCACCGGGATCCTGCGAAGTATTGAGCACCTGAAGTCCGGCAGCCCTTCCCTGAAGCAGTCCCTCAACTGAATTGCTGCTCCTGTCCTGGAGAGCATCCATCTTGACGGAAGCCACAGAACCGGTCAGGTCACTCTTCTTCATGCTTCCGTAGCCCACTACGACGACATCTTCAAGCATCTGGCTGTCCACCTCCAGTTCGATAAGATAGTCCATCATATTCTTTTCCACAGTCACCTTGCGGGTCTTGTATCCCAGACATTCCACACACAGGACAGCACCATCAGATGCCGTAATGACGAAATGTCCGTCTACGTCGGTAACCGTACCGGACTGTGTCCCCTGCAGATACACAAGAGCGCCTATCACAGGTTCCTGTCCGGAAACCACTGTTCCGGAGACACTCCGCTGAGCCGAAGCGGTCACCGCCGATGACAGCAGGGCCGCCAGAGACAAAGTAATTACAATCAGTCTTCTCATAGTTTTTGTGTTTCAAGATAATCAACCAGATACAATAATGTTCCCGCACTCCATCCTAACATCTGAGGTGTTTCATACTCGGCATCAACATTTTCGAATATGTCGGTCACATTATATTTTTCCCATAGCGTACCGGTGCGCCGGTAAATTCTGCATATGGAGTCCACGTATTTTTCAGCCAGACGTCGCGCCTCAGCGCGATAGCCATAGTTTTCAAGGCCACGCACAGCCATATATGCTCCGGGAGCCCATCCGTATGGCCAAGACCACTGATAATCATGACCATAATCCCCTTCCGCACACATTGCCAGACCATACCTGCATTCCAGCTTGTCCATCACTGCTTCCACAAGAAGCTGCGCATCAGACTCGTCAAGCACATCAGCTGCAAGGAGATTGAATACTGCGGCAGAAACCACAGGGCTTCTCTGTCCTGACCTGTAGTCATAGTCATAGAAGATGCCATCTTCTCCCTTCATCAGCGTCAGCATCTGCTGCTTCCTCTGTTCCGCCCTCAAGGACCACAGCAGTTCATTGCCTTCACCCAGAATTACGGAAAACTTCTCCATCAATTTCTCATAATGGTAGAGGTTGGCATTCAGGTCCACAGGATAGAAATCCTCACAACGTCTCTGAAATCTCGGATTGAAATCCCAACCCGACTCTGCTTCGGCAGCAAAATGCCGTCCCATCTTCAGCATGTCCTCATGCGAGGCACATTCCGACATGAAATCATGTCTCAACCTCTGGGATCCCGTAGAGACGAACTCCTCGGCCAGAGCATCATCCGCAGCAGAAGAATAGAAGGACAATCCGCCGGACACCGACCTCTCGTCCACCCAGAACGCATATTCCTTCGCAATCACGTCATAGGCACGTGAAAGCCATAATGTATCACGGGTCTGCTCGAAGACAGACTCTACCATCCATGCCAGATATGGCGGCTGCGAACGGTTCAGGTACCATGTCCTGCTGCCGTTAGGCATATATCCATATCTCTCCACCATATACATGACATTTTCCACATTGCCCAGGGCAAGGTCGGATCTTCCATCCTTCAGCAGTCCTTCGTTGGTAAAGAATGTATCCCAATAATACATTTCCTGGAAGGTGCCTTCGGGACAAGGGACCGTATAAGGATACGGCAGTCCGAGCAAGGTCCCGTCATCTTCAGGATTGTAACGGACCGTGCTGTCCCATGACGATGAAATATACTCCTTGACTTCCTCCACATGAGAGCAGCCAAGAGCAAGGAACAGCGGTAATATGAATGACAGCCTATTCATATATATTGCCTGTTTCACTTTCCAACAATATATTGTCGGATGCGACAAAAGCCTTGAAGTCATCTTCAGACACACATCCCGGATACGGGCCATAGAAATGCGACATATCCTTGTTTCTCCACACAAGCACATATGCAGGAGAGAGGTCCTTGAAGGATGCTGCCAGATTCTTTGTCCACCATTTGTCCATAGTGGTATTGCACTCGACACCGGTCTCGGTGAAGGCGAAAGGCTTGTTCTTCTGATAAGATATGTGGTTGAGCAGACGCATGAGCCTGATGCCGTTCTCCGGCAATGTCCAGCCTGGTCTTTCATATGCATCGATACCCAAGACATCCACCCACTCGCTTCCCGGCCAGAAATTCAGATATGCGCTCTGCGAAGAGACTATGTCTGTGCTGAACACATACAATATGTTGTGGAGACCCTTGGTGTCCCTGAGATACTCGACTGTAAATTTCCACAATGCAACGAACTGCTCTTGAGTGCAGTTGCCGTTACCCCACCAGAATCCGCTGCCTGAGTGCTCATGCCAAGGACGGAAAAGCACAGGAACCATTTCTTCTCCAACCTTGAGGCTGCCTATGAACTCCGCTACCTTGTCGAGATAGCCACGGAATTTTTCATGCAGGTCTCCTCCCGGGATGATTCTGTACACTGCTTCAGTGATATCCCACGAAGTGCCGTCTGTGACAGGGTTGGTGGCATGCCAGCTCAATGTAGTGATGCCTCCTCTTGTATACGACTGCTTGATCAGTTCCCTGATTGCTGCGAAATTGTCTCCGTCAATATTAGCCTCGTGACCCAGCTCTATTTCAGCCAGATCCCAGCCTACGACTGCAGGATAGTCCCCGCAGATATCCTTGATGTCGGAACGGCCTGCTTCGCCGGACCATCCGATTCCATATAAAGTGGAACATTGATGGCCGAACATGGTCTTGCCCTCCTCGGAGAGTCTTTTCATGTTATCAAGCAGGTTCCTTGTCTGCTCCGTCATGTCCGGATCGGCGTAAGTCACCTGCTCCGGTTCAACCGGCGGATACGGATTATACACATCCTCCTTACAACCGCATAGCAGCAGTGCGAATGACATCAGTGAAAAACAGATTCTTCTCATATCATGTATCATATTATATCATTGACAATTAATATATCTTCTTCATCGATCATCTTCTTGAAATCATCTTCCGATTCATGTCCCTTGAAAGGTGCAAAGAAATGATCCTCCATCTCCTGCGAATTCCTCCACAGAAGCACCCAGCTCAATCCATATCCTCTCACAGACGGAAGGAGATATCCTGTCCACCAATCATTGATATACACGGACTCAAGGCCGGTTTCCGTGAAGGCTGCAAGTTTGTGATGCTCTGCCGCGAGGGTGCTTACGGTCTTTGCCATATCAGCCATTCCTTTCAGGAAATCCCATTCCTGAGGTCTGTGATATGCATCCCATCCCATGATGTCAACCCATTCGTCGCCGGGATAGCGGAGCATATATTCCTCCTCGCTCCAGAAAATGTCGGTTGAGTAAGCATATAAGAGGTTATGGACATCAGAATCGTACATATACTCAACCGTCCATTTCCAAAGAGCGATATAATCTTCCGGTTCACATGAAAGTGCACCCCACCAGAACGCACCTCCGGTGTTTTCATGATAGGGACGGTACACCACCGGAATGGAATTGCCATCAGCATCCTTGAGAGACTTGAGGAATGCAATGCATTTGTCTGTCCACTCCCTGTAAAGTTCATGGCAGCTGCCGCCAGGAAGCACTTCCCTGACCACATTACCTCCTGAAAGATCCCATGAAGAGCCTCCGGTCACAGGATTGCGCATATGCCACGAAAGTGTGACGACACATCCCATGGCATCAGCCTTTGCCACGGCTTCCCTCATCTTGTCGAAAGGCACACCGTCCAGATTGCAGGTGTCATCCAGTTCGATGCCTCCGAGATCCCATCCCATGACTGCAGGATAAGCCCCGCATACTTCCTTGATGTCTGACCTTCCTTCCTCATACTCCCACGCATGACCGTACATCATGTCATCCTGATGACCGATCATCACGCCCTTATCCTTCAGCTGCAGCAACCTGCCGTACAGGTCATGGACACGCTGCTCCGCCATCGGATCGCAGGGAGCATCCGTGCCCCTGCATCCTGCCAGAAAGAAGAAAGCCGACAGTAAGAACAATAGTTTTCTCATATTATGATCTTGTTTTTCTTGTAATAACTTCTGAACTCTTTCGGAGTAATGCCTCTCTTTGACTTGAATATCCTGTTGAAGTTGGACAGATTGTTGAAGCCGCACCTGTACGCGATTGAAGCGATGGTCTCTGCAGGCTCATCTATCAGCAGTCTTGCCGCGCTGCCGACCCTTATGTTATTGAGACAGTTCACGAAACTGAATCCGGTCCTTGCCCTGATGAATCTGGCAAATGACGGCACACTCATATTGACAACGGATGCCGCCTCCTCCAAAGTCACCTTGCGGTGGAAATTCCTGTTCAGATATTCCATGATGAGTCCGATGTTCTTGCTGTCGTACACTTCATGATATGAACTGAACTTGGAATTTGAGAGGACCCTGTATCCGTCATCATGAGCCATGAGATTCAGCAATGAAAGGAAAAGAAGGAAGGAATGAAATCCGTCCTTACTTGCCAGAATCTGCTGAATTATGGCACTGCACTGCCTTGTCGCCATCTCGGAGAAGGCTATGCCGTTCTGACCGTCCTGGAACATCTTTCTTATAGGCGCGAAATGCGTCTTGTTCAGAAGACCTTCTATTCCAAGGAGTTCCGGCGAGAACTGGATGGTAACCTCATATATGTCCTTACCCTCGAAGTCTTCTCCGTTCTTCCAGGTATGTTCGAGGTTGCTTCCCGTGATGAGCACCATTTCCATATCTGTCACCTCTTCCACACTGTCGCCTACGACCCTCACGGCACCGGCCGCCCCTGTTATGAAATTGATTTCATACTCCGGGTGGACATGTACTGGGAAATTGAACTGTGTCTTCCTTCTTTCAAAGATGACGAAGATGTCATCATTGGAGATTGGTGGAAATTCTGTGAATATGTTATGGAAACCTGTCATTATTTATCCTGTTCTGTTATGAATGGAAGATTGCTTTCTACCAATGCGGTAAGTCTGTGCACCGAGGTCTCTGATGTAAGCCCGTCCGTACCGCTGTTCATACAATAATCTACCAGTCTGTCTATTGTAGATACTGCGACATGCATCCTCGTGTCACTTGACGCATAATACAGGTAGACAGATCCGTCTTCGTCAGCAATCCAGCCGTTGGTGAAGAGGACATTGCTGACATCGCCCGTCCTTTCCTCACCTACAGGCGCAAGAACATGTCCCGGAGGAGCAGCAATGACCTTGGCAGGATCTTCAAGAGATGTCATATACATATATAGTACATACCTCAATCCAGCCGCACATCCTCTCACTCCATGAGCCATATGCAGCCATCCATGAGGTGTCTTCAAAGGATGAGGGCCCTCTCCGTTCTTGCATTCCTTGATGGTGTGGTACAGTCTGCTGTCAATGATCTTCTCTTCGGTAATCACAGCATTGCACATGTCGTCCACCAGGGCGAAGCCGATACCCATTCCCTCGCTGCCGGCTTCTATGAATCCGCCTTGAGGTCGCGTATAGAGGGCATACTTACCACTAATAAATTCAGGATGCAGCACAACATTGCGCTGCTGGGTTGGAGACTTGATATCAGGAAGTCTCTCCCACACCTTCAGATCCTTTGTCCTCACAACGCCCGCCTCTGCCACAGCAGAAGAGAGGTCCCCAGCCTTTGCTGTCACATCGTGCCTCTCCGCACAGAATACTCCATATATCCATCCGTCCTCGTGCCTGGTTAGTCTCATGTCATAGACATTGGTCTCCCCGAGATTACCTATATCTATAGGGAAAGGAAGGAAGCGGAAACCGTCGACCGGGCTGTCACTCTGTGCGACTGCAAAAAATGACTTTCTGTCATTTCCTTCCACCCTGGCCACCATAGTGTACTTTCCGTCTATCTTTATTGCACCGGCATTGAACACACCATTGATTCCGAATCTTTCAACCAGCAGAGGGTTTGTCTCCGGATTGAGGTCATACCTCCAATACAACGGAGCATGTTCTGCAGTCAGAACCGGATATTGATATCTTGTCCAGACCCCGTTTGACGAGGCCTGGATATTCTCTCGTTCAATCAGCTGCGAGTGCTGTGCCCTCAGGCTGTCTAGTCTTGCTTGATAATCCATAGTTTGCGTAAATGGTAATTAACATTTTAACAAAAGTATGAATTAGACGGATATATGCAATTGAATGGATACGATAGTATCATCATTGTATAATATTGTATTATTTTATACAATCCTTCTTCTATTCATATATCGGAAAGTATCACTGAAAACATTTTCCAATGGGGTTGACAGCCATGTCTGCCATCACACGTAACAAAGATAAAAACTGTAAGTTAATACGGTTTATGATACTATCCAATCAAGATATGATACCATAACGACGAATGCCGCAGATGAATGCTTTTCTATTCTATATTTGTTGAAAATTGATTTTGCTATGAAGAAAATTTTCAAATTATTGGCAGCCGTGGCAATAGTTGCAATGGCAGCAGCCTGTGGAAAAGAGGAGCCGGAGAAGAAGCCTGATGGAGGAAATAGTCCAAAGGATGTCCTCAGCGCTCCTGAACTCACAGTCACAGCGAATGAGAACTCGATTTCATTCAGCTGGACATCCGGAACTATCGAGAACTCCAAACTCGATGTTGCCTATACTCTTTATGTAGGTAAGGCAGGTGAAGACCTGTTCGAGGATGGACTTTCCTTTGATGTTGACGGACTTGCACTCGCAATCAACGGAGATGACTACACCGAGCTTCTCAATGACATGGGTTGTCAGAGCGGCGCTGCCGTCGATATGATCGCAGTGGTTACAGCTACAGCAGGAGACCAGAGCAAGACTTCTGCACAGAAGTCATTCACAGCCGGACTTCCTGCAGCTGAAGTTGTGTTCCCTGACGAACTTCACATGAAGGGTGGCGCGTGCCCTGGCGGATGGGAGACAGCAACCGTCCTTGAAAAGACAGCTGAAGGCGTATATGAGGCAACAGAAGTGACTCTGCTTTTCGGAAAGCCAGAGGACGGCAAGGGCTTCAAGTTCTTCGTTTCAGAGGAGCCATATCCTTTCTATGGTCAGGACACAGCAGAAGGAGCAGCTTTCGGAGATATCAAGGTATTCGCTTCCGAAAACGACGGAGACTCACAGTTCTACCCTCTGCAGTACGAATATGTAAGCGGCATCTATACTGTCAATGTCAACCTCAACACGCTTAAGGTGACCCTTACAAAGACCGGTGACGTGTTCGAGCCAAGCAAGCCTTTTTATGTATTCGGAGAAGGACTTGACAAGAACTGGGAGATGGCAGAGGAACTGAAGCTCAATGAAATTGAACCAGGTATCTTTGAAGGCCATAATATCCACATCTACAAGAACAGCTCTTTCAAGTTCGATAACGAAGACTGGGTAGAATATGAGAGAGATGATGCAGCTGCTGAGTATTGGACCATCAAGCCAAAGGACAAGGACTGCAGATTCGTTCCTAAGGATTCTGACCCTGATTTCAAGGATGGCAAATATACCGTACGCCTCGACCTCAACACAATGAAGGTTACCCTTACACTTACTGAGGCTGATCAGGTGATTGAATCGCAGTACCCTACTACTCTTTATATGTCAGGTGGATTCAACGGATGGGTACTCGAACAGCTTGACAGGATAGCTGATGGCAAGTTCCAGAAGGAGAACGTTCAGATGGACCTTGACAATGGCGAAGACGACCCTAAGGGACATGGTATCAAATTCTTTGAAAATAGCGACTGGAGCAACCAGTGGGGCCCTGTGCAGGATTGGGAAAAAACCGACTATCGTGGTTGGGAGCTCGCAAGTTACGAAGATGCGCCACAGTTCTATCCATTGCTCGCAGGTCTTCAGTCAGGAGTCTACACAATCCTTGTTGACTTCACAACAAACACACTGACCCTGACTCCAGCAGGTGGCACCCCAACTCCAGAGCCAGAGCCAGAGCAGCCGCAGCCAGGAGCAACCTATGCATACCTCTATGGAGCAGCATTCGCAGATTACACTGATTGGCAAGATTGGATCTCTGTTCCAAGTGTTGCAGAGAACGTCTATGAGGCTACAATCAACCTCAACGTGGGAGATGCTTCATATGCAAGAGGATTCAAGATCTACAAGGGTATCGATGACTGGGGCAGTGAGCACTGCATGTACAGCGACTCTACACACGACAATATCAAGATCGGACTGAAAGATGCGACAGGTGACAATCAGGTGATTCCGTACAATCTTGGATATACAGAAAGCGGAAACTATGTTGTAAGAATCGACTTCAACACAATGACAGTCACCCTCACCAAAGTCAACTGACCTTAACTCACATATCAACAACGAAACCGACCACGTCTGATGGTCGGTTTCTTGCATTATATAGGGTGGAGTCAGTTGTCCTGCACTGTCATGTCGAGCGACAGCGAAAGAAGAGTATTACTTGACAGGGACAATCTTAGCGACCCATCCGCCACCTGGGGCCATTGCAGCCTTAAGCTTTCTGTCTGCAGGGAGATCGGTTTCATAGTGCTTGTAATCTGTCGCAAAATTGTCGGCATTGACACCGTCCTGATATATCTCCACCTTATAATCACCTTGAGGAAGGAAACTCAGGTCAAACACAAGCTCACGTGCATTCCAGTCGGTAAGAGATCCTACGAACCATGCATCTCCGGAACGTCTGGCCAAAGCCACGTATTCACCGACCTTGCCGTCAAGAGCGACTGTCTCATCCCATACTGTCGGAACTGAAGCAATGAAACGCGCACACTCGGATGCAGCCCTGTATTTGACCGGAGAGTCACAAAGCATATTCAAAGGTGACTCGAAGATGACATATTCCGCAAGCTGACGGCACCTTGTACCCTGGCTCATTGGTTCATCATATATAGGTCTGAATTTATAACGAGTGGCATTGGTCATAGCTCCCTGGGTGTAATCCATAGGGCCTGCAGCCATACGGATATAAGGTACTGTCACATCGTATTTGACCTGATCGAAAATCGTATAGTCCGCCCACTTGCACTGCTCAAGGCCATGTACACCCTCAAAGTTTATGACATTAGGATAAGTCCTGTGCAGACCGGTCGGCTTGTATGTACCATGGAAATCACAGAGAAGATGATACTTGGCGCACATCTGCGCAGCCTCATGATGGAACTTTGTCATCAGCTGGTCGTCTCTGTCCATGAAATCGATCTTGAAACCCTTCACTCCCATCTCGGAGAAGTAGCTGCAGACCTTCTCCATATCATCTGCAAAAGCATTATAACCGGCCCAGAGAATGATACCCACGCCCTTTGCACCTGCATAGTCAACAAGTTCCTTGACATCGATCTCGGGTACAACCTGGAAGAGATCAGCCTTTCCTGACACTGCCCAGCCTTCATCAAGGATGACATACTCCACTCCGTACTCGGCTGCAAAATCTATATAATATTTGTACGTATCGTTATTGACACCTGTCTTGAAATCAACACCCTGAACATTCCAGCTGTTCCACCATTCCCAAGCCACCTTACCTGGCTTCACCCAACTGAAATCTCCTTCCGGAGCCTTGGACAGACGATAGACCATATCATTGTCCGCCATGTCGATATCACGTTCAGAAACAGAAAGGATTCTCCAAGGGAATTCCGCATAGGCCTTGCACTCGGCTATGTAGTCCTCTCTCGAAACGACGAGTTTCTGCAGGTTGTTATGACCTCCACGCTGCAACTCCTTCGGACGACGTGCAAAATATCCCTCAAGCCTGCTGTCACCGTCCCCGTTGTAAAGGAACATTCCCGGATAGTCAAGCAGTTCGGCTTCCATCAGACACACCTTGCGACCATCGCTTAAATCCACGAGCACCGGCATGAAGGCCAGACTCTTCTCATCCCAATCAACAAGCTTTGAATGAGTATATGTAGACTCGAACGAATTGAAAAGCTGGGACTCAAGCGATTCCTTATGCTGGCTTACATATGGGATATAAGCCATTGTCTCATCTGCAAATGCAAACGATGCAACCTCGTTCTTCACATTGAAAGGTTTCTTCGAGTGCGAGATGAAACGGTAAGCGGCACCGTCATCATATGCCCTCACCAGCAATGTGAATTCAGAAAACTTCAATGCCAGTTCGTTATAGCTGTTCCTGACTTCACTCTTCTTGTAAAAGGAAGTCTGAATGGTTTCGTCAGCGCTTCGGCGTGAAACCTTCCTGACCTTGTCGTCTCCGCCATATACGCTTCCATCATCAAGCAGCAGGGCAATCTCTGATTCCTTCAGGACAACTGCGCCATCCATTGTCACTGAATACACAAGCCTGTCGCCTGTAGAAACACAGACATCAAGTCTGCCGTCTGGAGATGTTACAGAATATGTCTTTGCTGTCGCAGGACAAGCAAACGACATCATGACAAAAGCCATAGCGAGGCCTAATGCCTTCAATTCGATAAGTCTGGTCTTCATAAATATACGCATTACGATTTATTACTTATTTAAAGAATTCAAATATACTACATATTTTAAAAAATACACACCTCGTTCATTACAGTTTAAAATCATTTCATGATATTATTTTGACAATTTGCATTTTGTCATTACTTTTGTAAGACGAATATTCTAAAACTACTTACAATATGTCAACTTATCAGCTAGACAGGATTGACCAGAAGATACTTTCCTTCCTGGTAAAGAACGCCAGAATGCCGTTCCTCGAAATCGCACGTGAGTGCAATGTTTCCGGTGCAGCCATTCACCAAAGGGTGAAAAGGCTCGAAATGAATGGAGTGATAACAGGCTCACGTCTTCTCGTGAAGCCACAGGCTCTCGGACTTAACGTCTGCGCATTCATAAGCGTATCCCTTCTGGAAGCTAACAAATATCCTGAAGTTATAGAGTCATTTAAGAAAATCCCTGAAATCGTTGAGTGTCATTTTGTTACAGGTAAGCATACCCTGCTCGTCAAGCTTTTCTGCTTCGACCATGACCACCTCATGCAGGTACTTCTGAATACAATCCAGAAGATTCCTTACGTTCAGCAGACAGAGACTCAGATTTCACTTGACCAGCCTATCGAACGTCAGGTATGGGTAAAGGAATACCAGAACACAAGTTTCTCGGCCAGCGTCAAGAAGAGCAGGAAGGAGAAAGAGAAAGAATAGCTTTCGCCAGGACCAGGTCGTCCTGAGTCGTAATCTTTATATTGAACCTCTCGCCTATAAGGTATGAGAGGTTTTTTCCGTATTTAAGGACCACCGAAGCGTCATCTGTGAAGGATGTGTCGAAGGCCTGGTCATAGGCAGGCTTCAGGACTTCGGAATGGAATATCTGCGGAGTCTGTGCCCCGAAGAGACATGAACGGTCTATGCTCTGACCCTCCATGGTCACAAGCACCTCGCCGCGACCCGGCTCCACTCTCTTTTCAAGAAGTTTCATGGTGTCGACGCAAGGTATGACGGGTATCAGGGCCGGCTCCGCTTCAGCCTTTGCGAACATTTCGCGCACGAACGCCTCTGAAACCAATGGACGGACGCCGTCATGGACGGCCACGACAGCGCCGTCAGGAACCTTGCTCAATGCGTTGCGGACTGAATGGAATCGGGTTATGCCGCCCTTGACCAGCACCTGTGGACAGGTGAAGTTCCTGTCCAGGCAATAGCTCCTCCAATAGTCCATGAACGGCTCCGGAAGCACTGTGATTATATTGATTCCGGGGCACGCCTTAAGGAATAATTCTATCGTACGTTGAAGTATTGCCTTACCCTCAAGTTCGATGAATTGTTTGGGCATGTCGGCCCCCATTCTGGTACCGCTTCCGGCAGCCATGACTATCACATATTTTTTTCTGTCCATAACGCAAATTTATCACACAAAATTAACTTATTTTTTATAATTTTACGGCCTGTTAGAAAAACTGAATAATTGTATAGAAAAATATGGGATTTTCATTCTTGACACAAGAGCTTGCAATGGACCTCGGTACAGCGAATACCGTCATTTTCCAGAATGACCAGATCGTTCTTGACGAGCCTAGTATCGTAGCCATTGACAACAACACAGGCAAGGCAATCGCTCTCGGACAGAAGGCGAAGCTTATGCAGGAAAGAGAGAACCCGGGCATCAAGACAGTGCGTCCTATGAAGGATGGTGTCATCGCAGACTTCAACGCTGCCGAGATGATGATCCGCGGTTTCATCAAGCAGGTAAACAGCAAGCGCAGATCACTCTTCACTCCGAACATCAAGATGGTGATCGGTATCCCTTCAGGTAGTACTGAGGTGGAGATCCGAGCTGTGCGTGACTCATCGGAGCACGCAGGAGGACGTGATGTGTATCTGATCTACGAGCCGATGGCTTCTGCACTCGGTATCGGACTTGACGTAGAGGCTCCTAAGGGAAACATGGTTGTGGACATAGGAGGTGGTACAACTGAGATTGCAGTCATTTCACTCGGTGGTATCGTAGTCCAGGACAGTATCAAGGTGGCCGGAGACGTCTTCACAAACGACATCCAGCAGTACCTCAGACAGCAGCACAACATCAGAGTCGGACAGATCACTGCTGAGGAGATCAAGATCGCTATCGGAGCCGTACTTCCTAATCTTGACGAGGAAGAGCCGGAGCCATATGCAATCACAGGTCCTAACCTGATGACGGCTCATCCGGTACACGCAACCATCACTTATCAGGAAATCGCACACTGTCTTGACAAGTCGGTTGCAAGAATTGAAGCAGGTATCCTCCACGTACTTGAGCAGACTCCACCTGAGCTCTACTCTGACATCGTGAAGAACGGTATCCATCTTGCCGGAGGCGGATCACTCCTCAGAGGTCTTGCAAAGCGTCTCACTGAAAAGGTCAACATTCCTTTCTACGTAGCAAAGGATCCGCTCAGAGCAGTTGCCCGCGGTACATGTCTGGCCTTGAAGAATACAGACAACTACACATTCCTCATGCGATAAGCCTTGCGTAAAAGCAACATCATAAGGAATCTGACAACAGCAGCTATCTTCATTGCATTGGAGGTAGCTGCATTGGCTATGCTCAACAACAACGGAACCCTCCAGAGGATGTGGTTCTCACAGGCCGCCCATGGCTTCATGGGAACAATATGGGGAAGCACCCAGAGGGTAAAGGATTATTTCTCGTTGCGCAGCACAAATGATTCCCTTGCACTTGAAAACCACGCACTGAGGGCCAGACTGGCTGAGCTTGAAAAAGTTGTGGATGTACCGAACGTCGCTTCATCGATTGCAGAAGCACATAAGGAATCTGACTTCATATTCCTTCCAGCCCACATCATGAAGATCAGCAACAACACTCAGCACAACTATATGATCATCGACAAGGGATATGCCGACGGCGTGTCCGAAGGCGACGGTGTCATAACAGGCAAGGGTGCTGTGGGCATAATCGACGCAGTCAGCGAGAACTACTCATATGCAAGGTCATTCCGAAACCATGGAATGAGCATAAGTGCAAGACTTGGCAAGAAGGGTTCTGTCGGCCCGTTGAACTGGAACGGACGTGGAAGAAATGAGGCTATACTCAGCGAGATTCCTCACCATATGGAATTCGCACCGGGGGACACCGTATATACCAGCGGTTTCTCATCAATATTCCCAGCTGACATTCCGCTCGGAGTCGTTTCTGAAGCCACAATCGTCAACGGCGCGACATACGACATCAAGGTAAGGATGTTCGAGGACTTCGCTTCGTTGAAATATGTCACAATTGTGGAGAACAGAGACAGAGAAGAAATAATGAGTTTGGAGAAGTAATTATGAAGGTAACCCAAAACTTCGGAATATTGTACATACTGCTGGTGATCGGACAGGTCATCATGTGCAACTATACCTATTTGGGACCGCACATCATGCTGTCCATGCTTCCTGCCATGATCTTCTGCCTCCCGACAAAGTTCAAGACCGTCACCTGCATGCTCATTGCCTTTGGCAGCGCATTCGCCGTAGACTGGCTGTCAGAGGGTCTTATAGGCATCAACATGGCTGCACTCGTTCCGGCAGCATTGGCAAGAAACGGAGTGATCAAGATATTCCTCGGCGAGGACATCATCACAAGAGGCGACAGATTCTCATTCCGCAAGAACGGAATCATGAAGATATCGGCTGCAATGATTCTTCTTCTCTCCATCTATCTGGGAATCTATATCTTCCTTGATGGTGCCGGATCGCGTCCATCCTCGTTCAATCTGACAAGATTCGCATTGTCACTTCCATGCAGTTTCATCATCTCACTCATCGTCATCAACGTCCTTACTCCGGATGACAGAAAATAAGAAGCGGGATGAAACTTAACAGAGAAAATAAACTTCTTATAGGCCTCTGCGTTGCGGCTGCCATACTTATCATAAAGATTTTCGTTATCCAGATTGTCGAAGATAAGTATAAGCTGAGTGCGGAGAACAACACCATGGTGTACTCCACCATCTATCCGACAAGAGGTATCATACACGACCGCAACGGCAACATTCTCGTAGGCAACAGGGTTGCATATGACCTAATGGTAACACCGAAGGAAGTGGAAGCATTCGACACTCTTGCCCTTGCCAGAGTGCTGGATGTGGAACCAGAAGTCATCAAGGAAAAGATGGCCGAGTTCTACAAGAACAGACGCAGGATCGGATACCAGAGCGTAGTCATGTTCAAGCAGCTTCCGCCAGAGACTTTCATGAAATTCGCCGAAGTGGCATATAAGTTCCCCGGATTCAGAGGACAGGCACGAAGCATAAGGGAATATCCGTTCAATGCCGGAGGTAACCTGCTTGGATATGTGTCTGAGGTAAATGCCACCTATCTCGAAAAGCACCCTGACGAATATAAGGCAGGAGACTACGCCGGAATGACCGGCATCGAAGCTGCACGCGAAAAGGAGCTGAGAGGAGAAAAAGGTTATAACATCTGGCTCCGAAACTCACGCAACAAGATTGAGTCCCGCTACGAAGACGGTGCACAGGACAAGGCTGCTGTACCTGGCGACGACATTACAACCACAATCGACGCTGTGCTTCAGAACTACGGCCAGCAGCTCATGAACAACAAGGTAGGTTCTCTGATTGCCATCGAACCGTCAACCGGAGAGATTCTGACAATGGTATCAAGCCCGGGTATCGACGTGGACATGCTGGCGAACTTCGGACAGCACTATAAGGAAATCCTTTCGAATCCATATAAGCCGATGTTCAACAGAACTGTTCAGGCACCTTATCCTCCGGGATCTGTATTCAAGCTGGTCAACGGTCTGATCGGTCTCCAGGAAGGAGTCTTCACTCCGAACACGACTTACCCATGCAATATGGGATACCACTTCGGTAAGAACAAGCTGGGATGTCATGCGCATAAGTCACCGGTGAATTTCGAGGAATCCATCATGATGTCATGCAACGCATACTACTGCTATCTGCTGCGTGGCATTCTGGAGAACAAGAAATATGACAATATCGAGGAGTCTCTGGACAAATGGAGAGAGTATGTGATGAGTTTCGGCTTCGGCCAGAAGCTCGGCAGTGACTTCCCTTCTGAGCTTGGAGGATTCATTCCTGACTCCAAGTATTACAACAAATACTACCGCAAGGGCGGATGGAAGGCGACAACCGTAATTTCTCTATCAATCGGACAGGGCGAGATCGGATGTACTCCATTGCACCTTGCCAATCTCTGCGCTACGATAGCCAACCGCGGATTCTACTACATTCCTCACATCGTCAAGGATTCCGACAATGTAGAAATCGACCCTAAATACAAGGAGAAGCAATACACCATGGTGGACACCACTCATTTCCCGAAGGTTGTCGGAGGCATGTACAGGGCGGTCAACAGCGGATTCGGTTCAGGTGGTACTGCAAGCATCGCTGCGGTAGAAGGTCTTGACATCTGCGGAAAGACAGGAACAGCTCAGAACCCGCACGGTCACGACCACTCTGTCTTCATCTGCTTCGCACCTCGTGAGAATCCGAAGATTGCTGTTGCGGCATACATCGAGAATGGTGGATTCGGTTCATCGTATGCAGCTCCTATCGCTTCGCTGCTGACAGAGATGTACCTTAACGGTGAAATCGGAGATGACAGAAAGGCGTTGGAAAAGAGAATGCTCGAAGCCAATCTTCTGGATAGAGTAAAGGTCAAGAAGAACAAGTAGATATGAGAGACCTGGGTGGACATAGAGGCAGAGGACTTGCCAAGACAATAGACTGGACGCTGGTAATATATTACTTTGCTCTCATCCTTATCGGATGGGTGAATATCTACGCGTCCGTCCAGTCTGCCGAGCCTGCATCCATCTTTGACTGGGAGTGCAGAAGCGGCAAGCAGTTCATATGGATACTAACCTCGCTTGGCCTGGCGGTATTCATACTTTTCGCCCTCAACCCCCGAGTCTATGAGGGATTGTCATTACCTATATATATATTGACGATACTGCTTCTGGTTTCCGTCATATTCCTGGGAATCGAGGTAAAGGGATCACGGTCGTGGTTCGAGTTCGGTCCGATAAGATTCCAGCCTGCGGAGATATCAAAGATATCCACATCACTTATGCTGGCTACGGTCATGAGTCAGCTCGGATACAAGATTTCACGTATGAAGGATTTCATTATCACGGCTCTGGTAATTCTCCTTCCGATGGGTATCATTGTGCTGCAGAGTGAGACCGGATCGGCACTGGTGTATGTGGGATTCATCTTTATGCTATACAGGGAAGGTCTATCCGGATGGCTTATATTCATTGCCGGAATGGCAATCCTGCTGTTCATACTGACTCTGACGTGCTCGCCTTTCACAGCAATTCTGGTAATGGCTTCCATCGGCTCTCTATGCATGAGCCTTTACTCGGGACGATTCAAATGGTGGCTGCTGATCGGCATTCCTATGATCGTATTCATGGTATTCGTGCCACGGATATTCCCTGGCGTGAACCCTCTGTATATTCTCCTCGGCACTTTAGGCGCAGGTCTTCCTGTTGCCGGATATTTCTCTTTCAGGGAGATGAACAGATTCTCACAGCTTTCGCTTGTGGCGATGATCGCGGGAGTGGTGCTCGTCTTCTCGACTGACTTCCTGTTCAACGATGTGCTTCAGGACCACCAGAGAAAGCGTATCGAAGTGCTCCTCGGAATGAAGGAGGACCCATCAGGCGTGGGATATAATGTCAACCAGTCCAAGATTGCCATCGGATCCGGAGGTTTCTTCGGAAAGGGATATCTGAACGGAACTCAGACCACATACGGATTTGTACCGGAGCAGAGTACAGACTTCATTTTCTGTACTGTCGGCGAGGAATGGGGCTTTGTCGGATGTACGGCAGTGATACTTCTGTATGTCCTGCTGATATGGAGGATCGTCAAAAACGCAGAACGCAGCAGGGAGGCCTTCACACGTATATACGGCTATTGCGTCGCCTGCTGCATCTTCATGCATCTTTTCATAAATATCGGCATGACCATCGGTCTTATGCCTGTGATCGGAATCCCTCTCCCGCTTGTCAGCTACGGAGGCTCATCGCTTTGGGCATTCACGATCCTTATCTTCATCTTCATTGCACTGGACCGCAACGAGAGGAAGTACTTCTAACAATTATTCTCCGAAGAGGTAGAGGTGCTGCTCTGGAGTGAGGGTGTCGATTTCGCAGCCCCAGTAAGCGAGCTTGCGGCTTGCCACTTCCCTATCGATCTCCACAGGTACGTCATGAACCATCTGACCAGGCTCACGGCTTATAGTTTCACGGTTGTCAACAAGGTACTTTGCACTGAGGGCCTGGATAGCGAATGACATATCCATGATTTCCGCAGGGTGACCATCACCGGCAGCGAGATTAACCAGACGGCCTTCTGCGATGATATATACCTTATTTCCGTTTTCGAGAGTATATCCTACGATATTCTTACGTGCTTCCTTGATTTCTTTTGCGATAGCTTTGAGCCCGGCAACATCCACTTCGCAATCGAAGTGACCTGCATTGCAGCAGATCGCACCGTCCTTCATGTTCAGGAAGTGTTCCTTTGTGATGACGCCATCGCAACCGGTCACAGTAACGAAGACATCACCAAGCCTTGCAGCCTGATCCATCTTCATGACCTTGAATCCGTCCATCACTGCCTCCATAGCCTTGATAGGGTCCACCTCTGTAACTATAACTTCGGCTCCAAGACCCTTTGCGCGCATTGCAACGCCCTTTCCGCACCAGCCGTAACCTGCTACCACGACATTCTTTCCGGCAACGATAAGGTTGGTTGTCCTGTTGATTCCATCCCATACTGACTGACCTGTACCATATCTGTTGTCGAAGAGGTGCTTGCAGTCTGCATTGTTGACAAGCATCATCGGGAATCTGAGCGACTTGGCCTTGTTCAACTGCACGAGTCTGAGGATGCCGGTTGTAGTCTCCTCGCAACCTCCGATCACGTTAGGAATAAGGTCTGTATACTCTGTGTGCATGAGGTTGACGAGGTCGCCGCCGTCATCGATGATGATGTTAGGACCGACTTCGAGCACTCTGCGGATATGGTCCTCATACTCCTGGGGTGTCGCATTATACCATGCGAATACATTCAGACCAGCCTGTACGAGCGCTGCTGCAATATCATCCTGAGTAGAAAGAGGATTGCTTCCTGTCACATACATTTCAGCTCCTCCTGCTGCAAGGACTTCACAGAGATATGCAGTCTTCGCCTCAAGGTGCACGGAGAGAGCGACCTTAAGTCCCTTGAAAGGAAGGGTTGACTTGAATTCGGCTTCGAGGCCGTTGAGGAGGGGCATATGATGTCTTACCCAGTCGATTTTCAGTCTGCCGTCGTGCCAGAGCTGAGGATTTCTGATTTCGCTTGCCATAATTTTCTGTTCAAGTTTCTGGTCCATTTCTGTTTTGCGGGGCAAAGATAATTATTTTTAACATACCGGTGGCACTTAAGTAATTACCAATAAGACACTTAAGCATCCTTTATTCCTCATTTTCAGGGAATAAACAACCATCAACCCGCTGCAAATCAGAGACTTAAGCGCCACCTCGAGATTTTTGCAAATTCAAATCATATGGGTATTTTTGCAGAAGTAAACTTGGAAAGTTATGGGGCGTTTGACAGGAATTGCGGATATATTCATTCCGCGTGTATGCATCACATGTGGAAGAAAACTGCTTATGAACGAGTCCCATCTATGTCTGTATTGTCTGGCAGACATTCCTCTGACGCATTTCTGGAAGATGTCACATAATCCTATGGCAGACAGATTCAACGCATTGATATGCCAGTCGGGTAACGACTCCGGCGAATCCTATGCACGGGCCTGCTCCCTGTTCTTTTTTGAAGACGATTCCCGATACAGACAGATTCTCTACGACATCAAGTACAAAGGGAACATTGCAGCCGGCAGATATTTCGGAGCAATGCTGGGCCGCAGAATAGTCTCGAGTGGACTGTTCGGAGACGTGGATATCGTCGTACCCGTTCCCCTGCACTGGCGTAGGAAATGGAAACGCGGATACAATCAGGCAGAGGTCATTGCCGGAGCCATTGCAGCAGAGCTCGGCGTGCCGCTCATGGCCGACCTGCTCCGCCGCACAAGACATACCGACACTCAGACCAGACTCGGAATCGATGAGAAAAAGTCCAACGTCCAGGGAGCATTCCGCACCAACAGCACAGCCATCCGGGCACTCCACACCACTCCACGCCACATACTCATCGTCGACGACGTATTTACTACGGGCAGCACATTGCATGCCTGCTTTGTCGCCCTGCGGGAGGTCTTCCCGCCTTCTGTGCGAATCAGTGTGGCCACGCTGGCTTACGTCGGAGGGCCTTAACGTGTGAGATTGCCGGTCAAGCCGGCAATGACGAGCAAAACAAGCTGGCAATGACGAGCAAAACAAGCCGGCAATGACGAACCAAACAAGCCGGCAACGACTTATTAGTCATGCCCGGCTTGACCGGGCATCTCACAACTCCAACAGTCATCCCAAACGTTCTCAACCGTCATGCCCGGCTTGATCCAAACGTCATGCCCGACTTGATCGGGCATCTAAACCCCAAAACCATGCAAAAGAAAGGATACATATACTTCATGACCAACCAGACCAACAAGGTCCTCTATACTGGCGTGACCAACTCACTCAAACGACGAGTAAGAGAACATTTTGAAGGCTACGGCTCTGTCTTCACATCGAAATACAACTGTAACAAACTGGTATATTTCGAGCAACTTCCATCCATCGAACAGGCAATCGCAAGAGAAAAACAACTAAAGCACTTCAAAAGAGAATGGAAAAATCAGCTTGTAGAGACCATAAATCCGCAATGGAAGGATTTATCCCATAGTATTACTGATGATCCTGACCTAATATAAGAGATGCCCGGTCGGGGCCGGGCATGACGAAACAACCGAGCATGACGAAACAACCAGACATGACGGAACAAACCACTGGGAATGACAGAATAAAGCCATTGGGAATGACAGAATAAAACCACTGGGCATGACGGCATACCAGTCATTGCCGGCTTGACCGGCAATCTCACAAGCCAAACGCCACCCCCGATGTTCACAACCAGTCATCCCCGACCTAACTGAGAATCTATGAGCAACGCGACAGTCATCCCCGACCTGATCGGGGATCTAAAAACAGGTGTTCGGCATAATGAACCGAACACCTGTCATATTTCGGCGGCAAGCCGCCTTCTTTTAAAATGGTTAAATTAATAAATAGTTTATAAAGCGCGAACAGCACGGACTGGGTAAGTACTTGACTTCTCGTGGCTGTGGTCCGAATTACCATTAGAGAAAAATAGTACATATGCCCATTCATAATCATACTCAGTTGATGACCAATATTTTGATGTTCCAAGTGTTGTGCCGCCGGCTTTAGACAGTGCCGTATTTAATATTGATTTGTTATTATAAATTGTCTTTAACTCATTTGATGCAGGGAGATACCATTCCTTTCCAAAATCAGCACACCACTTAAATGCTGGATATTTACTTAAATCTGCGTTCATAGATTTGATTGTATTCATATTTGCGGCACCATTATTGCTATTTCTCGCATTTGTGCTAGTTTCCTCTGTACTCCATTGCTCTGAACCTTCGGTAATTGACATAACGCGACTCTTGCCGTAAGTATTCACAGCTTCAAAAACAACTCCAGGAACACCGTTGATTATAACATAGTCACCGATATTAAAACGGATAGTATAAGATCCTATAGTGTTTACCAAATGCATTTGTGCTTCAACTTGAGGCAGTTCAGTTCCTGTAATTGAAGTATCATGTATAGTATATGCACATGTGAGATTGACATTATTTGATAAATTTGCGTAAATCAAGCCCGTATTCTCCACCAAATTAATCTCCGAAATCGAAAGGCCGTCGGCGTAGAGGGTTTCGAGGGCGGTGTTGCTCTTGAGGTTAAGGGCAGTAATGTCAACGTTATTGCTCATGCGAAGATCCTTGAGGGAAGCATTACTACGTACATTAATTGCGGAGAGCTGGTTATCGCTGACCCAAAGGGTTTCAAGGGCAGTGTTGTTTGCCACTTTGAACTGGGTAAGGTTGTTGCCGTTTACCTTAAGGGTGGCGAGGCCTGTGTTATTATCGACGTTGAACTTGGTCAGCTGGTTTGATGAACAGTCAAGGGTCACGAGTTCCGGATTCGAGTCCACGTCGAGGGTCTGGAGATTACAGCCGTGAAGGTCAAGCACTGTAAGACCTGAGATGTCAGAGACATCTGTACCCTCAAGAACCGAACATCCGTAGGCATGTACTTCTTTAAAATATGGGCTCAAAGAGAGGTTTGTCAATGCTGTATTACCATAACCGTTGAAGATATCAAGATTGTCGTTAGAAAGCACGTCCAAGTCAGTCAGCACAGAGCTATTCACGATGCTCAGGGTCTTGAATGGAGTATTTGCCACTGAGAACTTCAGTGATGCTGCCTGATCATAGCCATTGACTGAGATCGTTGTACCACTAACTGCATTAGTAGAAACATTCTGCAGGAAGAGCGACTGAAGCACTGAGCAGTTGCTCAGATCAAGAATCTCAACAGGGTTGCCATAGCATGAAAGTGATTCAAGTTTAGCCAATGTGTGACAATCTACGACCTTGATATTGTTGTTTGAGCAGTTGAGATATACAAGATTAGTACATGACTCAAGTCCTGTAAGATCTGTAATTCCCTTGTTTGCACAATTGACTGTGGTTACGTTGTCAGCCTCTGCGATGCTGATGACTCCGTCGTAGTCGTCATCGTAGTTTGCAAGCATATATGTTTCCAATGCCTTATCTGGGAACACGAGACCGCCTGTGTTGAAGAATACATTTGTTGCATTATCTTTCTTGATCATCATCTGTTCCTGATGCGCTGCATCCTTCACCCAAAGTTTAGCAAGGGACGCATTATCTGAACAATCAACTGAAGCCAACGCTGCGTTTGAGCTTACGTCAAGAGATACCAAATCATTACCCGAGCAATCCAAAGCCTCAAGAGCCTTCAACGCAGTGAGGTCAAGAGTTACAATCGAGTTGTCTGAGCAGTTCAAGGTCTCTACTGACTCGCAGCCATTGAGGTTAAGAGTAGTCAGAGCATTCTTTGAGCAATCAAGCATTGTGATCTTGCTGCAATCGTTGAGATACAGACTTGTCAAAGAATTTGAACGGCAGTAAACCAACTCCAGCTCCGTATTCTTGTTCAAGTTCAGAGTTGTAAGATTGTTCGACGAGCAGTCAAGCTCCTTGAGTGCTGTATTCTTTGAAAGGTCAAGAACAGACAGGCTGTTTGAACGGCAGTAAAGAGTTTCAAGAGCAAGGAGATTCTTAAAGCTCAGAGTTGCGATGTTGTTACCGCTGCACTGAAGGTTTACAAGAGCCTTGTTGTTTGTAAGATTAAGAGCACCAAGGTCATTGTTTGAGCATGCAAGGTCAGTCATGCCTGCAGCTGCACTCACATCAAGAGATACCAATTTGTTGCTCGAACACTCAAGAGAAACAATCGCAGTGCATCCTGAAAGATCAAGAGTCTTAATCTTATTATTATTTACAACAACATCTGTCAATGCATTATTATGAGAAAGATCAAGACTTGTGAGACTGTGATATGCAGCGCTTAGAGTCTTAAGGTTCTTCATATACTCGACTCCTGCGAGAGTGGCAATCTTAGTTGTAACATCGGACAAATCGATTGACTCTATATCCATAGCTTCATCCTCTGAAATCTCGCCATCAGAGTCTGCATCAAAGTTCTCTACAAGGTATGCCTTGAATGCAGCATCGGGAATGTAGATAATATCTGTTGTCCATGGCACCATATTGATATAGTCAGATGCAAGTTCATTATTACCGTCGGATACAACGAGACAGGCATTTGCAGAAAGACGACCCAGATAAAATTCGTCGCTAAGGCCGGCTCCAGAAGCGACAACAGTAAGCACACCATCCTCAGCAGTTACACTGACAATCTCCATATCAACAAAATTAACTGCAGCACGCGTCTGTGTGTGAACGGCCTTCATTGAAAGAGCATCTTCCCAGACATCTGCAAGTTCCTCTGCAGTTACAGCAGGCTGAAGTTCGAAATCAAATGTAGCTGAACCTGGAGTAATCTTACCATTGTTGGTATAATACATGGTCGCTTTTCCATCTGAGAACTTAGGTATGTACTCAATAGACTGGATTCGGGCAAGGATTGCCTCTATCTGATCCTGAATATCCGATATCTCAATCTGCATATTGTAGATAGATGTCTTGATAGACTTGATATCCTTCTCGCAAGCAGTAACTCTTGCTGTAAGTGCCTCAATTGCAGCATTGATTGTCGCTACCTCAGAATCAATGCGAGAGTTGAGCGTTGCTACCTCCGTGGCGATCTGTCCTGACAGTTTACCGTCAAGAGTTGTGATGGCAGTACTGATGGCAGCCTTATATGCTTCTGTGATTTCTTCCTTAGTTGCCTGGAGCTGAGCCTTAAGATTTTCAATTTCCTGAGCGTTGGCTGCAATCGCTGCTCCATTATTGGATATTGCTGTAGCATTCTGAGCGATCAAAGATGCATTGGCTGCTATGTCTGCAGCATTATCAGCAATAGCTTCTGCATTGGCTGCTATTGCTGCCTCTGCTGCTGTTGCACGATTCTTAAGAGTCTGTATTTCAGCCTGATTTGCCTTGATAAGAGCATTATTATCTTCAATGAGCTTCTTGTTGGCATTGATCAGTTGGGTGTTTGCTTCAATTGCATCTGCATTTGCATCAATATCTTTCGCATTATCTGCGATGAGTTTTGCGTTAGCCCTGATTGATTCTGCATTTGCGGAAATAGCACTTGCATTTGAGGCAACATTTCCAGCGACTATCGCTACTTCACTCGAAAGTGCAGAAAGGTTGCCATTAAGTTCGTCAATCGCCGCACCATTATCATCTATACGTGCTGTCAATGTCTGCTCCAAAGACTCTATCAGACCCATAAGATAAGTCTTCTGGCTTTCAAGCTGAGTCTCAAGGCTGCTCTTTAACGATGTTAGCTTCGAATCAATCTGAGTTGCTGTATAATACTTGGCAAGCTGAGTATTTACCCATGACTTCATATTTGCCTCAGAGGTTGCAATTGCAGACTTGATTTCAGCTTCATATGCTGCTGTAATCTCCTCTTTGGCAGAATTAATGGCTGCAGAACAATCCTTTGCCACCGCCTCAATCTCTTCCTTCATAGAATCACGAAGGCCAGCTGTCGCTGTAGCAAGTTCCTCTGCAACCTTTGCCTTGATAGTGGCATCAATATTAGTTATAGAAGAATTAAGCGTCTCTATCTGTGCCTGTATTCTTGAAACAATCTCCGCTAACGCATTGTAATTCTCAAGCGTAGCAAATGTTGCAGACGCCCAATCCTTAGTATTCTTAATTTCGTCGTTGACATAAGTCTTCAACGACTTGATCTGATTTTCAAGAGCAACCTTCTGTACCTGAAGATCTGTTATATCTGTATTAATAGAACTAAGTTGCTCTGACACCAGTGTCTTATACTCTTCCAAAGTCGCAAGAATCTGGACCTTTTGTGAGTTCATATCATCCTTCAGCTCACCCTCTACATCTTCAATCTTCTTATCAACAGAAGCCAAAGACTTTTCCAACTCTGCGGCCTGAGTCTGAAGTGCAGTGATGTATCCCTGCAACTGTGTGTCCATTCTTTGCATATCCAGAATGGATGTACTGATTGACGCCACCTGTTCCTGAATAGTTGCAATCTTCTCATTTTCAATCTTGTCCACACGATTGTTAAGTTCTTCTATCTGCTCATCATAGCATGATGATACAGCAAGAATAGAAAGGCTCGATAGAGCTGCGATGATAAAACGTTTCATATCTGTAATTAGTTATTGTTTCAAGGATTTTATACGCAATGAATTGGTAAAGTTACCCTCTTTTTTTTAAAAAAAACACAAGGCTTTGGGTGAAAAGGTGCTATAACGAAGATGCCCGGTCAGGGCCGGGCATGACGGCACGAACAACAGGGTATGAATACTATTCTTATATTACTGTTATATCTTATATTTACCACCGGTTCTACTCTTCATGCCTGCTTTGTCGCCCTGCGCGAGGTCTTCCCGCCTTCTGTGCGCATCAGCGTCGCCACGCTGGCTTACGTCGGAGGGCCTTAACGTGTGAGATTGCCGGTCAAGCCGGCAATGACGTGCGAGACGCTTCGCGCCTTTAAGGTTTCGCGCCAAGCGCGAGAGGAAGGCCGCAAAACGCATGTTCAGGGAAGCCCGCAAAGCAGGGCTTCTCTGAACACGCTAGTTAAATATTATTCTTCCGCATTCGCTCCAGCGACTTCGTCGATTTCTTGGAGACAACGGACAGAGTAACCGAACGCGCGACCGCTGTTGCTCGACGGAAGGACGCTGCCATTGTAGTTGAAGTACAGGCTGTACGCGCAGTAATTGAAAGGAGAAGCAGACCAATAGTAGCCGAGGCCGCCGACATTGTACAGACTGCCGTCGCAGTAGTCGCGATAACGCGAAGCAGGATACCAGATGGTGGAAGCACTGCCGAACTCGCCGGAGAAGTTCATACCTGCGTTAGAACTGCTGTATAATGACCAGTTCGTGAATGATGAAGACGAGCCCAATGCCTTTGACCAGACACCATTGTCGCCGCCGTCCGGAACACGCCAACCAGATGGACATGGGTCGTAGATTGACTTTGGCTTGTCTGAAGCGGTCCAACGTGTATTATCTGTTGACGATGAACCGGTGTAATACCAGTCGTAATTTCCAACATTGTAGGTTATGAAAGTTGTAGGGTGGGCGGTAGCATAGGCTATAGTACCGTTACTTGGATCTGATGAAACTGCAGATGGCCAAGTGACGGTGGATTTAGCCACTGTGGCGCTGCTGATTGACGAAGAGCCCAGGAACGGATCCTTGCGGCCCCACTGGTAAAGCACGCCTGGAGTTGCACTCGTTGCGCCGAGGTTGCGGTCCATCATGGTGCCGGCGTTGTTGTAGTATACCTGACCTTCCGGTTCATCTGTGAGCCAGATATGCCATGACCAGAGGATGGCGCCTGATGCATCCTTGGCTGCAATGACAGCATTACCCTCCTTGAAGGTGTCTGCAGTCTGGAAGGTGATATAACCGTCCTTGTAACACAATCCACTGATCAGATCTAACAGTTCTGGGGAGGTATCAGTTCCGAAAGTTTCCCAAAGAATTGAAGCGGAAGCGACATCGCCCACCGGCTCGTTGCTGTTTCCCTTTACAGGTTTGAATTTATAAAGGCCTGATTCCGAAATAATATAGCAGTTGGCTGAACCCGAAGACGACAAATCTGTTGCAGATGCCACATCCAAATCATAAGACTGTTCATATGGATGTTTCAATGTTGTAAACTCCAGGATATCACTTTTGACCCACAGGCCATAATATATGTATCTAAATAATAGTCTATAATAATACTTTGTCCCAGGCTCTAAACCCGTAATGTTAAAAGTCGCAATGTTTCCTGTAGAAAGTTGGTTTTCAATGACATGGCCGAATCCACCATAGTACTCGTCAAGATCGTCAGGATCTCTCGACCAGCTTAATGCAAAACTCAAATCTGACATATCTTCTTCAGAAACTCCTTTTATAACTGCATTTATTTCAGCTCCAAATGAGCTTATATCCTGTTTATCCGTCAGTATTTCACAATAGACTTCATCCGTCGAAAATTCTTCCACATCCCCGTAGTATCTTTCTGACTTGACATCAACAACCACACAATATGAATATTTAACCCCACCAACCAGAACATCCAATGTAAGAGTAAAGTTTCCATTCTCATTGAATACGGTTGCATGTTCACAATTCGCATTGTGTATATTAAAGGTTTCTTCATCCGAATAGTACACAGCCACCTGAGTGAAAGGAAGCATACTTCCAGAAACATCGATTGTGCCGGTAAAGGTTGCCGTTGTTGCAGTCACCTTTTCAAGAACTATAGTTGCTGGCCCGATCATATTCTCTCCCGAATATTTTTTAGAACGTGGAACCGTCAATTGGCTTCCATCTGCAAGAGTAATGTAAACATTGTTCGTGTCATATGTCACTTCTTGAAACATAGAGTCACCTTTGTCGCCTTGTTCTCCTTTCTCACCGGTTGCAGGAGCATAACGTTCCCAAGTTTGTCCGCCATCATATGACACACACCAATAGCCGTCAACTATCTTCAGGGTCGGTGTCACGCCCGGCTGGCCGGGAGTACCCGGCTCGCCATCTTCTCCATCTATGGCTGAAGCTCGTACCAGATCTCCATTGGGGTCAAGAAGCCATTCCCCGTCAACTGTCCAATACCACTGGCCATCTGACTCTTTCTGTTTTACTCCCAGAACAGGGACATAGCCGTCCTTGCCGTTGTAGATAGTGACAGCGCCGCTCTTACTGAATATGATTGTGTAGCCTACAATTTCCCTTCCCTCTGTTATCGGTGCCACATTAGTCACATAGTCCTTATCCTGAAGCGCAGTGACGATGGTCTGCAAGGACTCAATATTAGTGTTCTGCCGGGCGGTCAGACGCTCAAGTTCTTCGAGTCTCGATTCATAATCTTTCAATTGCTCATTCACACTCCCTAACTGTTCCTGAATGGCAGAATCATCATAACAGCCGGTTATCACAAGTCCTGCACATAGCAGAATTGACCATAGTGCTTTATTGACATAATTGGCATACTTTTTCATAATCTTCTTTATTTTTCAGATATTCTCATTGAATCAGCAAAGTTACCCTCCCCTTTTGAAAAAACAAGGGGATTGGGTGGAAAGATGGAATAACATATGAATACGAAGATGCCCGGTCGGTGCCGGGCATGACTATAATATCCTTATAGTACTGTTATATCACGTATTCACTACGGATTCGACTCTTCATGCCTGCTTTGTCGCCTTGTGGGAGAATGACGATTTTGTTTTTGGGTACGAAGTAGTAGCGGACCAGGTCGATCGCGACTTTCTGGTTGGCGGCAATTACCACATCGGCCTTCTTGAGAGCTATCCGCAATGTATGATGGTGATAATGACGCTGGAACCAATTGTAGGGATGTTCCCTATCGCACAGAAAGCTGAGATCCTCAACTTCCACAACTCTTCGTCCGTCCTTATCGGTGTACTTCTTCATGTCGTTCTTGGTTTGACGTACAAAAGTAGTAAATTTGTGCAGTTATATGCATATGAAAAAACTAATCCTTTTATTTTGTCTCCTTCCGTTGCAGTTTACACTTTGGGGCCAGACTGCAGACCACAGCATGGACACCGATATCCATGCTTTGAGAAACAATATCATGCCGGAGTTCAGATATCATTATGATGATTATCTGCAGTACCTCCCGGCAGGCGTGATGGTAGGTCTCAAGGCATTCGGTTATGAAGGACGGAGTTCATGGGCAGGAATGATTGTCAGCGACGTTTTTTCGGCAGCGATAATGGCCGCGGCAGTCAACGGCGTCAAATATTCGGTCGGACGCCTCAGGCCTGACGGAAGCAGGCACAATTCCTTCCCTTCCGGGCACACGGCAACGGCGTTCATGACTGCGACCATGCTTTATAAAGAGTACGGATGGAAGGAGCCGCTGCTGGGTATCGGAGGATATACAGTCGCTGCAGTGACAGGTGTGTCACGCATAATGAACAATCGCCATTGGCTCACAGATGTCGTCGCGGGAGCTGCTGTCGGTATTGGAGCAGTACATCTCGGGTATTATCTTACTGACCTGATTTTCAAGGATAAGCATATCAAGGAAGGGTATGTGGAACCGGAGTTTTTCTATGATTCTTCGGCAAAGCATTATGTTGCGGAAATGATCTTTGCCCGCAGGTTCATCCTTGGAGACAGCGACGTTCCGTTCCGAGGAAGTCTGGCAGGAGTCTCGGTGGATATCCCCTTCGTTCCGGGAATAGGCATCACAGCCAGGACTACAGCGAGCACACTTATCTATGAGACAGACGGCGCACTTGCAAGTGTCTACAACGCTCTGGCTGGAGGTTTCTATAACTTCCATTTTGCAAAAAGACTCGAACTACAGGCAAAGGCAATGGCCGGTTATGCATGGCAAGACGGCCGCAGCACAGCTTCAGGATATAGTCCGGTGTCCGGATTTGACGTCTGCGCAGGGCTAGGATTCAGCTTCATGCTGGACAGCAATTTCAAGATCAAGGCCTTCTCGGAATTCGAAGCCATGCAACGGCACGGCTCCAGCCCATGGCTCCACAGTCTGCTGGTCGGATTCGGCACTGCTTGGTCGTGGTAGGCCTGACAGCCCTATCGGAAAAGTTTAACGGCAATCGATAGAAATATTCAAATTTTAACTATCTTTGCACCTCGGACCGCTTTGGTGGTGGAATAGGTAGACACGCGGGACTTTAAGCGGCAACAGAAATTGTTGCCTTACAGAGTGCCTCAAAGGAAACTTTGAGAGTAGAACTCCCCTAACAAACGGAAACCTCGTCCGCAGAAATGCGGACTTTGGCGACGGCTCACTAAATTCAGCTCAGGCTGATAAATGGCGTAGAGACTATACAGGGAGGGCCTAAACGCAAACGGGATGTGCAGAGCACACTCGCGCACAGCGCATGGTCAAGAAATAGTCCAGACTACAACGGCTTAGCATTCAGGATGAAGCCGGCTTGTGTAAAAGCAAGAGTAGTAAGAAAATCCCGTGGGCAGCAATGCCCGTACGGGTTCGATTCCCGTCCGAAGCACGAGGGACAGTTTTTAAAGATTGCCCCATTTTACAAAAGCCTGATAATAAGCACTTTGCTTTTATCAGGCTTTATTTTATGTTATTTGGTTTTGTCAAAAACTGCTTGTAAATTTGGGTCGCCTGGACAAAAAGTAGGATGATTTTACCTTGATTTTTTAAGGGGGGACAAAAAGTAGGATATTCGGGCAACAGTCAAGCGCGAGGACGGCCCTTGGGCCGAGCCGCCCGCAGCGCTTGATCTGTAGTCGCCCGAACTCGTATATTCCGGCGACGGTGACCGTCTCAATAATGTCGCTTGATATAT
>JAZLDR010000039.1:0-36068 GCA_045614805.1 Candidatus Cryptobacteroides sp. | reverse complement strand
TCATAAGACGGGTTGTGAAGGATTTCCTTCACGTCGGTAATACCGTACTTGGTCAAATCAATTGTGCTCATAAATTTTAAAAAATATATTAAGGTTTAACTCATTCTGTCTATCCGCGCAAAAATAATGATTTTTTATGATTCGACAATATTCGGAAACAACAAATTTTGTACTTTTGCATAAACTTTTTCGGCCTGACAAGGCTGTGTATTGAGTTATGACTGCAACAGAGATTCTGAAAGAATATTGGGGATATGATTCCTTTCGTCCAAAGCAGGAGGATATAGTGAATGCTGCTCTGGAGGGAAGGGATGTGCTTGCCATTCTGCCGACCGGAGGAGGCAAGTCAATATGCTTTCAGGTACCTGCTATGATGAGGGAAGGAATAGCGGTTGTCGTCACACCTCTGATTGCCCTCATGAAGGATCAGGTGCAGAATCTCAACGACCGTGGAATCAAGGCCATGTGCATTAATGCAGGTATGGGAAAACGTGAAGTCGACACAGCTCTCAATAATGCACTTTACGGTGATTATAAGTTTCTATATGTTTCTCCAGAACGTCTCGGTACCAGACTCTTCCTGAGTTATGTCCAGGAGATGAATGTCAGCTATATCGTTGTGGATGAGGCTCATTGTATATCTCAATGGGGATATGATTTCCGCCCTGACTATCTCAGGATAGGGGAGCTTCGCAAGATTGTCGGAGCACCTGTCATAGCTCTTACAGCCACTGCTACACCTGCGGTTGCTGACGATATTATGGAAAAACTGGGATTCCCTGAAAAATGTCTTGTAAAGGGTGGGTTTGAAAGACCGAATCTGACATATGTGGTAAGGGAATGCGAAGATAAACTCGGTCAGCTGTTGAATGTATGCAATGGTGTTTCCGGTACTGGAATTGTCTATGTACGAAGCCGCAAAAAGACAGAAGAACTGGCAGCATTCCTTTCCTCGCAAGGACTTTCAGCCTCATTTTATCATGCAGGCCTCGGCCAGGAAACCCGTGCGGAAAGACAAGAGGATTGGAAAAGGGATAAGATACGTATAATGGTGTGTACCAATGCGTTCGGTATGGGCATAGATAAGCCTGATGTCCGTTTTGTCGTGCACTTTGATGTGCCAGACAGTCCAGAAGCATATTTTCAGGAAGCAGGTAGAGGAGGCCGTGACGGCAAGCGCAGTTTTGCAGTGATGTTGTGGAACAGCATGGATACCAGACGCCTAAAGCAGTTGGCAGCTGTTTCTTTCCCTACACTTGAATATATCGAAGATATCTATCATAAGGTACATGTCTTTTATGACATACCTTATGACTCCGGGGTCGGACGTCAGCTGAAATTTGATCTGGAAGAATTCTGCCGTCATTTCAAACTGCAGCGTTCTTCAGCATATTATGCAATCCGTTACATTGAGAGAACTGACCATTGGACTATGAGTGAAGATATTGACATCTCCACAAAGATACAGGTAACGGTTGATCGCAATGACCTTTATGACCTTGAGCTTCCGGATCCGAAGATGCCTGTTGTCCTTGAACTGCTTATGCGTAAATACACGGGACTCTTTTCTTATCCTGTGCCTATTGATGAGAATTACATAGCCTCACATGCAGGTGTGACGGTTCCTGTGCTGCGTCAGCTTCTGTATAGACTTTCTCTTGAACACGTGATAAGGTATGTTCCATGCGACCATGCGACTGTCATCTTCCTCCATCATGACCGTCTTCGTCCAAAGAACGTAAATCTTGACCCTAAGCGTTATGAGATGCTTAAGGATTCGTTCGTGTCCAGAATGCAGAAGATGATTGATTATGTAAGCGAGGATACAGTGTGTCGCAGTACCTATCTTCTTGAATATTTCGGTCAGACAGAAAGTTCAGATTGCGGTACTTGTGATGTGTGCCGTTCATCAAAATCGGCCCCAAAAGCAGAGTGTCTGGATTCGTCCATCAAGACTTATATCAACGAAGAATTGTCAGGAAACTATACTGTCGATGATGTCCTGACACGTTTTTCTGCAACCGGCAGGTATTCTGCTGAGGAGTGTATTTCCGTACTTCGCACTCTGATTGACTCAGGTGCAGTACCTCAGCCTTCAATTGTCAAGCCGTCGTAAGCAGGACATACCCCTTCTGGAAGTTCAGCGGCAAGTTCGCTATGACATGGGAGCTGATGTGAGAGGTGGGTCAACCATGAATGTTTCGCTCCGACGCGTTCTGCAACATCCAGTGCCTCCTCAAGAGAATAATGGGAAATATGACGTCCTCTACGAACGCAGTTTATCACAAAGTGTTCAAGACCTTCAAGCTTGGCGAATTCTCCCTCGTCGATATGATTCATGTCCGTGCAATAGGCTATGTCGCCGAAACGGAAGCCAAGAACCGGCAGCTTATAATGTTTACCACGTATCGGAATGATTTCCACACCATTGATACTGAATGGCTTTTCGTCGATATTGTGAACGTTCCATTCAGGTGCACCAGGATACTTATGCTCTGCAAACGCATATGAATACTCCATCCTCAATGCGTCTTCGACGTATTTCTCGCAGTATATCAGCGTTGCTTTCTTTTCAAGGTAGTTGAATGCCCTGATGTCGTCCAACCCTCCTGTGTGGTCTTTATGGTTATGAGTAAGCAGTATGGCGTCAAGATGTGACACACCGGCTGCCAGCATCTGCTGTCTGAAATCCGGGCCGGCATCCACGAGTATTGTCAGACCATCATATTCGACCAGAACGCTGGATCTTAAGCGTTTATCACGATGATCCAAACTTTTGCAGACCTCGCATCCGCAACCTATCATCGGCACGCCCTGCGACGTTCCGGTCCCCAGAAATGTCAGTTTAGCCTTGCTCATGATCATATTACAATATCTACGATCCTGCCTATCTTTTCAGGGTCATACGGTTGAGATATACGGATGTAATTGCCGGTATAACCTTCCATCATCCCTTTACGGTCTGTGCTTTCAAAAAGCACCTTTTCAGATACGCCTTTGTTTGCAGCAATAAATTCATCATGCAGCTTCGCGCACAGTTCTTCCAACATCTGCACCCTGTGGGTCTTCACGCTGTCCTGAATCTGGTCCTTCCTTTCTGCTGCCGGTGTACCTGCCCGACGTGAATATGGGAATATATGTATGAATGCAGGCTTCACGATGTCCTTCAGGAAATTATATGTCTCCATGAACAGTTCGTCCGTCTCGCCTGGGAAACCGACGATGACATCGATGCCGAAGAATACCTTCGGACCTCCGGGTACCTCGGTCTTTTCCCTGATATACTGTATCTTACGTGCAAATGCAGCAGTGTCATATCTGCGGCCCATTTCGCGGAGAATCGTGTCGCAGCCTGACTGCAGCGGGATGTGATAGTGGGGGAGGAACTTCGTTCCGGATGTAATCCAGTCGATCATTTCCTCGGTAAGCAGATTAGGCTCTATCGATGAAATGCGGTATCTCTCGATCCCTTCCACATCGTTCAGCTGTCTTATAAGGTCAAAGAATGTCTCGCCGGTAGATTTACCGAAGTCACCGGTATTTACGCCCGTAAGGACAATCTCGCAGATGCCTTCGGCAGCAATAGCCTCGGCCTGCGGGATAATTTCGGATATAGGGATATTGCGGCTTTCTCCGCGAGCGTAAGGTACTGTACAGTAATGACATTTGTAGTCACATCCGTCCTGTACCTTCAGGAATGAACGAGTCCTCTCTCCGCTTGA
Organism: Candidatus Cryptobacteroides sp.; assembly: GCA_045614805.1. Classification (GTDB taxonomy): domain Bacteria; phylum Bacteroidota; class Bacteroidia; order Bacteroidales; family UBA932; genus Cryptobacteroides. The sequence goes on along the minus strand of JAZLDR010000039.1, from coordinate 32,346 downwards.
ATATGCCGGAAAGAACGTCCCGAGATCCTGTCCGCAGCCACCGGTTCCGCAAACCTTTTCTAGAATTGTCGGCACAACAAGACTCTTTTCAGTAGCGCCAAATACACGCTCTACTCCCTCGATGGCCTCATAATCCTCACGACGTAACTGTGCAGAACAACCCGTCACAAATATCTTGGCTTCCGGATTCTGCCTATGCAGTTTCCTGATGATATTTCGGCTCTTCTTGTCCGAATGCTCAGTAACCGTACAGGTGTTCACAACGAATACATCTGCTCCCTTGCTCCACGGCACGGCCTCGAAGCCTTCCTTTGTCAAGGCTCTCTCATATGTTGATGTCTCGGCGTAATTCAACTTACAGCCCAGTGTTATATATGCTATTCTCATTTCGCGATATCATTATACATAGTTATCCGGGACCAGGCCACAACGCCATCAACAGGCGGTCTCTTCTTCGAGACCCGCACCGAAAAACTCTCAAATTCTGGGAACCTCTTCTCCAAAGCCTTTACAATACGCCCTGCAACATGCTCCAGCAGATCAGACGGAACAGCCATCTCTGCTGCAACTGTATCATAAATAAGAGCATAATTCACTGCATCTTCAAGCTTGTCGCTTTCAGCTGCGGCTGACATGTCAACTTCACCGCGGAAATCCACGACAAAGTCATTGCCGGCAATCTTTTCTCTTTCCAGACAACCATGACAGGCACGGAATTCCATGCCCTCCAGCTCCAATGTTCCTATACGCCTTGCCATTTCACAATCGAATTAAGCCAATAACAGGAAAACACATGGGCGCTTGCCGATAACAAGCCCCTCCTTCTTCCACTCAGACACCTTGCGTGTCTTGATATATGCGTCCGGCATGGTGATGTTTGCTGCTATGCACACTCTTGTTGACGGAGCACATACTGCAAGTATGTCTGCAAACAGGGAATCGTTGCGATATGGTGTCTCTATCAGAATCTGGGTCTGCTTCAATTGACCGGAAACCTTTTCCAAAGTGCGAAGCCTGCTGCGACGCTCATCCGTCTTAGCCGGGATATATCCGCAGAATGCGAAGGACTGTCCGTTAAGTCCGGAAGCCATCAGCGCCAGCATCAATGATGATGGTCCTACGGCAGGAACGACCTCTATGCCATGACGATGAGCCAAAGCGACAAGTTGAGCGCCAGGATCTGCCACTGCCGGAAGTCCGGCTTCAGATATAAGCGCAACGTCGTTATCACCCTCGAACAGTTTCAGATAACCTTCAATCACAGCCTGGTCTGTGTGCTCGTTAAGTTCATAGAACTGAAGTTCTCCAATCCTGCCCCTCAGACCGGCACGTGACAAGTAACGCCTTGCAGTGCGGATCTCCTCCACGACGAATGTCTTGAATCCTGCCAGTGACTCAAGCACCGGCATAGGAATCACTTCCGCAGGATCATTTTCCCCGAGAGGGGATGGTATAAGGTAAAGTTTTCCCATATCAGTCAGTAATTTTCAAATCTACCCTTGCTCCGTCAATCATAGCCTCATCCTCTGCCCGTTTGGCTTCCTGCCTCTTCTTGCGGCTCGAGAACATATTCTTGAAGAACTGCTTGAAACTGTTGAACTCGGTCTGATAAGTAAGACCGACACCATTTCTCTGTGAGTTGTCAAGGTAGTTGGTGTATGAATCGGCAGAGTGCGAGAACAGGTTGAGGCGGAATGAGCCGGAACGGTCCAGCTTGATCTCGATATCAAGGTCACCCACAACGTCTGTCTGTCCGCCGGAACTGTATTGCTTGTTACCCACACTTCCGTTCACCACTACTCTGTTGTTGAACATCTGTGTGGACACAGCCACATCGAACACGTCATTTCCCTTTTCATTCGGCTGGTAATTCAGACCAAGGTCGACAGGGATGTCAAGTTTCTGAAGAATGTTGTTCAACTGGTTTGACATCACTTCGGCAACGTTCGAGTAGAGCATAGTCGAGTTGTTGAAGATGCCGGATTGTTCGTCAGGAAGGAAACTGTTGGACAGCAGGAGAGAAAGGAACTGTTTCTGCACCTTGTCTTCCGTACTCAAGGCACTCTCAACCCTGGACTTGATTGTAGGGTCGAGCTCCGGAATCTCAATTGAGAAGGCAAGTCTTGGATTGGCAAGCTTGTCGGTGATACGGATACCGCACTCCACTGTACGTCTGTTGGCTACGGATGTCGTGTCTGAAATCAGAGTCGACAATGAAACCTTGGTCTTGTACAGCGCATCAATGTCAAGCGAACTTTCCATCAGGTCTCCGTTGAAGGTTACTGAACTGCCGTCCTGGATCTCGAAATCCCTGTTCACGAATCCCAAGGCAACAAACTTATAATTACCACCGGTCAGCGTGTAGTCTCCGTTGATAGTGAACACGTCATCGCTTGCCACAAGGTCAAGAGTTCCGTTTCCTCTGCCTGAAAGAACGTGTCCCGAAGCCTTGTCAATCTCGACATATGCAGTGACATCCGGCGATGCGTTCACATGAAGGTTGATGAGGAAGTTGCTTGCAGCTGTATTCTTCTGATTCATGTTCTGTAGCATGACCTCATAAGGATCAATGAATATCTTCTTTTCTACTTCCTTGAATTTCAGGAGGTTTGAACTGCCGGATGTTGCGTTTGATGCTATAGGTATGTGCAGGTCTCCCTGTTTTGCAGTCACAGCATCCACGTTCATCACAATGGAATTGACAGGGCCGGTAAGATTAACGTTTCCTGTAGCGAAGATATTTCCGTAGAAGAACTCGCTCTGATTTTCTGTCAATGCGATGCCTTCAATTTCATTGACTTTGATTCTTGTGTCGAATCTGATATCCCTGAAGTGGTCCCAGTTTATGCTTCCGTTCACATTTCCCGTACCGGTATACCTGTCTCTGATCTTGATGTCGTCAAAGTAGACTCCTGTGTCGTCTATGTGGAATTCACCGTCAGCATAGTATGGTACGTTAGTATATCCGATCTGAAGCATTCCTTCTTCCAGTCTGGTTCCGTTGCTGCTGACGCTCAGGTTGTTCATCGGACCATCGACGTTTATTGATCCTGATATATAGCCGTTCATTCCGCTGAATATCTCATCGAGGAACGGCTGTGCATATCCTACATGCAGCCTGTTCAATTCAGCCACCGCTTCAAGAGACTTGGTGCGAGGTGTCAGCCTTCCGAATATGTCCAGATTGTTGGCTCCGTCAAGTTCGTTCCTGACAGATATGTCGAATCTCTCGAAATCCTCATCCCATTTGCTGCCGATTGAGAGTGTTCCAAGCGGCTTGTTCGCAAGGAATGTGGAGTCGCTGATCATGTCGATGAGGATACCCTTTGATTTCATCGGTGATGTCAACTGCACACTTCCGGACGCTGCACCTTTGACTCCGAACTTGTCGCCGAGCAGGGAGTTGATTATGGATATGTCGAATCGGTTAAGATTCAGCGACAGTGTGTCCCTGTCATTCTGTGACATGCGTCCGTGAATGTTGATGCTCTGCTCGTCGTGGGAGATGTCTATTGACGAAACGTCAATGCTTTCCTTGTCGACAGTAAGATGAGAAGGCATGATCTGCCACAGATTCGAGTTGTGGTAAAGCAGAGACGGCAGGATGTTTATGTCAAGAGATATATCCTGCATTTCCCTGCTCAGATCTCCATGTACGAAGAACTCTCCTCTGTTCTCGAGCTCGCTTCTGTTGTCGAAGGTGTATCCGAGACCGATATGGTTGTTGTCAGCAAGGACTCTTATGTTGTTGTCACGGAGCCCTATTGTCGCAACGCTTATTTCATCACTTTTCAGATCTCCGTTGAAACTGTCGTCGTTGTTGTTGAACGTCAGACTCATATCTTTTACATATTGAGTCTTGAAGGCGATTCTCTGTGATGTCAGGTCTCCGTTCAATCTTCCTCTGTCGTTTACCTTGAGGTTGAGTGTTGTGTCGTCTGCTATGTACAGGCCCGGCAGGACAAATGAGAGGATGTCGTGCATGCTTTCGAAACGGAAATCAAGATTGTACCTGTTGCCGCTCCATTCGTATGTCGGGTGCTCGAACAGGGCTGGAAGTTCCCTCTTCAATGTGATATTGTTCAGGTCCTGTATGAATCCGGTCACTGGTGCTGTTCCGGTATATGTTCCGTTGGCGAACTTGGATTTGAGCCACATCCTGTATGTGTCGTTCCTGTTTGCCGATGTAAGGGTGACTCCTCCGATGTCCCAGGTGCCTTCGTCGTTTTCGAGGATTATGTTGTCGACGTTGATGTCTCCGTATATATCTCCGTTTCTTGTTCTTTTGAAGTCGGCGGTTGTTCTCAGGCTTATTTCCGACTTGCCCCTCTTGTCTATGTTCATGGCATTGAGGTCTGCATGGCCGATGATAGCATAGAACTGGTAGAGTGTATTGCGTGTACGTGGAGATAGTCCGAGTCTTCCGTGGAACATGAAGTTGAGGTTAGGGTCGTTACATGCGATACGTCCGTCAAATCCCTCCTTTGAGAATTCTCCATGTCCGGAAATCTGCGAATAATCATAGCCATAGATGTGGAGACGGTCTATTCCGAGCGAATCTATGGCAACGCTCATCGGAATGTCTTCTTCCGGAAGTTTCGCGTCCACGCGGACATCGAGCGTAGCGGCACCTAAAAGGTCGTTGTCGATGATCTTTCCGAGATCAAGATTCTCTGTGGAGATGTTTCCGGATATGCCTATCTGCTCGTTCTGAGCAACGATTTCGTCAAGATGTATCTTTCCTGACAGCGATCCTATTGAAGACGTGATCTCTGTCTCGACGTTCATTTTGTTGAGAAGGCCGTGGGCGTGAGCAGTCACGAAGAATTTTGTGCCTTCTGCAAATCTGCTGATGTCAAGTTCTCCATCCGGCATCCATTCCGTGATGAAACTGCCGAGTCCTTTGCTTGTCAGAGCGAAATTTCTGATACGGGCGTCAATGGTGGTGGTCTCGATTTCAGGTATGCCTGTCATCCTTCCGTTTATGGTGCCTTCAAACCCTCCGTTACATGCAGATACCCTCATGTCTGATACAGAGAAGTCGTCTACTGTTCCGGAGAATGTGCCCGAATTGATGTCGGCAATGAGTCTGTTTCCTTCCAGCTGCGGTGCGAAATAGGTGATTGTCCTGAAATCTATCCTGCTCTGCTTGAGGATTGCATCCATTTTCACAAGGCCGATGTAATCATTGAAATCCAACACAGAGTCGTAACTCATCATGTAGAGTGCAAGATTTACGTCTGACCATGGGTCAACGAGTCTGAAATCTTCTACGATAGTGCGTCCGTTTCCTACCTTTGCCTTGCCGCTTATCTCATTGCACAGATAGCCGGACTTTTCTGCAAATGAAAGGCTCCTGACCTCTCCGGACATTACTCCGCCCTTGAATTGGAGTTCCTTAGCGTTGAGGTTGATGTCGTATATGTCAAGGTCGTTCCAATTGATTCCTCCATAATATGGGGTCTTGTTGGAACTGTAGTTGTTCATCCTGAAGTTGAAGTTCTCCAGACTGACACGAGCGATGTGGAATATCTCCTTCTCGCTTGGCTTTTTCTTTACCTCCGGTTTGGTAATGCGGAATATTCTGGATAAGTTGTCGTACTGGTCACCTTCCTCCTTAGGATTATCCTCAAGTACAAGGTTCATGACTCCGTCTGTGATCTTCACCTTGTCGATGTGTATGCCCTCATGTTCCGTAAGGCTTTTCAGAGTCATGTTGGCAATGAGATATCTCGCACGGAAGAAAGTATCCACCTGTACGGCTGTGGAGTCAGTCGGATCCTGAAACGGATTCTTGTCAGTGATGACGATATCCTTCAGAATGAATGTAGTGAAGGGCTTGAAATGAATCCTTTCAAACGAAATGTTGCCATCCAGTTTCTCAGACAGGACTTTTGTGACCTTGTCGGCAACGAATGTCTGTACTGCCGGGGTCTGCACGGCGAGAGCTATTGCAAACACAAATGCCGTGAATGCAACGATCGTCACCCAGAATATTTTCAAAGCCCGTTTGATGATAATGCTCTTTTTGTATGTCCAACTTGCAAAAATAATAAAAATATCGGATAAAATCTGTATTTTTGCGACCGGATATGCAAAGCATATAGCATGCCCGTTTTCATAGAAAAAATACATGTTATGTCAGAAATAATTTTGGGAATTGAATCATCGTGTGACGATACTTCGGCGGCAGTCATCAAGGACGGCTACCTGTTGTCTAATGTCCTGGCCAACCAGGATGTACATAAGGCTTATGGAGGTGTCATTCCTGAACTTGCTTCCCGTGCTCATCAGGTGAATATCGTACCGGTTGTCAGTGAGGCGATCACACGTGCAGGTATCCTCCCTTCGGATATTACGGCGATTGCGTTTACCCGCGGTCCGGGCCTGCTGGGCTCTCTCCTTGTCGGCACTTCATTCGCCAAGGGACTGGCTATGTCATTGGATAAGCCTCTTGTGGAAGTGAATCATCTTCAGGGACATATACTTGCCAATTTCATAAAGCAGTACGATTCGGACAACCGTCAGCCGGAGTTCCCATATCTTTGTCTTCTCGTTTCCGGAGGCAACTCTCAGATAGTGCGTGTCAACAGCCCTCTTGAATATGAAATTCTCGGTCAGACCATCGACGATGCTGTAGGTGAAGCATTTGACAAGTGCTCGAAGATGATGGGTCTTGGTTATCCGGGAGGTCCGATTGTGGACAGACTTGCCAAGGAGGGTGATCCGCTCAAATATAAGTTCTCAAAACCACATATTCCAGGTTTTGATTACAGTTTCAGCGGCATCAAGACATCTCTTCTGTATTTCGTCCGTGACCAGATGGCCATTGATCCTGAATTCATGGAAAAGAATAAGGCTGATATATGTGCGAGCTTCCAGAAAGCATTGATCGACATTCTTATGGATAAGTTGATCAAGGCGGCCAAGCATACTGGCATAAAGCAGATCACGATCGGAGGAGGAGTCTCTGCAAACAGCGGGCTCCGTGCCCGTATCGAGGAGGAGGGAAGAAAGAGGGGATGGACCACATTCCTTCCGGAATTCAAGTTCACCACTGATAATGCTGCTATGATTGCCATTGCAGGATGGTTCCACTATCAGAACGGCGAACGCTCTTCACTCGATGTCGCCCCAGTAAGCAGATTGGCAGAATTTTAAAATAATGACAATGAAAGAAATCGAAATAACCACCAAACTAGGAGTAGAACTTTCTGCTGATGAGATTCAGACAGCGGCTGTAAAGGCTCTCGGAGTATCTCCGAAGATCAAGTCCCATCTCAAATATCGTGTTGTCCGTCGTTCGATTGACGCTCGTAACGATATTTTATATCGCTACAAGGTCCAGGTGTGCAAACCGGATGAGGTGCTGGAAGAATATGTGCTTGAGGATTATAAGGATGTATCGTCTGCGGAACCTGTAATCATCATCGGTGCAGGTCCTGCAGGCATGTTTGCTGCCCTCAAGCTTCTTATGCGAGGCTTCAGGCCTGTCATCCTTGAAAGGGGTAAGGATGTGCATGCCCGTAAGTTCGATATGGCGAAACTTTCTGTTGAAGGCGTGGTGAATCCTGATTCAAATTACTGCTTTGGTGAGGGTGGTGCAGGTACCTTCTCTGACGGAAAACTATACACGCGTTCCTCAAAGAGGGGCGATATCCGCGAGGTGCTTCATCAACTGGTCCGTTTCGGAGCGGACGAATCCATTCTCATTGACGCTCATCCGCATATCGGCAGCGACAGGCTTCCTGTCGTGGTGGAGAATATCCGTAAGTGTATCATCGAGCATGGTGGAGAATATCGTTTCGATTCCCGCGTGACAGACATCGTCAAGCGTCCGGACGGACAGTTTGATGTAGTGGTTGGTGGTGAAGACGGCACAACATTGCAGTCCCGCAAGGTGATCCTGGCTACAGGACATTCGGCACGTGATATTTATGAGATGTTTGACCGTAAAGGTTGGGAACTTCAGGCAAAGGGATTTGCTCTTGGAGTGCGTGTCGAACACCCTCAGTCGCTTATCAATAAAATTCAGTATCATGGTAAGTATCAGCCATATATGCCTACGGCTGAATATTCTTTCGTGACTCAGGTACTTGACAGGGGAGTATTCTCGTTCTGTATGTGTCCTGGAGGAATTCTCGTTCCGGCAGCGACAGCGGAAGGCGAACTTGTTCTGAACGGAATGTCCAATTCGCAGCGTAACTCGAAGTGGGCCAATTCAGGAGTCGTGGTACAGATCGAGCCAGAGGATTTCCCTGAATATGCACAGTATGGCGCTCTTGCACTCCTGAGATTCCAGCAGGATATTGAAAGAAAGATGTTTGAATATACCGGTTCATTGAAGGCTCCGGCTCAGAGAATGATGGATTTCTGCCGCAGGATACCTTCTGCCAATCTTCCTAAGTCATCATATCATCCTGGAGTGGAGAATGCACCTTTGCATGAACTTCTACCTGAACATGTATCTCTCAGACTCAAGTATGCTTTCCCTGAAATCGGCAACAAGAAGATGCATGGATATTACACCAATGAGGCTCTTGTTCTAGGAGTTGAATCCCGCACTTCATCTCCGGTACGCATTCCACGTGATCCGGAGACGCTTGAACATGTGCAGGTTTCCGGACTTTATCCTTGCGGCGAAGGAGCAGGATATGCTGGAGGAATAGTTTCCTCGGCTCTGGATGGTATCAATTGTGCCTCTAAAATCTGATTTACATATATGCGTACATTCCTGATCTCTCTGGCTTTTCTTGTTGCCTGTACATTTGAAGTTGCATCCCGGAATCAGACCTTAAGAGTCGATTATATGTTTTCCGGAACTGACAGGTCAGCCGAGATATCTCTGGATGAAATGTCGTGTTTTGACGGTTGGGCAGGACGTCGTACAAATCTGGATGAAGTTCCTGTGCGCGGAAACGGTCAGATATGTATGGTTTCCTGTCAGACAGGAGATACGCTGTACCGTCATTCGTTTTCAACCCTTTTTCAGGAGTGGCAGACTACGGAAGAGGCTACCCGTGTACGCAGGTCTTTCGAGAATGTCTTCCTGCTTCCGATGCCGTCGGATATGGCTGTCGTCACAGTTGAGATATATGATTTTTACGGTAATGTCTACGCCTCGCTGAAGCATGTTGTAGATCCGTCAGATGTACTCATACGTCGCACACATTCACCGCAGCCCCCGCATAAGTATCTGCTGCAGAACGGCAGTCCGGAAGATAAGATAGATGTCGCCATTCTTGCAGAGGGATATACTGAGCGGGAGGCCGCTCTTTTCTATGCAGATGCAGAGGCTGCAATGAATGCGATACTCTCTCATGAGCCTTTCGGAAGATATAAGGACAGATTCAATTTCATTGCTGTCGCTCTTCCGTCAAATGACAGCGGAGTCAGCGTACCGGGTAAAGGGGATTGGAAGGATACCGCTCTCAAGGCCCATTTCGATACTTTCTATATGGACCGTTATCTCACGACCCTCCGTCTGAAGAATATGCATGACATGCTCGGAGGCCTGCCTTATGAGCACATAGTGATCCTCGCGAATACGGCCACTTACGGTGGAGGAGGAATCTATAACTCCTATACGCTCACCACAGCTCATCATCCTGCATTCAAGCCTGTGGTCGTCCATGAATTCGGACATAGCTTTGCTGGACTTGCTGACGAATATTACTATGATGACATGTATGTGGAGTATTATTATCCTCACACAGAGCCATGGGAACAGAATATAACCACACTTGCTGACTTTTCAAGCAAATGGGAGGATATGCTCAATGCGGGTCAGGCTGACCTTCTGGAAGGAGCCGGTTATCAGTCAAAGGGTGTCTACAGACCAGCTGAGGATTGTCGTATGCACACAAATAAGGCCGACAGCTTCTGTCCTGTATGTCAGAGAGCCATCGGCCGTATCATAGAATTCTATTCCGAATGACAATATGTCTTAATTCATGTTGTTTATAGTCTCGGTCTTCACTCTGAAGAAATTGTCGCTGCTGTTCTCCACAAGACGGTATTCGTGATGGTTGCCCCAGCTTGCCGGCCTGTCACGTATTTCCATATCTTCTCCGGTGTCGTTACTGATGTAATCCCTTATCTTGGACTGCCAGTTCATAATTCTCTGAATAGCGGCATCGGTATTCATAAGTCCATAATCAGGATCTACCAGTCTTTTGAGTTCGTCTCTGTATATGTTTCTGAATTCCTCGTACTCCATCATTCTTTCCATGAGGATTCCTCTGTCACCCCAATTGTATGGATCCCGTGTTGCCGGATCATCACCACCACTGGTGCCAAGAGTGTTGTCGTAGTCGTATGGAATAAGGAACACCTTGTAAGCGTACTTATCAGTAGTGTTGAAATACAGATAATAGTTATTTCCGTTATTCCACATATCATCCCACATGCCGACAGCCACATTCACTGCATAAGTCCTCATGAGCAGTTCAACATCACATACCTCTTTGATCCACTTGTAGAAACTCTCATATCCTTTACCCTTTACTTTAAGCATAAAATCCTGGAGCTGTTCTTTTGCAGAAGAGAAATTAGCCCCGGTCTCCTTGAGTTCATATGTGAAGTCATCCCTGTCGTTGTCTTCTCCCATGTTGGCATTTGAATCCCTCAGGTCTGCAGGTCCGTGACTGTCCCAGCTGCACTTCCATAGATTGCCGTCTGCGCTACCGAAAAGGTCCTCTCTTTTTTCCAGGTATTTGTTGTCATAAGGCTCAATCATCTCATATACACCATAATACGCTGGTTGCGAGTCACCTTCTACATGAATCCAAAGACGGCAGTATACGTCAAAAGCAGCAGTCCATATGCCGGCACGGCGGAAAAGGTCATAGCAGAATAGTTCACGCACATAGTTGGAATCGTCCTTGAACCATTTGAGGTTGAATTTCCTGATGCCTTTTATTTCGTGCTTGCTGTCTTTTTCGAACTTGCGAAGGTTTACACCAAAGTGGCAGTGCTGCCAGTCAGCATTATTTTCCCTATGTGTCTTGTTGCCGACCTCAGGCCTGCGTCGTGAAGTATTACCACGAAGCCTTATGCCTGCATCTTCAACTTTGTGCGTTTCTGTTCCTTTCTTATATGTTACGTCGCAGTAGATGTATTCCTTTGTATTACTGTTCTCGTCAAAAAGATTCAAGAGCCTGTTCCATTCATCTACTGATACGCTGATGGTAATCTCAGGAATGACACTTTCATCCCAAATATATGATAACCCTGCATGACCGAATGTAGAGGTTGTTACATGAGAATAATCCCAAACCGGTTTTGGTGTTTCAGGTGTTTCAGGTGTTTCAGGTGTCTCAGGATTTTCCGGTGTCTGTTCAGGGTTGTCCTCGTCAGGCTGTTGTCCGGTACCTTCCTGTTCAGTGCTCTCTCCGTCATTAGGAGTTAGTCCATTGATGTCGGTGCAGCAGGTCAATACTGCCAGGCATGCCATAAGGGCAAATAATTTCTTCATATGATGAGTGTTGGTATACAAAAAAAGGGTAAGCTGATTACATCGCACCGCTACGACCTCCTACCCTTGCTACGGTCAAGTCCTGGGGGAGTTCGGAGGGAGCTGGTCGTGTAAGACTTACCCGGCTGCAAAGGTAGACAATTTTTGCAAATCAGCAAAAATAACTACCCTAAACCACCTATATACTGTCGAAAATCAATGGGAGAAGATCATCGACCTTGCTGAATTTCCATATTTTCTTTGCGCCTATCAGCAGTATCTCCATCGGCCTGCCGCTTTTTTCCTGATACTGTGCCATTACCTGACGGCATGCTCCGCATGGTGTCGCAGGCATCTCGCATAACTTGCCGTTCTGACCGGCAGCAAGGGCAATTGCTGTCATGACTTTGTCCGGACGGCTTGCACTTGCATAAAAAAGAGCTGTTCTTTCTGCACACATTCCAGATGGGTATGCTGCATTTTCCTGATTGGATCCTTTGACGATCACTCCGTCCTCGAACATGACAGCGGCTCCTACATTGAAATTGGAGTAGGGTGCATATGAAAGTGATGTCGCTTCAATTGCTGCCTGTGCCAGTTCAAGATCCTTGGGAGCAAGCTGCTCCAATGAATCATATTCGGAGTATGTGATTTTTATCTCTTTGTTTGTCATAACTGACGAATTAACTTATCTTTGCAAACCTTACAAATATAATGCATTTTATCGAAAATATCTCATTTTATGGCAGATAACGGCAAAATAAAGGTGTGTATAGGGCTATCTGGAGGAGTTGATTCCAGTGTCGCGGCTTTGTTGCTCAAGCAGCAGGGATATGATGTCTTTGCTCTTTTCATGCAGAACTGGCACGATGCTTCCACAACCCTGCACGGCGATTGCGAATGGGAGGAAGACCGTTTTGTTGCGGAACTTGTAGCCCGCAGGATAGGAATACCTTTTTATTTTGTCGACCTCAGTGAGGAGTATCGCAAGAGGGTCGTGGATTATATGTTCGATGAGTATGAAAAAGGCCGTACACCAAATCCTGATGTCCTTTGCAATAGAGAGATAAAGTTTGATGCATTCCTCAAGTCAGCGAAGAAGTTAGGAGCCGATTTTGTGGCTACGGGACATTATTGCCGTAAGGAGACATTCGTAAATCCTGACGGGGTGACCGTACATCGTATTCTTGCCGGTGCTGACCCGAATAAGGATCAGAGTTATTTCTTATGTCAGCTTACGCAGGATCAACTTTCACAGGCGATGTTTCCTATTGGAGATATTCCGAAGCCGGAAGTCAGGAGGCTTGCGCATGAGGCGGACCTGCAGTCGGCTGACAAGAAGGATTCGCAGGGAATATGTTTCGTGGGAAAGGTTGATCTGCCGACTTTCCTTCAGCAGAAGCTGAAGCCATGTGAGGGTGATATCATAGAAGTATACGATAGCTATTATTCTGATAATGAGCAATATGCTTTCATTAAGTCTATGCTTGAGTCTATCCTGAAAGATGGTCAGGAGAGTGTCAAGATGATTACTGACTATGTGTCAGAGGATAAGGCTCAGCCAGTTGCAGCGGCAGGTTGTCCTTTTGATCTGTCAAAGATTGCAGGACTTTCGGATGAAGAACTTCTGCGACTATCCCAGCCGATGAGATATGATATCAAGTTCGAGACGGAGACCTACCGCAGCGGCAGGAAGCATATCAGGAAGACCAGGTACAAGGAGAATCCGTACGGTAAAATAGTAGGAAAGCATGACGGAGCACAATTCTATACAATAGGTCAGAGAAAAGGCCTCAATGTTGGCGGACATAAGGATTCTGTATTTGTAATCGAGACAGATATTGATAAGAATATCATATATATAGGTGAGGGACATACCCATAAGGGACTCTCACGCAGCTGTCTGCGTATAGATCAGGCTGATATTCACTGGATCAGGGAGGATCTCAGGATGGCACCTGGTGAGATGCGCCGTTATCGTGTCCGCATACGTTATCGTCAGCCATTGCAGGACGCAACTCTGATTATGCGCGAGAATGGTCTTTACATTCTTTTTGATGTGCCTCAGCGCGGAATTACGCCAGGACAGTTTGCCGTATGGTATACACCTGTGGAAGAAGCATTGGCCACAGAGGCAAGGGATACTTCTGTGGAAATGATAGGATCAGGTGTGATTTTCTAGTTTTGGAGTGATCTGGCGGCATTGATTCCCGCCATAAGGCCTGTCGAGAATGCAGTCTGAAGGTTGTATCCTCCTGTGTCGCCATCAAGATCCAGAACTTCTCCTGCAAAGTGGAGTCCTGGGGCCAGTTTCGATTCCAATGTCTTCGCCGCAACCTCCTCGAGATTGACACCTCCTGCCGTTACAACGCAACGTTCATATCCGACGTATCCTTCCACCTCGAATTTCCAGCTCTTCAAAACTTTTGCAAGTGTCTTGTGGTCGATATTAGGATTGCATCTGGTGAATGCCTGAATGAGTGACATCGGCAGTACTTTGGTCAGCAGGATACGGAATCTGTCTTTGTATTGCTTCTGTGCATTACGCTTGTCTTTAGAGACCTCGTTCCAGAGAGAACTTATCCTCACAGTGAGGTCTTCAATCTCAACAGCCGGTTTCATGTCAAGTATGATATGGACCTTCGATCCGTTTCTGATAGCCTTGACGCATTTCCTGCTGATCTTGAATCCGATAGGACCCTCTATTCCTCCATCAGTGAAATCCAGGTCTCCGAATTCATTCTGGGCTTCATTTCCATCTATGTTAAGGCTGATACCTACATTCTTCAGCTGATTTCCGCAGAGCATCTTACCGAACTCCGACAGCGGAGTGCTTCTGTCAATATGGCCTCTCGCTTCCGTCATTCCGAGCGATGCCGAAGGTCTGGTCGAGAAATCCTTATATCCTCCTGGTACCACAGCAGTCAGTGACGGGAAAAGGGGAGTGATCTTATGTCCCATTTCCTCGGCCCATCTATATCCGTCTCCGGTCGATCCGGTCTTTGGGTATGAAAGTCCGCCTGTGCAGACTATAACCTTCCTGCATGAATACTTCTCTCCGTTGCTGCACTCGACAGTAAAACTCTCATCTGCATTCCTTATGATTCCTTTGACTTCCTTGTCGCACAATATCTCGGCGCCGACATTCTCTGCTCCTCTCACCAGAGCATCCACAACATCAGATGCGAGGTGAGATGAAGGAAACGCTCTGTCTCCGCGCTCTACTATACTCTCCATGCCGTTTTCCAGCAGGTAGTCTATCATCTTTTCAGGTGTCAGATTGTAGAACGAGTGTTTGAGGAATGAAGATTTAGGATGTATATGTCCGCTGAATTCATTCCAGGCCTTCAGGTTGGTGAAATTACATCTGCCTTTTCCTGTAATCATAATCTTGCGGCCGGGACGCTGCATCTTTTCCAGGACAACGACTTTACCGGCACCGTTTAATGTGCCGGCAGCTCCTGCAGCAGCCATAAGGCCTGCCGCACCTCCACCTATTATAATGATATCAGCAGAATAGTTTTCCATTTTATTTCCCAAGGAGGATCGTATCAATCTCAGTTTTGAATTTAGCTTTGTTTCTTGCTCCTATAGTCATTGATGGATTACCGTCAATAGGAATATAAAGAATGGCAGGGATTGATCTTATGCCGAATACTTTTGCAATATCCCCGCATTTGTCTACGTCGACCTTATATACATCAACCTGTCCTTCATATTCTTTTGCGATCTCCTCCAATATCGGAGCAATACTTCTGCATGGGCCGCACCATGTGGCTGTAAAGTCTACGACAGCAGGTCTTTTGCCGAGGAAGATCATGTCCCTCTGCTTGGTGTCATACACTTTGGCATTGAAGTTTTCGGATGTCAATTCTACAACCGCCTTTGTCCTTACCTCAGTTCTTTCCTGTGGCTTGTTCTGTGCACCTGTGCTGTTGCAGGCTATAAGTGTAATCAGCACAATGGCTGTCACCGCAAATGTCTGTATGTTTTTCATAACTTCTTCTGATTTTTAAAACCATATCGGCTGACGCAAATCAAGTGCCACTCAGAATATGATCTTAAAGTCAAGAATCCTGTTGTTGCAGAAGTCTGCCTTCAGTTCAATTTCTCCATCCTCTCGGCTGACGATATCTGCCGGTGCAGCAAGTTCCACTGCCACGAAATCACCGATACGAAGAGATGTCAGTTGTGAGGCCTTGCAGATTGACTCTTCCAGAAGATACCCCAATCTGTTCTCCTCACTGCAGTCAGTGGAATATATGGCAGTCTCATTCTCAAGCACTTCAAATCTGTTCGTTTCATTATCCAGAACTGCCGGATTGTATAATGGTGCGGGAAGCAGGGAAGAGTGGTCGGCGCATGATGCGAATGCCAGATCGTGCTCAAGGTTGCAGTAAAGAAGTGCTCCGAAGTTTACAGCGTCGTAATAACGCTGTACGAACTTCGGGCTGATATGTTTTCCGGCCTTGCTGATTCTTGCAAACAGAACAGGTGCCCAATGCCACTCATTAACGCACTCGGGAGAGTAGAGGTCTCTGTTCTCTCTCTCCCAAGTCGTGTCCGGTCTGCAGTAACAAAGGTCACTGCCGTATGGTCTTACAATAATGTTCATTTTCTTCAGTCTTCCTGTTGAGAGAAGAGGTCGCCCAGTCCCTCAAATGGAGTGTATCCCTTCGTCTTGGGTGCAGGTGCGGTCTTTACAGCAGGTCTTGCTGCTCTCTTCTCTTCTTCATATTGCATTTTCAGACGTGCAAACTGTCTCTTTGTGTCGAGTGTGAAGTCCCCGTTGTCAATCCATGCAAAATAAGAAGGCTCGCTGAAATATACCTCTCTTGCTGTCTTGCCTTTATGCTTGCCGAAACTTATCACCGGCTCGTCCTTGTCGTTGAGAATCAGTCGTCCTGCGTAGTCGACAGTTCTCTGTTTGGTCGAAAATCTTGCAAGCTTGTCGATGTTGTTCTCTATACGAGGGTCGCCCTGATATTTGTCAAGCTGGCTCTTGAGGACTTCATATGTCGCCAATGTGTCTGCCTCTGCCGCATGAGCGTTTTCCAGGTCAAGTCCGCAGTAGAACATATACGCTGCCTTCAATGTGCGTGGCTCCATCATATGGAAGATGTTCTGTACGTCAACCATCTTCATTGCATGCAGATCGATTGCAGGCTTCTTGTCGGTATGTCTGCATACGCGCTCGATTTCTTCGGCCAACATCGGGAGGTCGAATTTCGCTGAGTTGAAACCAGCCAGATCTGAGTCCTTGAGCCAGTCAGTCACCTCTTCGGTAATCTGGTAGAAGGTAGGGCAGTCTGCAAGGTCTTCTGCAGAAATTCCATGTACAGCCTGAGCTGAAGGGTTTATTGCTCTCTGGCAATTGTTTTCATAATCCCATGGCTTGAGTCTCCAGGTCTTCACCTTCTTCTCGCCGTCGGGCATTATCTTGACAAAGCAGAGCTCAATTATCGAGTCTGAAGCGATATTGAGCCCTGTGCTTTCTATGTCAAAGAATACTAATGGTCTTGAAAGATTAAGTTCCATAGTTACGATATCATTATCGGCATAAGGATACCGCAGATCTTTTCGCTTTCTTCCTCGTTCTCGCCAGGGAGGATGAGGGCAGCTCTCTTACTGTCAAGGAACTTCATCACGAGTTCTCCACAATTCATGTTCGAGAGGATCTCGATGAGGTATGGAGACTTGAATCCGATAGTGAGAGGCTCTCCTGCATACTGGCATGCAAGAGACTCATGTGCTGCAATTGAGAATCCGAGGTCCTGTGCAGAGATGATCAGCATCTCGTTCTGAAGGTCAAGCTTGATGTGGTTTGAAGCCTTGTTTGAACATACTGATACGCGGCGTACTGTGTTAAGAAGCTGTGCGCGGTCGATACGCAGTACGTTTGAGTTGTTCTGTGGGATCACGTCGCGATACTTAGGGTATTTGCCTACTACGAGACGACAGATTACAGTGGTCTGACCGAAAGTGAATACTGCGTTCTTTGAGTCGAATGCAACGTCTACTGTCTCGACATCCTTTCCTACGATAGCCTTGAGAATGCCTGCAGGCTTCTTGTGAAGGATGAATGAAGCTTTCTCAGAAGCTTTTACATCAGCAGTAGTATAGCAGATCAGTTTGTGCGAATCGGAAGCTACGAGAGTTGTCGATGTGAGGTCGATATCGAAGAAGATACCGTTCATTGCAGGACGGATCTCGTCGTCTGCTGTCGCATAGATAGTGCTGGCGATACCTTCTACGAGGCTCTGAGCAGGGAACTGGAGAGAAACAGCTGTTTCGTCTGTGCCGGTAATCTCAGGGTAATCTTCAGCAGGGAAGTAAGGAAGTGTGGATTCTCCAGTTGCCCAGCTGCATGCAAAAGAACTGTCGCTTGTAGTCTGGATAGTGAGCGGCTGGTCAGGAAGTTCCTTGAGGAGATCCATCATGTGCTTGGCAGGAACTGCAATTTTTCCAGCTTCTGCAGCGTTCTCAACCTCAAGCTTTGTTCTGAGTGTAAGCTCTGAATCAGAAGCAGTGATTGTGAGTACGTTGTCCTGAAGTTCGAACAGGAAGTTCTCAAGAATCTGAAGCGGTGACTTAGCAGGGATTGCCTTTGCAACTGACATTACTCCCTTAAGCAGTTCTGAGCTTGAAATGATAAGTTTCATAATCTTTATGTTGTTTTTATATTATTGCACAATAAGTGAACAAATATAGAAATTATTTCCGACTCCTTGGCATATTTTTTGATTTTTCGTGACCGGTTTTGATAATTAATGTATCACAAAATATGAGAAAAGGTTTTTTGATTATGTTGCTCTCCGCATTTGTAGGAGGGCTGACAGCTTTTGCTGTGGTAAAGGTAATGCAGCCTGAGGCTGTAGAGGTGGTCAATATGTCAGCTTCAGGACAGTTCCGTACTGTCAATCTGTCACACGACAATTGGCCTGATTTTACTTATGCTGCAGAGACTGCGGTCGATGCGGTCGTTTATGTCAAGGTGACTTCCACCCAGCAGTCGCAGACACCCCAGTCGCTTCTGGATTATTTCTTCGGTTATGGAACGCCTCAGCAGCGTGAAAAGGTCGGCAGCGGCTCGGGAGTCATCATCAGGGAGGACGGATATATCGTTACCAACAATCATGTGATCGATGGTGCGACAAAGATCCAGGTTACACTGAATACCAATCACACTTATGACGCGACACTGGTGGGAACCGATCCTGCAACAGACGTTGCCTTGCTCAAGATTGAGGCTTCGGGACTTCCTGTGATTCCGTTTGGAAATTCAGATGATTTGAGATTAGGCGAGTGGGTTATTGCCATCGGCTCTCCATATGATCTGAGATCCACCATTACAGCCGGTATAGTAAGCGCAAAGGGACGTTCGATGCCGAACTATACGGGTGAGTTCAAGGTGGAGTCATTCATTCAGACTGATGCGGCGGTCAATCCTGGTAACAGTGGCGGCGCTCTTGTGGATAAGGACGGCAGACTTGTCGGTATCAATACTGCAATCATTTCGCGCACCGGATCCTATGCAGGATATTCGTTTGCAGTGCCTTCGAATATCGTGAAGAAGATTGTGACAGACCTGATGGATTTCGGCAGCGTAAAGAGAGCTCTGCTTGGAGTGACAATGTCTGAAATTACAGATAAAATTGCTGAGGATCTGAAACTTTCTTCCAGAAACGGCGTATATATTGTTGAGGTTTTGAATGGAGGAGCCGCTGATGTGGCCGGAATCAAGGCCGGCGACATCCTCGTAGCCATTGATTCAGTGAAGATGACCAATGCTGCTTCCGTGCAGGAAATGGTCAGCAGATTCTCTCCTGACGAGACCGCTGAGATTACTGTGATCCGTGATGGAAAGGAGAAGAAATTTGAAGTTGTCTTCAAGGGAACGGAGCAGGAGAACGGTACTCAGTCGAGTGACGGATCTGTAGCTTTCTATGGCTCATTCATTAAGGAGACTGAAGGCGGGGTGGAGATCGTTGAGCTCGGTCCGGGTAAACTGAAGGACGCCGGTGCAGTGGAGGGCTTCATCATACGTTATGTCAATGATCAGCCGGTGAAGACACCGCAGGATATCATCGATATCGTGAAGAAATCAAAACGTGCCATCTTTATTGAAGGCGTGACACCGTCCGGAAGAACAGGATACTTCGGTTTCGGCGTGTAAGTTATATTAAATAAACATAGATGAGACAACTTAAGATTACAAAATCGATTACCAATCGTGAGAGTGCATCCCTGGATAAGTATCTTCAGGAGATCGGTAGAGAGGAACTGATTACAGTAGAGGAAGAGGTGGAGCTCGCCCAGAGGATCAGAAAGGGTGACCAGGCAGCTCTGGAGAAGCTCACAAGAGCTAACCTCAGGTTCGTGGTGTCTGTGGCAAAGCAGTATCAGAATCAGGGACCCAGTCTTCCGGACCTTATCAATGAGGGTAACCTCGGACTTATCAAGGCAGCAGAGAAGTTTGACGAGACAAGAGGATTCAAGTTCATTTCATACGCAGTGTGGTGGATCCGTCAGTCAATCCTTCAGGCTCTTGCGGAGCAGTCAAGGATCGTGAGGCTTCCTCTCAACCAGGTAGGCTCCCTCAATAAGATAAACAAGGCACTTCAGAAGTTCGAGCAGGAGCATGAGCGTATGCCTTCAAGCGAAGAACTTTCCGAGATGATCGACGTGCCGAAGGATAAGATCGCTGATACTCTCAGGGTTTCCGGACGTCACGTGTCGGTGGACGCACCATTCGTTGAAGGCGAGGACAACAGCCTCCTCGACGTTCTTGTGAACAATGACTCTCCAAGTGCAGACCGCGGTCTGGTGAATGAGTCTCTCAATAAGGAAATCGAGAGAGCACTTTCAACACTTGCAACACGCGAGAAGGAGATCATCAAGTCGTTCTTCGGTATCGGTTGTCAGGAAATGACTCTGGAAGAGATCGGTGAGCGTTTCGGACTTACAAGAGAGCGTGTGCGTCAGATCAAGGAAAAGGCAATCCGTAAACTTAAGACTACATCAAGAAGCAAACTTTTGAAAAGCTATTTAGGATAATGACACCGGAAACATTCATTATATCTAAAGCGTCTGAAGCAATTCAGGCGCTTTACGGCGTAGAAATACCGTCTGCCCAGCTGCAGGTCAATGTTACTCGTAAGGAGTTCGAGGGAGATTACACTCTCGTTGTATTCCCACTTCTGAAAGTATCGAAGACTACACCGGAGAACACCGGCAACGCAATCGGAGAGTGGTTGAAGACAAATGTTGAGGAAATATCCGGCTACAACACAGTGAAGGGATTCCTTAACCTCTCATTCTCGAATGCGTATTGGAATGCAATGTTCGCTGAAATGGCAGCGGCAGAGGATTTCGGTCAGCTTGCTCCGACCGGAAAGACCATCATGGTAGAGTATTCTTCACCTAACACCAACAAGCCTCTGCACCTCGGGCATATCCGTAACAACCTCCTCGGATGGTCGGTTGCCAAGCTTCTTGAGGTATGCGGACATAACGTGATGAAGGTAAATCTCGTGAACGACCGCGGTATCCACATCTGCAAGTCAATGTATGCGTGGAAGGTGCTCGGTAACGGAGAGACTCCTGCAACAAGCGGCAAGAAGGGTGACCATCTTGTAGGTGATTATTATGTTGCTTTCAACAACCTTTACAAGAAGGAAGTTGATGAATTGGTTGCCGGAGGCATGAGCAAGGAAGAGGCAGAAAAGGCGGCTCCTTCGCTCAAGGCAGCTCAGGAAATGCTCTTCAAGTGGGAGCAGGGTGATGCAGAAGTAGTCGAGCTTTGGAAGACCATGAACGGATGGGTATACGAAGGCTTCGACAAGACATATTCAGATCTCGGAATCAGCTTCGACAGGACTTATTACGAGTCTCAGACATATCTTTTCGGAAAGGCCCTCGTTCAGAAGGGTCTCGAGGCAGGTATCTTCGAGACTCAGGAGGACGGATCGGTATGGTGCGACCTTACTGCTGACGGACTTGACAGGAAACTGCTTCTCCGCGGAGACGGTACTTCAGTCTACATGACTCAGGACCTTGGAACTGCAGAGCAACGTTTTGCCGAGTATAGCCTTGACGAGCATATCTATGTTGTAGGTAACGAGCAGAACTACCATTTCCAGGTGCTTAAGCTTATCCTCGGCAAGCTCGGATTCGATTGGGCAGACAGCATTTACCATCTCTCATATGGAATGGTGGAACTTCCTGAGGGTAAGATGAAGTCTCGTGAAGGAACTGTTGTTGATGCCGATGACCTTATCGCAGCTATGTACAACACTGCCAAGGAGACATCAATGGAACTTGGAAAGATCGACAATCTTTCTGAAGATGAGCAGGATGCTCTCTTCAGAATGATCAGTCTCGGTGCTCTCAAGTACTTCATTCTCAAGGTGGATCCAAAGAAGACAATGCTCTTCGATCCTAAGGAGTCAATTGACTTCAACGGTAATACCGGACCATTCATCCAGTATACACATGCCCGTATCAAGTCAATCCTCCGCAAGGCTGATGAGAGGGGAGTCCCACATTCTGCGTCAGTCCTCAATGCGTCTGTAGAACTCTCGCCGAAGGAAGTACGAATCATCAAGATCCTGAATACATTCCCGTCAAAGGTGGCAGAGGCAGGTGCGGCACATTCTCCGGCATTGGTTGCGAACTATGCTTATGAACTTGCCAAGGAGTTCAACCAGTACTATCATGATACCCCTATCCTCCGCGAAGAGAATCAGGAACTTCTCCAGTATCGTCTGACCCTGGTTGAGACTATTGCAAAGGTCCTCAGCAAGGCAATGTCTATTCTTGGAATCACTCTCCCTGAGAGAATGTAATCATGAAGAAGGCTGTTTTGATATTGGCATTGGTGTG
This sequence comes from Candidatus Cryptobacteroides sp., assembly GCA_045614805.1. Taxonomy (GTDB): domain Bacteria; phylum Bacteroidota; class Bacteroidia; order Bacteroidales; family UBA932; genus Cryptobacteroides. Next base: position 10,007 of record JAZLDR010000039.1, on the reverse strand, counting down.
CCTTTCACTCGCTGCAAAAGCCCAGGTCAGGTCTGTAGGACTTACTTTGGGATCTTTTGACGCTGTCTCGATGCAGCATGCGGTCTATGGCACTGATGATGTCTTTCAGTTGGAACTGGGATACCATACCGGTGTCCCATCTTCCGGCTCACTCAGGCTGATGGCCACATATAACATCATGATCCTGTCTCCTGATTGGACAGATGAAGGCAAGTGGAATTTCTATGCCGGTCCCGGTTTCTATCTGGGAGCGTCCTGGGCTTCCGGAAAGGGACTCAACTTGGGACTGATGGGCATAGCAGGTCTTGAGTATATATTTGATTCTCTTCCTCTTCAGTTGTCAGTAGATATACGTCCATGTATTGGAACTACCATGACAGCTGAAAGGTTTATATATGACACTGACAGTCTTCTTGGTCTGGCACCGACTGTGTCAGCAAGATATTTGTTCTAAATAGAATGGCAGATATGATACCGACTTCCATCAAGGAAGTCAAGGCACTCGGGTGGGACTATATCGATGTGATCCTTTTTACGGGGGATGCATTCATAGACCACCCTTCTTTCGGTACTGCGGTCATCGCGAGATGGCTGCAGAAACATGGCTATAGGGTGGCTGTCGTTCCGCAACCGAACTGGCGTGATGACTTGAGGGATTTCCGCAAGTTAGGGGCTCCGAGACTCTATTTCGGAGTGAACAGTGGCGCTATGGATTCCATGGTGAATCATTACACCGCATCCAAGAGGCTTCGCAGCGACGATGCCTACACTCCGGACGGAAGAGCAGGACAGCGTCCCGACTATGCCGTTACTGTCTATACGAAGATATTGAAGCAGATATATCCGGATATTCCGGTCCTGATCGGAGGTATCGAAGCATCGTTGAGACGAGTGACGCATTACGATTATTGGCAGGATTCTCTCAAACCTTCGATTCTTGTTGACAGCGGTGCCGACTGGCTGTGTTACGGAATGGGAGAACGTACTGTTCTTGAGTTTACAAAGGCGGTGGAAGCAGGACGTAATATCAACGATATCAGGAAGATACCTCAGCTTGCGTTCTATATGGACGGACGTTGCAGGCTTAAGGACGCAGTCATATTGAATTCATACGACCGTTGTCTGAAGGATAAGGCTGCATTTGCAGAGAACTTCCATGTCATCGAGACCTATGCGAACATGCTGCAGCCGCCTGTGCTGGTCGAGCCGGTAGGAAGCGGTTATATCCAGATAAATACTACATGGCCCCCTGCAACACAGGAGGAGATGGATTCGTTCTGGGACCTTCCTTTCACCAAACTGCCTCATCCGAGGTATAAGGGCAAACATATACCTGCCTTCGAGATGATCAAGTTCTCCATCAACACCCATCGCGGTTGTTTCGGAGGATGTAATTTCTGTACTATTGCGGCACACCAGGGTAAGTTCATACAGAATCGCAGCGAGGAGTCTATCCTGAATGAAATATCTTCACTGCGCGACCTGCCTGGTTTTGCCGGAAATATATCGGATGTCGGCGCTCCTACTGCAAATATGTACGGTATGCGGGGAAAGAATCAGGAATTGTGTGCAATATGTCGCAGGAAGTCGTGTCTTTTCCCGGCTCCATGCAGGAATCTTGACCGTTCTCATGCCCGACTGCTCAGACTCTACGAGGATATTGCAGGAATCAAAGGAATCAGGCATGCCTACATAGGAAGCGGTATCCGCTATGACCTCTTCCTCGATGAAAACGGTTTTGTTGACGAGACTTCTTATCCATATCTTAAGGAACTCATTCTTGCTCATACCTCCGGCAGACTGAAAGTCGCTCCGGAACATACGGATGATGCTGTGCTGAAACTCATGGCCAAGCCTTCGTTCAAACTTTTTGAGAGACTCCGTGATGAATTTGATAAAATTGTCAGCAGGAGCGAAAGGAAGTGTGAACTGGTGCCTTATTTCATATCAGCCCATCCGGGATGTGGCATGAGGGAAATGCGCCGTCTGGCTTCAGAGCCTGCTTTGAAAGGACTTTATATGGATCAGGTGCAGGACTTTACTCCTACCCCTATGACAACTTCATCAGTGATGTATTATACTGGTATGGATCCGAAAAATATGCAGAAAGTATTCGTAGAGAGAGACATACGGAAGAAGAGGGAGCAAAAGTCATTTTTCTTTAACAGAAAGTAGCAGAAAAAAAGTGCTCTGAATGTTGCTCGTTTCAAAAAAATGTCCTACACTTGCACCGGATTTTTAACTAACAGCCTGAAAAAAGATAAAAGATTATGTCTACAATGGAAAAGAGAAGAGCGGTGTGCAGCTATGAGAATATGTCAGAAGAGCTGGCAGCTGCATTTGCAGAGAAGTATCCGAAGGGATATAGTGACTATTTTCATGATCTGGTAAAATATGATAAGCCGAACGGAGATTGTTTCTATGCGGTGACAATCGAGATTACGGACGCTATATATCTTGTGAAGATCAAGGTGAAGACTGATGACGCCGAGGATATCGAGCGTTGGCTTGACGGAGAGGATGGTGATGATGCGGAAAGCGATAATGATGGTCTTCCTGATGACAACATCTCTCAATATTCAGGAGATGATGACGCAGGTGATGGAGAATAATGACAATCAATAAATGAATATGGACCGGCCGATTGTTTCGTCCGGTCTTTTTCTTATATTTGTGTGCTTTCGTGCATAATATGGAAACAAATATTTTAGCCAGAAAAATCATCACTCCGCTCAGGCGTATGCTTCATAGTATGCCGGAGAGGAATGCTATGATACTCCTTGCCCTGTTTGTGGGCATCTCCTGCGGTCTGGCAGCCGTGACCCTAAAGCTGACAATCCTGTTCATCCACCATTCTCTGACATCGTGGTTTGACGGTGCAGCATATAATTACCTGTACCTTATCTATCCGGGAATAGGTATGCTGGTGGCGATGCTTTTTGTCAAGTATGTTGTCAAGGATAACATCGGTCATGGTGTGACCAAGGTGCTGGTGGCTGTGTCAAAGAATGAGTCGAAGATACGCCCTCACAACATGTGGTCCTCAATGATAGCGTCATCTGTGACTATCGGATTCGGAGGTTCGGTTGGAGCTGAGGCTCCGATTGTCTATACGGGAGCTGCCATCGGATCGAATGTGGCAAGATATATGGGGCTGTCATACAAGAACATGACTATCCTTCTGGGATGCGGTGCTGCCGGTGCGGTTGCTGGTATCTTTAAGGCACCCCTTGCCGGAGTGCTGTTCACACTTGAGATCCTGCTGTTCAATATATCGATGACATCAATCCTTCCATTGCTTCTGTCAACGATATCCGCAACAGTAATTTCATATATATTTCTAGGATATAATCCTCCGTTCGAGTGTACTATCACACCGTTTGCCCTGGGTAATATTCCGTTCTATCTTATCCTCGGATTGTTCAGCGCGGCATGCTCGGTCTATTTCACAAGGATGACCTTATGGCTTGAAGACAAGATAAAGAGTGTGCAGAAGCCCATGTTAAGGTGGGCGGTATCGGCATTTGGACTAGGACTGCTTATTTTCCTTTTCCCACCTCTGTTCGGAGAGGGTTATGAGTATCTTCATGAAATGCTGAATGGCGGTACGGTAGATCTGGAAGGCCAGACGGTTCTGGCTTTTTTCCTCCGTACAGCGTGGCTGGTGCCGGTATTCTTCTTCCTTGTCCTGCTTCTGAAGGTGTTCTCGATGTCGTTCACCAATGCCGGTGGCGGTGTCGGAGGAACATTCGGTCCTACGCTTTTCATCGGAGCGATTGCCGGATTTGTAGTGTCGAGAACAATCAATCTCATTGCCGGTCCTGGCTTTGTCCCTGAACAGAACTTTGTGCTCGTCGGCATGGCCGGTCTTATGGCAGGAGTCATGCAGGCTCCGATGACTGCAATCTTCCTTATTGCGGACATGACAGGAGGATATAGTCTGCTTATTCCGCTGATTCTTACTTCTACTGTGTCCTATGCGGTCACAAGGTCGATTGAACCATATTCCATTTATACAAAACGTATTGCCAAACGAGGTGAACTTCTGACTCATGACAGTGACCAGGCAGTGTTGACTCTGCTCAAGACCAGCGATCTGATTGAGTCCGATTTCAAGACTGTGCCTATTGATGCCACATTGCGTCAGTTGGTCGAGAGCGTTTCCATGTCCAACAGAAACATTTTCCCTGTGGTTGATTCAAGAAATCATTTTCAGGGATTTGTATCATTGGAGGATATCAGAAGGGATATGTTCAAGTATGAGCAGTACGATACGCTTCATGTCTATAATTTCATGAAGTCCGCACCGGCATATGTCTATGTGGATGAGAAGATGGACAGCGTAATGAGGAAGTTCGAGCAGACTGAAGCCTGGAATCTTCCTGTTGTCGACCATCAGAGGACATATATCGGCTTTGTGTCCAAGTCCAAGATATTCTCGGCTTATAGGGAGCAGTTGAAACAGGTGTCGCATGACTGATTTTTCAAATATCAGTCATGCTCTATGCAATATTATGGTTATGAAGGAAATATATATAAAAGTCATTGCGGAAAGGATTGGGGTGAAGGATTGGCAGGTGGAGAATTGTGTGAAACTTTTTGATGAAGGTGCTACGATACCATTCATCAGCCGTTATCGTAAGGAGAGGACCGGAGGGCTGGATGAGGTGGCTGTCGCTGAAATCCGTCATTGGAACGATGTCTTCGTGGAGATGGAGAAGCGTAAGGCAACTGTCATTGAGACAATCAGTACTGCAGGTGCTTTGACTGATGAGTTGAAGAAACGTATTGAAAATACGGTCGATTCACGTGAACTGGAGGATATTTATCTTCCTTTCAGACCCAAGCGAAGGACTCGTGCAACAGTTGCCAAGGAGGCTGGACTTGAGCCTCTCGCAGACCGTATGTACGATGTCGCCATTGCCGATCCTGTTCCGGAAGCCCGTAAGTATGTTGGTGATAAGGTGGCTTCTGTTGATGAAGCCTTGGCAGGGGCTCGTGACATTATTGCGGAAAGATTGAGCGAAACAGCTTCAGTACGAGATACCTTGAGACAGATTTTCCGCACAAGGCGCATCGTTACCAAAGCAACTAAAAAGGCTACAGGCCCGGATGCGGCAAAATTCCGTACATATTTCGATTATTCCGAGTCTCTTGAAAGAATTGCGCCTCATAGGCTTCTGGCTATTCTCAGAGCAGAGGAAGAAGGTTTCATATCTGTAAAGATTGATGCTGATCCGGAGAAATGCGGCAAGAAACTTTATTATGATTTCTGTCAGGAAAGAAGGTATCCGGCAGCTCCTTTGGCCGAGCATATCCATATGGCATTTGATGATTCGTTCAAACGACTTCTCGAACCGTCAATCTCAAATGAAGTTATCAGGGAGGCAAAGGAAAAGGCTGATCTTGAGTCAGTAAGAATCTTCGGAGATAATCTGCGACAGCTTCTGTTGGCTCCACCGGTAGGCCAGAAACGTGTGATGGCTATCGATCCCGGCTTCCGTACAGGTTGCAAGGTGGTGTGTCTGGATGAGCAGGGCAATCTGCTTCATAATGAGGCCATATTCCCTCATCCTCCTGCAAGTGAGAAGGTCAAGTCAATTCAGGCTGTGTCAGCAATGGTGGCAAAGTATGCAATTGAAGTTATCGCCATCGGAAACGGTACAGCCGGACGAGAGACTGAGGAGTTCATCAAGAGGGTTCCTATGCCTTCAAATGTCCGTGTATTTTCCGTTAGTGAGGATGGTGCTTCTATATATTCAGCCTCAGAGGTGGCACGTGCGGAATTCCCTGATTATGATGTTACTGTCAGAGGCGCAGTGTCTATTGGACGTCGTCTGATGGATCCATTGGCTGAGCTGGTTAAGATCGATCCTAAATCTCTTGGAGTAGGGCAGTATCAGCATGATGTGGATCAGGCCCTCCTCAAGGAAAAACTTGATACGACTGTAGAAAGCTGCGTGAATAATGTCGGCGTAAATCTTAATACAGCAAGCAGTTATCTGCTCAGTTATGTTTCGGGAATAGGACCGGCGCTGGCGGAGAATATTGTGGAATACAGAAACGAGCACGGCGCATATGGTTCGCGTAAGGAACTGCTTAAAGTGAAGAGACTCGGCGATAAGGCATTCGAACAATGCGCGGGCTTCTTGAGAATCCAGTCTGCCGCAAATCCTCTTGATAATTCCGCTGTACATCCGGAGGCATATCATATTGTGGATGAAATGGCAGCAGACCTTGGTGTAAGCACAGGGGAACTTGTAGGCAATGCCGGACTGTGCTCCAAGATTGATGCTGCCCGTTATGTGAATGATATCTTCGGCTTACCTACCATCAATGATATTATCAACGAACTGAAGAAACCTGGCCGAGACCCTCGTGAGGCAGCTCAGGAGTTTGAGTTCGACCATGATATCCGTTCAATCGAGGATCTTAAGGATGGAATGGAACTTCCTGGTATTGTCACAAATATCACGGCGTTCGGTGCGTTTGTCGATATAGGAATCAAGCAGAACGGCCTCATCCATGCTTCACAGATGGGAGTGAAGGGTATGGCTGATCCGTCCAAGGTACTGAAACTGCACCAGCAGATCAAGGTCTGCGTGCTTTCAGTCGACCTTGACCGTTCCAGAATTTCGCTTAGACTTTTGAAATAGTTCTATTTTCTGCTTGATGTGTATTGAGACAGAATTACACCTGCGGTGGAAACGGCTACACCTATCCACTGTCGGCTGTTGAGAAGTTCATGTCCGATAGCCCATGCAATGATTGCAGCAGCAACAGGTATCAACGCTGAGAAGATACTTGACTTTGCGACGCCCAGATTCTTGATAGTGCTGACCCAAAGCGAGAATGCAAGACTTGAACAAAGGATAGCAAGGCATATCAGCGGATACCAGACTTCTGCGCTGAAATAAACTTCCTTGTTGAATCCATCCAATCCCTTCCATAAGAACAGAGGCAGAAGGTAGATGGATCCGATCAGGAACTGATACATTACAATGATCTGGCTGGAATAGTTTCCGGCCAGACTTTTTGTCAATGAAGCATGCCCGACCTCAGCGATGACTGCAATCAGCAGCAAGACGATTCCCCAGATGAAATGCTCGCCGACCTCTCCTTTAGCCATGGCAACCATCACGATGCCGACTAATGAGAATACAATTCCCAGAATGTTGATGAAGTTGATCTTCTCTTTGAAGAATATCATTCCTGCGCCTATCGAGAAGATCGGGATTGTTGCAATTACCATTGCACTTATGGTAGGAGAACCTGTGACCTTGATGCCATATGTCTCGCATAGGAAATATATGAACGGCTCGCAAAATGCCAGAAGAAGGAACTTTGGGAGGTCTTTTCTCTGAATGCGTTTGATACGTCCGTATGCTGTGTTGAATAGGAACAATGTCAATCCGGCCAGAAGAATTCTGACGAATACAAAGTAGAACACAGGTATCCCTAATGCAAGAATCTTGTCAGTCCATATATAGGACATTCCCCATAAGGTTATTGCAAATATTGAAGCAATGTATGTGAGCACTTTGCTCGGATGTACTTTAGGCGCCATATTTCAGTTTGCCGTTAATGAATACCTTTTTAATCACTCCGTATAGTTCTGTACCGCAGTAAGGAGACCATCCGCACTTGCTCAGCTGGTCTGCGTCTTCTACAGTGAACTTGTTGTCATAATCGAATACCACAAGGTCTGCGTCATATCCCTGGGCTATCTTTCCTCTTGACAGATTGTATATTTCAGAAGCCTTTTCCGAGAAGACTGACGCTATGCGTGTCAGTGGGATATTCTCCTCCTTTGCTATTGTAAGCAGCACAGGCAGACTCTGCTGTATTGATGGGAGTCCTGACGGTGCTTTGGTGTAGGCCTGATTCTTTTCAGCAGGAAGATGTGGGGCGTGGTCGGATCCGATGGTGTCGATTACTCCGTTGGCAAGAGCTTTTCTCAGAGCCGCTCTGTCTTCTGATGTCTTGATGGATGGATTACATTTCGCTCTGCTCCCAAGCCTTTCATAGTCATTGTTGCTGAACCACAGGTAGTTGCATGATGTCTCTGCAGTGATGGCAGGATTGTTTGCCTTGGCGGCACGTACCATTTCAACTTCTTCCTTGGTGGAGATATGACACAGGACAAGTCTGGTTCCGTGCTTTATGGCCATTTCAAGTGCTTTGATACTTGATTTTATACAAGCTTTCCTGCTACGAATGTTTTCATGTTCCGAAAACGGAATGTCTTCTCCGTATCTGGCGACAGCTGCTGATAAGTTCTCCTTGATTGTCGCTTCGTCCTCGCAGTGGACAAGAATGGGTTTCTCCTTGATGGCGAACAGGGAATCCAGAGTCTGCGAGTCGTCCACAAGCATGTTTCCTGTAGATGAGCCCATGAACACTTTCACTCCTGCAATATCTTCCGGCTTAAGTCCGGTAGCAGCGTCTCCCTCCTTTACCATTCTGCAGATTTCGTCGACATTTTCGTTTGTGGCTCCTATGTGGAAACTGATTCTTGCACCGTCAGCAGCGGCGGCAATATGGAGTTTGTCCATCAATGCTTCTGCAGTAGTGGTGGCCGGTATTGTATTCGGCATGTCGATGACGCTTGTCACGCCTCCGGCAACCGCAGCTTGTGACTCTGTGGACATGTCAGCCTTATGAGTCAGACCGGGCTCACGGAAATGAACATGTGCGTCTATTCCACCAGCCATGATGTACAGACCTGTAAGGTCATGTACTTCCTCTGCATCCTGACTATACTTATATATATAGTATTCGTATTCGTTGCTCTCGGTGTAAAGAATGTCCTTGATCTTTCCACCTTCAATCAATATGCTTCCGACCGCTTCTTTCAAGGAAGTGACAATGGTCGCGTTTTTCAGGAGTATCATATTAATCCTGTCTAGGTTTGATCTTTCTCATCTTCAGTTTCATGACGCCCCAGAATGCTTCTCCGAAGATGCCGCTGCTCATTTTTGATGTGCCTTCCTTGCGGTCAACGAAGATGATAGGGACCTCCTGTATCCTGAATCCCAACTTGTATGTGGAGTATTTCATCTCTATCTGGAATCCATATCCCTTCATCTTGACTTTATCCAGGTCAATGGTCTGGAGGACCTTGCGTCTGTAGCATTTGAATCCGGCAGTTGTGTCATATACCTTCATTCCCAGCACTGTCCTTACATATACAGATGCATAGTACGACATGATGACCCTTCCGATCGGCCAGTTGATTACGCTGATGCCGTTGCAGTAGCGTGAACCTATTGCCAGATCAGCACCGTCGGCGCACGCCTGATATAGTTTCGGAAGGTCCTGAGGATTGTGGGAGAAATCGGCATCCATCTCAAATATATAGTCATATTCATGCTCGACTGCCCATTTGAATCCGGTTATGTAGGCGGTTCCCAATCCAAGCTTTCCCTTCCTCTCAATCATATGGAGTCTGGTTGTAAACTCTTTCTGCAGCCTCTTGACTATAGTGGCGGTGCCATCAGGTGATCCGTCTTCAATAACCAGTATGTGATAGTCTCCTTCAAGCGAGAAGACGGCCCTTATGATGTTTTCTATATTTTCCTTTTCGTTATACGTTGGAATGATAACAACCTTCTTGTCCATACACAAATTCTTAAACATGCAAATATACTAAATTCTTTTGTTTATATCCATGCCCTGAAAGTGTTCAGAGAGTGTAAAATTTTTTACTTGCTTTATTGTGCTGTATATTAGTCAGTTAAGTTCTATTCTGTGAATTTATGTGTAAAAAAGATGAAAATTTTTTGCAGAAAAGTTTGGAGGTAAAGAAAAAATGTCTACCTTTGCAATCCCAAACGAAAAACGGGGTACTAAAACACTCCGAGTTTGGCACGAAAAGTTCATTGAAAAGACTGATTAACTGTACAAGAAGCAAGTACCGAGAAAATACAATTTATCGAGAAGCGTTAATTTCTTTGTGAAATTATAAGTGTCAGAGACAAGCTAAGAATTATATAGAAATTATACAA
>JAZLDR010000038.1:0-1654 GCA_045614805.1 Candidatus Cryptobacteroides sp. | reverse complement strand
ATGCTGCGTTCAGGAACATGTCGAAGGCGAAGGTGGCTATCATTCATGAGGGTGATAAGGTATTTGATACAGTCATAGAGAATACCGAAAGGAGCTATTACCTTCGGGATACGGTTTCTGTGGATCTTCCTCCTATGCCGGATGGGGACTACTCGATCAGATATTATGAAGGTGTTGCTTCATGGCGGGATAGGTCATATCTCAAATATACGCTTTCTGCAGCCATCCGGGAGGATGCCGGAATGAAGTATCTCTACGTTGCGGACTATATGACCGGTGAGCCGGTGGAGGTGGTAGATATAGAGGTGAATAGGAATGACAGGAAGGTTGCTGAATATAAGGATTTCCGTATGGATGGCTTTACTGAGCTGCCCCAGGAGATCTTGTCTGCCATAGAGAGCAAAGGATATTGCAATTTACGCTGCGTCGCTGTCGGTGAAGATGGTCTGATGCGCATGAGCCGCAATGTATATGTACCCAAGTCGTCAGGCAGATATGTTTCCTCTGGCCCGGATCCTCTTCTTTCTGTGGTGCTGACCGAGCGCGCGGCATATCGCCCCGGCGAGGTCTTGAAGTTCAAGGCTATCGTGTACGGACAGGATCTTGAAAAGAAACTGTCTTATGTTTCGGAGGGTGTCTCCGTAACGGTGAGACTTGTTGACCAGCAGGGAGATGCTGTGTGGGAGAAGGTGCTGAATGCCAATGAGTTCGGTTCTGTGGCGGCAGAGTGTGAGCTTGAGGGGCTCAAGCGTATGGGCATGCATTCGCTGGAGGTGCTTTCAGGCAATAAGGTGTTGGGACAGACATCGGTTGTGGTTGAGGAATATGTCCTTCCTACATTCGAACTTACTTTTGACAAGCCTTCGAAGGCATATTTCCCGGGAGATGACATCACCGTTGGCGGCAAGGTTAAAAGTCTGTCAGGTACTCCGGTGTCCGCTTCGGCTATGGTAGCGGAGGTCAGCCTCAAAGGAAATGTGATCCTGCAGGAAAAAATCGTTCCTGAGCATGATGGAAGATTCTCATTTACGTTTGCCGATGTGCATGACGAGGATGACCGGTTCAGGGATTATCAGATAGAAGTGAAGGTTACTGATCCTACAGGCGAGACACACTCGTTTGATTTTGTGCAGCCTGTGCTCTTGGGTCCGAGTCTCTCGGTTGAGGTGGCAGGAAGCGAAGATGGCACTTTCAGAATGACTGATGATGGCGTTTCCGGCTTTATTGTAGGAAAGAAGAAGGTCGGTGTCAATTGTATGGTTTCCGCATATTCGGGAGTGGTTCTCGGTAATGTTCCGTTGAGGTATGCGCTCGAAAAGGATGGTGTTGTCCTGCGTGAGGGAGAAGTGTGTTCCGGCGGTCTTGTCGACCTTGATTTCCCGGACCTGCCTTCCGGCAGATATGACTTCAAGCTTTCGCTCGAGATTGAGAGTACGTCCGGACATAAGTTGAATGCGTTTTTGGAAAAGGTCTTCCTGAATGTAGGAGATGATGATACTGTAGTCGAGTCATGCTTTGAGAATGTCTTCCGCGTTGTGGAAGGTGATGACATTGCTCTTCAGATGGGTGCTGGCGCAGGACCTGTATGGGCTCTTGTGGAACTCTCTGATGCCGAAGGCAATCGCCTTATGGGGGATCTTGTGCATCTTGAGGC
>JAZLDR010000037.1:0-17344 GCA_045614805.1 Candidatus Cryptobacteroides sp. | reverse complement strand
CGAGCATGCACCGAGTATCAGGCACGCTGTCAGAACTAAACTGATCCTTTTCATCTTGTGTAAATTTCAAGTTTGTTTCCAGTAACAAGATCAGAATGTCGTACTCTGTAGGATGACATCCTTTTATCATTCAGGGTCATGACCTTTATCATTTCTCCTTCGCCTACCCTCACGATTTCCAGGCTCTCACCGCCATGGACTTCAGGATCCAGGTCCAAAGTCACCTTGCTGAAACGAGGAGTCGTCAGAGTATATGAAGGACTTCCCGGACAGTCCGGGTAGAATCCCATCATTGAGAACACAGCCCAAGCCGACATGGTGCCGGTATCATCGTTGCCAGGAAGTCCGGCCGGAAGGGTAGTGTAGTACTTGTCCAGCAGTTCTGATACAATCTTCTGAGTCCTCCATTCCTCGCCCTTGAAGTAACTGAAAAGATACGGATATGCTATGTCCGGCTCATTGGCAGGATCATAAAGACCCTCGTCGAATACCTTCTGCAGTTTGTTCACGAAAGCCTTCTTTCCACCCATCAGTCTTGCAAGTCCAAGGACATCGTGAGGTACGTAGAAGGTATAGTTCCATGCACTTCCTTCGTGGAATCCCGGCACAGGTTCGAAGTTCTCTCCCTGACGGGGATTGAACGGCGTGAGGAATGTTCCGTCTGCATTGAGCGGCCTCAATGTCCCGAATTCAGGGCAGTAATAATGCCTGTATTGAAGCGACTGCTTATGGAATCTTTCAGCCTCCTCGTCGTGGCCGAGGTCTGCGGCAAGAAGCGACAGCGCATGATCTGCTATATAATATTCAAGTGCATGCGAAACGGAGTTGTCTCCGGAAGGATCAGCGCTGTAAAGCCCCAGAGGGATATATCCCTTCTCGATATATGGATCCACATCCGGACGCATGAGGTTGTCCTTTCCCGGAGTTGAAGCTGATTTTACAAATGCTTCGTATGCGGTCTCGATATCAAAGTCACGCAGACCTTTAAGCCATGTGTCTGTGATCACAGGGATAGCCGGATCGCCTTCCATCGTGAATGTCTCCCTTCCGAACAGTTCCCATTTAGGCATCCATCCCCATTCCTTGTACATGTCTATCATCGACCGGACCATGTCAAGCTGTCTTTCCGGGTAGACAAGCGTGAGAAGCTGATGAAGGTTGCGGTATGTATCCCATAGTGAGAATACGCTGTAACGGGTCTGTCCGGCAGACACGCGACCTGTTCCGTCCGACTCCATCAGCGGATATTCTCCGTTGACATCATTGAGTATGCTCGGGTGGATGAGTGTATGGTAGAGGGCGGAATAGAAAACTTCCTTGTCACGCTGACTACCTCCTTCCACCTTGATTCGTGAGAGGTCGGACTCCCATGTGGCCTCGGCCTTGGCGCGTACGGTCTCAAAGTTCGACGCTCCCGGCTTCAACGGATTCTGCTCGGCGTCAAGATTCTGCCAGGCGTTTTCACAACTGACGAATGACACTCCCATCTGAAGTTCCACCTGTTCGCCTTCGGCTGTATCGAATGAGAACCAGTATCCGATGTCGTTACCGGCGATTTCACGTCCGTAACGGCGATATATCTTGTAGGTGCCGTCGTCTTCGGTCCATGATCCTTCCACTCCGGTCATCAGTGGCTGTTTCTTCCAGAAGCCGTTCTGCTGCGGGGTTTTGTTTATGCGGATAGCAAAGTACACCGGAAAGACTGCCTGGGAGTTGTAGCAGAACGTTCCTGCCATTCTCATTCCTTCGATTTCTGTGTCGCTGATCTTGCGCAGCCATGCTCCGGTCTCATTGGTGAGACCTTCACCGAAGTTGATGATTATATTGCCCTGGCCCTCGGGGAAGGTATATCGTTCGATGGATGTGCGAGGCGTTGCGCTGACTTCAGCCTTGATGCCGTATGCCGAAAGTTCACATCCGTAATATCCAGGACTGGCGTTCTCGTCGGTATATTCCGATCCGTACATATGGTAATCCACCTGCAGGGGACCGGAGGTCGGCATTGTAAGTGCCAGTCCTACTTCCGGACAACCGACTCCGCTGAGATTCACGTGTGAGAATCCTGTGAAGAATCTGTTGTCGGAGCAGTATGGTGTACTCCACCAGCGGCTGTCCTTGTCATATCGGTTGAGGTTGGATCCCATCACATTGAATGGGGTTGCCGACATCATTCCGTTAGGACATACCGCTCCCGGGTTTGTCGTGCCGTAGTTTGACGTTCCTATGAATGGATTGACATAGTCTGTGGGTCTGTCTTCCTCAGCATGGATGACAGTAGAAGAAATTGTCAGTAGAGACAGGGCTATAGCGGCGAGTCTTTTCTTGGCCATTATTGCTTGTTTTTATCGTCTTACCAATTGATCGAACTTGTTGAGTCGGCTGTTGATGTAGGTCTTGACTGTGTTTACCTCTGCGTTATATGATCCGAGTGCCTGATGGTTCTGATGGACATATTCATTCAGAATCTTCCATCTCTTGAAATTGAGTTCCTGTGACTCCTGAAGCATTTCTGCGGTCTTGTCCACAAATGCGTTGAGGTCGTCAAGGTTTCCTTCATCAAGGGCCTTTTCCCAGAGTTCGACAAGGCGTTTCTTCGCCTCCGGGTCGTTCTTGACAATCCTTGTTACCATAGTTCTTACCGATTCGCTTGCGACAGATCCGTTTGTGCAGTAGATATAGTCGCTGAGGTTGTTTATAGGGTAGGTCCTGTTGTCGTTTTCGAATCCAAGGTCGTAATCCCATGCCGGTCCGGTGTAAAGCTTGCCGTCTGCAGCGTCCTTGTACATGTATACGCTCCAGAAAGTGTCAGTGTTACCACAGAATTCTCCAACAATGAAGTTGCGGAGGAAACTGTCCAGATCTAGATATTTGCGGTAGCCGTTGTTCTTGTCAGTGAAGTTGCTTGAAGCGACGGCTGTTTCCATCTGGTTGAAGAAGTTTCTGATGAAATCGATCTGGTTGTCTGTGATATCGTCCTCATCAGGATGCTTGATGGTTACAGGAGTGCTGCTGTTGGAGAAAAAATAGACTGTCTCGCCCGTTGCATATGCATCTATCTCAATGAGATAGCCATCTTTTGCATCGACTCTTCCGCTTCCCGCTTCCACCTGGTCGCAGAGCTGATAGCATCCCCTGTATTCACCGTTTATGACCAGGTCCACAGGATGACAGAAAGGAGTGTAGCTCTGGCCGACTCTTCTGCTTACCTCGAATGCTGTGATGTTTCTCAGAAGTGTCTTGTCACCGTAGTTGTTGATGAGGGTCCATTTCTTGGCTGAAGCCGGAGCGCCGAGCGGACTCTGCTTTTCGTCGAATTTGAGTCGGTATGGCTTTTTCGGGAAGTTCCAGCTGGCATTTCCTCGTCCGCGGATCTCGGTGCCGCTGGTTGCCAGAAGGTCTGTTCCGTTCTCTGAAATTATGTATACGTTGCTGATGAGGTTCTTTTCCTTTTCTATGACTTCCTCTCCGTTTGCTATGTTCACGGCGACAGTAGGCAGATTGGTGATCTGGTATAGCTTGGAGTCGTTACCTTTTGATGCGTAGCCGTAGAACTCGAGTTCTGCCAGGTTGCAGCGTACGTCGTTAGGGCTGACATATCGCACATATCTGAATCCGCGGCTGCAGTTCAGGTCTGCGTAATGCATGGTGTTGTTTACTCCCGGCTCCTTGACGATGTATATCGGGAGTGCATCGCTGAAGTCGGCCTTGTTGGCACCCTGGAACACAGCGAGTTCCACACGTGACTGCTGACCGATACGTGGTGACCAGCCTACTTTTGTGATGACGTGCTCTTCGCCCAGGTCCAGTCCGACCCATGTGCGCGAACGGTCATATGAAGCGAAGAATGTCTCGTAGTTGCCGTCGAAGACATTGTCCTTGGTGTTGGCTGTTGTCGACTGTGCATTGCCGTTGTTGTAGTCAACCGAATATGTCGAGCCTATGATGGTTCCTGTAAGTTTTGCTGACTCCTTCGGCTGCTCAGGCTGTTCAGGCTCCTGAGGTTCTTCTGGTTCCTGAGGTTCTTCCTTGTCATTTGTGTCTCCCGGTGTTTCGGTTCCGTCAGGATCTGTAGGAAGGTCTGTGTCCGGAAAATCGCATCCGGTTGCCAATAGAGCGATAATGGTAATCAGAGGTAAAAGCCTTCGTTTCATATGTGGTTATATCTTAAAATCTTGTAAATATACAAAATCTCTTTGACATAATGAAAGAGGCCGACACGTCAGATGTCAGCCTCTTCTATGGAATATGTACTGTCGTTATACTAGCGGAGTTCCTGTCATTGCGGCTGGCTGCTCGATACCCATCAACTTGAGGATGGTCGGAGCGACGTCAGCAAGTTTTCCGTTCCTGACCTCTGAGACAGCATCACCGGCGTTGATCACGATGAACGGAACATCGTTGAGCGAGTGAGCTGTATTAGGAGTACCGTCCTCGTTGAGAGCGTAGTCAGCGTTTCCGTGGTCAGCTGTGAGGAGAATCACATAACCCTGCTCCTTGGCAGCCTCGATAACCTTCTCGACACAGTTGTCTACAGCAGAGACAGCCTTGCGGATAGCCTCATATACACCTGTGTGACCAACCATGTCACCATTTGCGAAGTTGAGGATGATGAGGTCGTTGCGTCCTGTCTTGATTGCCTCGACAAGCTTGTCGGCAACCTCCGGCGCACTCATCTCAGGCTGAAGGTCATAAGTAGCAACCTTTGGAGAGTTCACGAGGATACGGTCCTCATTCTCGAAAAGAGCCTCGGCACCACCGTTGAAGAAGAATGTAACATGTGCATACTTCTCTGTCTCAGCGATACGGAGCTGGTTCTTGCCAGCCTTTGAAACTACCTCTCCAAGAGTCTCCTGTACGTTCTCCTTGTCGAAAAGGATGTGGACGCCTGTAAAGGAAGCATCGTAAGGAGTGAGGCAGCAGTAGTAAAGCGGAAGAGTGTGCATTCCGAATTCAGGCATATCCTGCTGTGTGAGGACTGCTGTGAGTTCACGGGCACGGTCGTTACGGAAGTTGAAGAAAATTACAGCGTCGCCCTCCTGGATCTTTGTAAGCGGCTTGTCCTCAGCATCAGTGATTACGATTGGTTTGATGAACTCGTCAGTCACGCCGGCATCATAAGAAGCCTGGATAGCCTCAGTTGCAGAAGTAGCATGCACGCCCTCAGCGTTAACGAGAAGTTCATAAGCCTCCTTCACACGCTCCCATCTCTTGTCGCGGTCCATTGCGTAGAAACGTCCGCATACCGAAGCAACCTTGCCTGTTGACTGGGCCATAGCGGCCTCGAGACCCTCTACAAAGCCTTTTCCGCTCTTAGGGTCAGTGTCACGGCCGTCCATGAAGCAGTGTACGAACACGTCCTCAAGACCATATTCCTTAGCTACGTTAAGGAACTCATAAACATGCTCAAGTGAGCTATGTACACCACCCATAGAAGCGAGTCCCATGAGGTGGAGCTGCTTATTGTTTGCCTTTGCATAGTCATAAACTGCCTTGATCTCAGCATTCTGAAGAAGCTTGTGCTCACGGCATGCGATGTTGATCTTCACGAGGTCCTGATAAACAACGCGGCCGGCACCGAGGTTAAGGTGACCTACCTCAGAGTTACCCATCTGGCCGTCCGGAAGACCTACTGCCTCACCGCAAGCCTTGAGTGTGCTCATCGGGTACTGTCTGCGGAGAGCCTCGATATATGGTGCTCCCTGCGAATAGATGACATTAGACTCATCCTGTCTGCCCTCGCCCCATCCGTCGAGGATCATAAGTAGAACTTTTCTGTCCATAGTATTTTTGTTTTTATGTTTTTCAATTTTTGCGCCGCAAATATACAATTTTCTCTTTACATTTGTGTTATAGATGTCTCGACTCCGCTCGACATGATATGTTACTTTTTCAGGAAGGCCTGGTTGTTGTCATGTCGACTGAACGAAGTGAATGGAGACATCTCTAAACCTGATATTATGGCAAGAAAGAAGAATTATCGCGGCAAGGGCCGTGGAAGGAAGGAGAAGAAGGTATTCCCACAGTATGTCGGCAAAGTGCAGATGACAAGGGAAGGATATGCTTTCGTCATTGTCGAGGGCGAGGAGGATGACGTGTTCGTGAAGGCATCCAAGACCCGTGGCGCCTTGAACGGTGATATGGTGCGTGTGACCGTGACTAAGGAGAAGACCGACCGTCAGCGTCGTGAGGGAGAGATTGTCGAGATTATCGAGAGGTCTCCAAGACCGTTCATCGGCATACTTCATGTCGTGGGAAATCAGGCTTGGGTGCTTATGCAGAGCCGTTTCATGCCATATGATATCACTATTCCGTTTACCGAGTCGGACAAGGTGCGCTACCGCAGACATAACGTCAAAGGTCAGTCCATGGCTGAACCAAAGGACGAGACAGGATATCTCAAGCCGATAGAGGGAGATCTTTTCGGAGTCCACAGAGTATATGAGCTTGGCGAGGATGGCTATGGAAAGCAGGAACTGACGGTCCGTTCGGGCATGAAGGTGGCTGCGGTAGTCGACGACTGGCCACGCAGCGAGGCGACCCCTCGAGGACATATCGTCGATGTGCTCGGAGAGCCTGGTGAGAATGATACGGAAATGCATGCCATCCTTGCTGAATATGCTCTTCCGTATAAATTTGAATCTGATGTAGCCAATGCAGCCGACAGGATTCCGGAGGAAATCACTGCCGAAGACCGTGCAGGACGCCGCGACTTCCGGGATGTGCTTACATTTACCATTGACCCTGCCGACGCAAAGGACTTTGATGACGCTCTGTCCTTCCGTAAGTTGGACAACGGCAATTATGAGGTGGGCGTTCATATAGCCGATGTAACACATTACGTCCGCCCTGGTGACGTCGTAGATAAGGAGGCGCAGGAGCGTGGCACATCGGTATATCTCGTGGACAGAACAGTGCCTATGCTTCCGGAGAAACTCTGCAACAAGGTCTGCTCCCTCCGTCCGAACGAAGAAAAACTTACGTTCTCTGCTGTTTTTGAAATCACTCCTCTCGGCAGAATTGCAGACAAGTGGTTCGGCAAGACAGTCATATATTCTGACTTCCGTTTTGCATATGAGGAAGCTCAGGTCATCATTGACAATCCTAAGGAAGCTCACGAAGGGGTGCCGGCAGATATTGTTGATGCCGTCCTTACTTTGCACGGCCTCGCGTCCAAGCTCCGCAAGAAGAGGTTTGCGGCAGGTGCAATCAATTTCGACCGTCCGGAAATGAAGGTCGAGGTGGATGAGAAGGGCCGTCCGGTAAATGTATATCAGAAGGTATCCAAGGAAGCGAACTGGCTTATCGAGGAGTTTATGCTTCTTGCCAACCGCACCGTCGCTGAATTTGTTGCCAGAGACTGCAGGAAGACATTCGTCTATCGTGTGCATGACGAGCCTAACCAGGAAAAGATTCAGAACCTGCGTAACTTCATCGGGAACTTCGGCTACAAGATGGGGCCTACCAGCAATGGTAAGGAAATTTCAAAGGAACTCAATAGCCTCTTCCAGGCAGCCAAGGATACGCCTGAGTACAATGCCATCGAGCTTCTCTCCCTGAGGACAATGGCCAAGGCACGTTATGACACGGAGAATCTTGGCCATTACGGCCTTGCATTCAAGTACTATACTCACTTCACTTCGCCTATCCGTCGTTATCCGGATATGCTGGTGCACAGACTTCTGGCTCAGTATCTTGATGCTGCTCCGTCAGCAAAGCAGGAGGTCTACGACAAACTCTGTAAATATGCTTCCGAACGCGAAATCGTTGCTGCCGAGGCAGAAAGAGCAAGTATCAAGTACAAACTCGTGGAGTTCATGCAGGACAAGGTCGGATATGTGTTCGGAGGACATGTGTCCGGACTCACAGAGTGGGGAATGTACGTGGAGATAGAGCCGACCATGATCGAGGGTATGGTGCCGCTTCGAGATATCCGAAGCGATTTCTTTGAATTTGATGCAGACCATTACCGTCTGGTAGGCAAGCGTTCAGGCATCGTCTATAATCTGGGTGATCCGGTCCGTATCCGTGTCAAGAAGACTAATCTTGAGCAGAAACTCCTTGATTATGAATTGATTGAAAGCGGACTTGAAGACAGGATGTATGACCGTATAGACTATGAACATGGCCGAGGAACATCCTTCGTCAAGGGTGAGGACGGCTCATTCGACAACGTGACAGTCGGCATCAACAAGGCAGCCCGCAAGGAAAAGATCCGCAAGGCCATCCAGGAGTCCAAACGCAAATCCCGCAAGTCCGCTTCAAAGAAGAAATAAACAGCAATCTTTGTGCTCCGATTCCTATTTGATATCTATGGAATTGAGCAGGTCAAGCTTGCCGTCATCGATAAGCTTTATAATCAGTTCGCCGAACAGAGTGTTCTGCCAGGCGAACCATGGTCTGGTGAAATCGTAAGGGTCATTCACATTGAAGGACTCGTGCATGAAGCCGGTATCGGCATCTGTTCTCATAAGCATCTCTATGCATTCCTTTATTTCAGCATAATCCTGCGATGTGAAAGCCTTCATCATGATGCTCATAGGCCAGGCCATATCGTATCCGACATGAGGGCCACCGATACCTTCTCCCTTGGATCCTTTGAAAAAATATGGATTATCTTCACTCCAGACAAATCTGCGTGTGTTCTGATATACCTTGTCATTCAAAGGGACATCACCAAGGTATGCCATGGCAAGAAGACTTGGGACATTGGCATCATCCATGAGGAACCTGTTTCCAAATCCGTCCACTTCGAAGGCATAGATCTTTCCATACTTAGGATGCTTGACTACAGCATGCTTCCTAAGTGCCTTTTCCACCTCATCTGCAAGTTCAAGGCACTCCGATGCTGTCGCCTTATCCTTGTTGACCTCGGTCAATATCTCTGCGGCCTTTCTTAATGATGTCACAGCAAAGAAATTGGAAGGTACCAGAAAATCGAATGTCGTAGCATCGTCAGAAGGACGGAAGGAAGATACAATGAGGCCTACAGGATTTACCGGGTTTCCCCATCCAAGGCAACATTTGGTATCCAGCTGACGGTCTGTCTTCCTGAGGAATCTGTACGGACCGAGGTTTTCCTTTCTCTGCTGTTCCTTAAGGGTCTTGAGGATGTTTCTGACAGCCTCCTCCCACACCGTTCCAAAGACAGATTCATCACCTGTTGTCTTCCAATAATGATAAGCCAGTCTAATCGGATAACACTGAGAGTCTATCTCCCACTTGCGCTCGTGAACTTCAAGCTTCATGTCCGTCATATCGCTCTGCCACTCACCTCCGGTCGGACCGTCATTGAAGGCATTGGCATAAGGGTCGATATTTATGAGCTTGAACTGTCTGTTGATCACCCCAGCCAGCATGTTGCGAAGATGTTCATCCTCTGGAGCAAGCTGGATATAAGGCCATACCTGTGCGCCCGAGTCCCTGAGCCACATGGCATGAATGTCACCGGTATAGACGAAAGTATCATATAATCCGTCAGAATCCTCGCCTTTGAAATGCACTGTCGTATCAAGGGTGTTCGGGAAACAGTTCCTGAACATCCATATAAGCTTTTGGTTTGTAAGCAGTGATGTGACTTCATCAATCTTTGCCTCAACAGCTTCAGAAACAAAAAGTCTGTTTTCTTCCGCTGGTCTGCCGGTCTTATATTCCTGCCCCATGGCAACTGCTGTCAGGCATGATGCAAGGGCCAATATCATCAATCTTCGCATAATTTATCTTTCATTGGAGAATGAATATGGTCTGTCCTGCTGTGACACAGAACGGTTCTTTGTAGGCTCGTCAGCCATTGTGAAATTTATCACAGCGCCTTTCTTCAGGAGGTCGTGTTCAAGGTAGGTTCGGGTGTATTTCTTTCCGTTCACCTTCATGCCTGAAATATAGCAGTTATCCTTTCCGTTATTCGGAGCGCTGATCTTCAATGACTTGCCTCCAGGTAAATACACCTCTGCCTTCTTGAATAGCGGTGTTCCAAGTATGTATTGGTCAGTTGCAGGACATACCGGATAGAATCCTAAGGCAGAAAATACATACCATGCTGATGTCTGACCATTATCTTCATCTCCGCAATATCCGTCAGGATTGCAGGTGTAGAACTTGTTCATGACTTCGCGGATTCTCTGCTGCGCCTTCCAAGGCTGACCGCTCCAGTTATAGAGGTACAGCATATGCTGGATCGGCTGGTTGCCATGAGCATAGTTACCCATGTTCATGATCTGCATCTCGCGTATCTCATGAATTGTGAATCCATAGTAGCTGTCGTCAAAATGAGGCGGGATTTCAAAGACTTTATCCAGATTCGCATTGAAGGCATCATCACCTCCCATAAGTTCGATAAGTCCAGCCGGATCATGGAATACTGACCAGGTGTAGTGTAAGGCGTTTCCTTCTGTGAAGTCGCCGCCCCATTTCAATGGACTGAAATTCTCAGGGAACTTACCGTCAGCCTTACGGCCGCTCATAAGAGATACTTCCTGGCGGTAAAGGTTCCGGTAATTCAGAGCTCTTTCCCTGTATACGCCGATCTCATCCTCAGACTTTCCCAAGGCCTTGCCAAGTGTATATATGCACCAGTCGTCATAAGCATATTCCAGAGTACGGGCGGCGCTTTCATTTATACCCACATCACATGGCACATATCCAAGCCTGTTATACCAGTCCCAGCCAAGACGGCCGGAAGAAGGAACGTGGGGATGTACTGCATTCGCGCCATGCTTCACTGCCTCCCATAGTGTCTCGACATCATATCCTCTGATTCCCTTCACGTATGCATCCGCGACAACTGAAGCAGAATTGTTGCCCACCATACATCCACGATGTCCGGGACTTGCCCATTCCGGAAGGAAACCGCTTTCTATGTAGGCATTGACAAGACCCTCCTGCATCTTCTCGTTCATTTCAGGATATACGAGATTCAACAGAGGGAAAAGACAACGGAAAGTATCCCAGAAACCTGTGTCGGTAAAGAAATATCCGGGACATACCTCGCCTGTATGAGGACTGTAATGCACCAGTTCTCCTTCCGCAGTCGTTTCTGTCAGCGTACGAGGAAAAAGGACAGAGCGATAGAGGCAGGAGTAGAACGTGCGGATATTGTCTATGTTGTCATCTTTTACCTTGATTCTGCCCAAGACCTCATTCCAGCGCACACGTCCTTCGTCTTTCAGGCGGTCAAAGTCACCGTCGCCGAGTTCTCTCATATTGACCATGGCCTGATCTGCACTTATGAAAGATGAAGATACCTTCAGATTGACCTTCCTGTCCTCAGGCAGTCTGAAGCCCACAACTGCTCCTGAATGGCTGGACTGAGACTCAAACTCTTCAGACTGACATCCTCCATCACTGACAGTGCGCACATACTCAAACGGTACATCAGATTCGATTACAAACCAATTCCTGAAATTCGCAGGGACTCCTCCCGAATTCTTTGTGGTATAGCCGATTATCTGATTCTTCTCAGGAATGACCTTGACATAAGAACCGTTGTCAAATGCATCCACGACCAGATATGGTTCCTCTGCTTCTGGATATGTTATACGGAATGCAGCCGCCCTCTCGGTCGGAGTCAGCTCGACATACACATCATGGTCAGCAAGATATACACTGTAATAGTATGGCTTTGCCTCCTCTGCCTTATGGGAGAACCAGCTGGCGCGCTCATCCTGATTGAATACGGCCTCTCCTGTGACCGGCATGATGGCAAACTGACCATAGTCATTTATCCATGGGGACGGCTGGTGGGTCTGTTTGAAGCCTCGGATCTTGTCGGCAGTATAGCAGTAGGTCCATCCGTCACCCATTGTGCCGGTCTGTGGTGTCCAGAAGTTCATTCCCCAAGGACGGGCTATGGCGGGATAGGTGTTGCCTGTGGAAAGTGAATGCTTGGACATAGTACCTACAAGTACACTGACATGATCCACCGGGTCCATATCATATATTTCCGGCTCACATGAACATGCTGCTGCAGCCAGACAAGCAAATGCTAATATTATTCTTTTATACATAATCGATTTATGGGATATCAACCTCTATTGTTTCTGAATAGTTCCATCTCTTTGTTCCGCTTCCTGCAGGGGTGTCGTAATTTATTCTTGCTGCGGCACGGATGAACACCTTTCTTCCTGAAGGAATAGGATTCTTGGGATTTGATGTGATGGTGATGGTCTTTCCGAATGAGGTCTCGAATTCCTTTCCGGTATATCTGATCTCATTGGACCATCTCTCGTCCCTTGACCTGTAGCCGCATGACGATGACTGACTGACGAACAGCTGTATGTCTGTCATGTTGAGATAGGATTCATCATAGTTTCCGCTCTTTGAAACAAGAGCCTTGAAGTCTTCCTTGGAGACTCCGCGAGTCACTTTTACACGTGCGGTGATTACGCCGTCAGAGACCATCGCCATTTCGTCAAGCTCAATCTTTAGAAATGGAGATACTTCAAATGTGAGGAATTTCTCTCCCTTGAGATGGATATCCTGAGTCTGGTTGACTACAGGTGTTCCGTCCTTATCCTCAAGGTAGATAGGCAGGAAAGGACCGTCAACTCTTACGTTATAGTCGGCCTCAAAGAGTTTTGTGTTCTGAAAAGTTCCATCAGGACGGCAATAAAAGTCCAGTGGTGTAACATTGCCTTCCCAAGATGTCTCAATCAGTCGGACTCTGATTCCTTCGGAGCCCTGGTCGGTCAGGATTGGATCACCTGTGGCAGCATCAACAACCTCACCACGCAGTGTTTCAGATGGAGCATCATAGTTGTCCAGCTGAAACAGCGAACATGAGACTGTCATCATCATGCATATCAGTACAGATATATGTTTAATTGTCTTCATCTTGAATTATCTATTTGGTTGCTGATCTATATATGAGCTCTTTGAAACCTCACCTGACGGTATTGAGAAATAATAGTCTATGGTGTTGAATTCGAACTCCTGAGGACGGACATTCACAAAGTGAGCATCAAAGAAATATTTGTCGTTCACAGAAGAATAGAAAGGATAAAGCGCACGGAAACGATATTTGGATCCGCTGCTGAAAATGTCCTCATCTTTCTCTGCTCCCCAGAACAGTTCTTTTGCCCCTTCATGCTGAACCCTCCATCTGCGAAGGTCCCATTTGGTCTTATGCTCGAAAGCAAGTTCCTTGCGGCGTTCGCGTCTTACAATATTCCTGCTTGCTTCATCTGCAGTAAGAGATGA
Organism: Candidatus Cryptobacteroides sp.; assembly: GCA_045614805.1. Taxonomy (GTDB): domain Bacteria; phylum Bacteroidota; class Bacteroidia; order Bacteroidales; family UBA932; genus Cryptobacteroides. Next base: position 4,150 of record JAZLDR010000037.1, on the reverse strand, counting down.
TGTCAACAGGTCTGCACCCGCCCTCTCCCTGATTGCATTTATAGCCTCGGTGGCAACGGACAGCATGTCATCTCCCTGTACAGGACAGTTCTCTCCTGCCATTGACAGTTCGACTGCCGCCTCTGCTGCGGCAAGCAGAACATCTGCGTAACGCATCAGAATAAAAGGCTGGTCAGATTTTCCTTCTCCTATGTTTTCTATGGTCATGTCTTCAGACAGATACTTGCGAAGGTGAAGTCCTGTTATTGTCGACTCGTAATATTCCTGCCATACTCCGCAAGAACCGGTCGCTGACATCTCTTCTCCGTCAACATTGACCATCTCAATGCCTGATGTCGGCTGAGCTCCCAGATATAGCTTCTTGTCACTGCCTTTATAATACTGAAGGTCAGCATATTTAGTTTGCGCCGCGCCGTAAGAATAATTGTCTCCGAACAGAAGTGGAACATGTCCTTCAGAGCCTCCTGTAAAAATACCTGCGCGCACTTCGATCACTTCTTTTCTGAACTCGTCCATCGGAAGTATCACATAGGCCCTGAGTCTCGGTTCGGCATTGGCAAAGAGGTCCATAGGTGAGTCGTAGAGGAGATATTCACCCTTGTCATTCGATGTACCTGTCGTAAGCTTGAGTGTTCCGTCCGGATGGTATTCAAGACCATCGAAAAGCTCGACAAAATCAAGCGTCGGACAAGTTCCTCCCGCCAATGGCGAATGCCAGAGGAAAGGCGAGCTGTACGCATCAAGACCGTGTGCCAGGGTCGGATATTCATATTCACGGACAAGGATATTCTCAGGACTAGTGAGGTCGGACCACATTTCGACCATATTTCTGTACTGAGCTGCCTTGTCGTCAGCGGCCCAGGCTTTCTTATATAGTGAGTAGCCTCCTTCAGTCATCACTTCGCGGGCAGCCTTGTATGCCTCGGCAAACCACTTTGCGGACAATTCCTGAGCATTGTCGCCGAATCCGATGACTCTGTTTCCTGACTTTGAACCTATTCCTGTGAGGTTTCCGCTTACTGTGGAGTTATACTTCGCTACCGAACCGGCATAGAGCATTGCCTCGGCCTTGAAAGCCAGTGCCACATATTTATTGGCATAACCTCTGAGTGCGCTTTGGGGCTGCATAAGTTCAGCCGCAGTGTCGAAGTCGGCAAGAATCTGATTCCATGTGTCTTCTTCCGAAGAACGATATCTTTCCAGCTTGTCGCTTGAAGCCGGATATTGAATGACCTCTGTCACAAGCGGCACACCGCCATATCTACGGGCCATCTGGTAATACGAATAAGCCCTTACAAAGTAGGCCTGTCCCACGTAATCATTATAGACGGCCTCATTGGAGTAATTGTCCTTATAAGCCGTCAATCCTTCTATCAGCTTGTTCGCATCCCTTATCAGAGAATATGAGGAACTCCACCATGGGTCATCTTCGCCTCTGAATGCAGTTGTCACACCGTCTCGGTTAACAGCTTCTCCGGTTCCTTCCACTCCCAGGCAGCCCAGCCACGAACTTCTGCGAGGAAGTCCCCACTGCGCCATATACTTGAAATCTTCCCATGGCATCTGGCTGTACATACGTGCCATATATATTGACAGTCCTGCTTCTGATGACATGAGGTCTTCATCGGTCAAGGTGTTTTTAGGCGGCAGATACATATCCTGGCAAGAAGCTAAGAACAAAAGGCCGGCAAGAACATATAATATTGATTTCTTCATGATTTTTGCTGATTTTAATGTTTAGAACGATAATGAAAGACCAATAGTATAAGTCTTGTTAAGAGGGTACATTCGTCCCATGTCGCTGTCCGGATGCTCAGGATCCACAAACTTTACAGCTGTTATTGTCAATGGGTTATAAGCATTCGCGTAAACTCTCAGACTGAAGTTCTGAGCTTTCTTGAATTCAGGTATAGTATAGCCGATCTCCACACTTTTCAGTCTGAGGAATGCTGTGCTCACACGGTTGAAGGATGAATTTTCATCAGGATAGTGTCCTGTAAATCCATAATAACCAGGAATCCATTCTGTTTCAGGGTCATATATGTCCGCACCTGTTTCAGCCGGATGCCATCTGTCCAGATACTGCACCAATGTTCCGCCTCCTGTGCTTCCCCATATATTATAGAGGGGCTCCGAATATTTCATGGATCCGAGAGCTGAACCCTGCCACAACATGCTGAAATCCAATCCCTTCCATGCGAGGTTGAAAGACAACGAATAGTTCATCCAAGGTGTCTGGTCAAATGCGATAGGATGAGCGTCATATCCGTTGATTTCTCCATCTCCGTTCCAGTCAAGATATTTATAGTCGCCCGGCAGGAGATTGTTCTCCTTGTAGATGTCGTAGCTCCAGATGTCTTCCCAGCTTTCATATCGTCCTGCAGCCTCATATCCGAACTGAACTCCCTGATAACGGTTGTTCATGTTGTCATTACGCCATTTCTCATAAGAGTTGCCGTATCCTCCGTTCTGTGACGCTACAAGATGCTTCTGCCTTGTGACTGACATCATAGCCTTGACCTCATAAGAAAGTTCGCCGACCCTGTTCTTGTGATAGAGTTCCAGTTCAAGTCCGAGATGACTGTCGCTGTCAAGGTTTTCATATGGAGCTGAAGCTCCCACGATTGTCGGCAGACCGACAGAGTTACGGCTGAAAATGCCGCTTCTGACACGTTGGAAATAGTCGAAAGATGCTCCCAGTTTGCCTTTCCATGCTTCAAAATCGGCACCGATGTTGAAGGTTGTGGAGCGAAGCCATGTTATATTCTGATTAGGAAGCGATGATGGATCGACCGAATAAACGAAATTGCCGTTGAACATATATCCGGGAGCATATCCCTGATACCATCCTTTTCCGTCGTCGGGAGTTTCTCCTCCCCGGAATGTATAGCCGGAGATCCACTCGTAGTTCATGCTGTTGTCATCTCCGAGCACTCCATAACTTGCACGTATCTTCAGTTGATTGATGAATGAAAGTGCAGATTCCTTGAAGAACGGCTCTTCCGAAATACGCCAGCCTGCAGACACAGAAGGGAAGAATCCCCATTGATGGCCCGGGGCAAACTTTGATGAGCCGTCATAACGGAACTGAGCCTCAAGAAGATATCTGTCCGCATAAGAATAGTTGAGACGACCTATGAGGGCCTGGTACATCACCTCATAAAAGGCTCCCTTGTCTATTCCCACCTGCTGGTTTTCTCCAGACAAAGATGTAAAATATGGAGTGCCGAAAGCAAGGTCTCCGGATGCATAATAATTATCCGCATCATGCTTCTGAATCTCATATCCGACGAGTGCTCCGACCTTATGCTTTTCAGCAAATGTCCTGTCATAGTTGAGTATGAACTGGCCGAGAGTCTGCTGCTGGTTATAGGATGCCCTGGTCAGGTTGTTCGGAGTACTTTCGTTATATACCTGTGAGTCATATGACTGTGTCTTTTCATTCCAGGCATAGAGATAGTATTCCTTTCTGAATGATTCATCCTGATTGTACTTGAAGTCATAGCCGAACAATGCCTTGGCACTCAAGCCTTTCAACACATCGGTAAGAGTACCGAAATCATATTCCAGAGACGCAGATGACTGGAAGTATTTCTGGTTATAAAGATGATAACCGGAAATGTCCGAGGTCATCATGGCAACAGTGTTCTTCTGGAGGTCGAGGCCGGCATAGTTCAACATGGTCTGCTCCTTGTCTGCAAATGCCGGATTCACGACACCCTGCGACCAGTAATTTCGTATGATGTCGACAGAACTTGAGTATGGAGTATGCCTCTGGTCCATCAGACCGCTTATATTGAGATTAAGCTTCATTCCATCTATCACCTCGGCTGTTATGTTTGAACGCAGATTGTATTTGTCATACCAAAGGTCACGTGATTTGAAGAATCCCTCCTGATAGAGATATCCGAAGCTCAGGTAATACTGTATCTTTTCCGTTCCTCCCGATATGCTCAGATCATGCTGTGTCTGAGGAGACATCCTGGCCATGATGAGGCTGTTCCAGTCGGAAGACATCTTCTTGCCGGACCTGTAATCTTCATAATCCTGTTCGGTAAATATCACCGAGCCGCCAATGACAGCATTCAGATTCTTCTCATTCCACAATGTCATTGCATCGTAGACATCAGTGAGTTCCGGCATCTTTGAA
>JAZLDR010000036.1:0-5981 GCA_045614805.1 Candidatus Cryptobacteroides sp. | reverse complement strand
CCGACAGACTGTCCTCAACGAAATGAGAGAGTAGGCTGGTCTGGTGATACGCAGGTGTTTGCCGAGACGGGTACTTTCTTCGCAAACACCAACGATTTTCTCCGCAAATGGATGCGTGACATGAGAGACACCCAGTCAATGGCAGGAGGTTTCGCGGGTGTCGCTCCGCTGGCTCAATATGGCAGCAACATGACCATGCGTGTGGGATGGGCTGATGCCGGTATCATCGTGCCGTGGACTGTCTGGAAACAGTTCGGCGATGTGCGTATAGTCAATGAGAACTGGACTGCGATGGAGAAGTTCATGAATCATGTGTATGCTACTTACTATGATCATGGTGTTCTCATGAGGGAGAATTTCAATTATCAATGGGCGGATCACTTGAGTTTCGAGGCACTTGAGACCCACGACAAGTCTAACTGGACTACCAACCTGAAGGGGAAGCGCACTCCTGGCTCAGAGATGCTTGAGTATTGGAACTATCTGGGTGCGTCATATATGGCTCTCGATGCACAGATGATGGTTGATATGGCGTTGGCAACAGGTCGAGATGCCTCTAAATATAAGACCATGCTCGCCCATGCACGTGATTATCTCCAGATGCGTTTCCTCAAGTCTGACGGAAGTTTCGTGCTGGAGACAATGAACACGATGCAGACTCCAGCGCTCTTTGCCTTAAAGAACAATCTTTTGAAGGATATGCCTAAGGAAAATATGATTTCGCGTCTTCGCGAGAATTTCGAGGCTCATGGCAATCGCCTCCAGACAGGATTCCTCGGCACATCGCTTCTTATGACCACTCTTGCAGAGAACGGAATGAATGATGTGGCATATGAGCTCCTGTTGCAGAGGGAGTGCCCGAGCTGGCTGTATTCTGTGGATAATGGAGCCACCACTATCTGGGAAAGATGGAACTCATATACGAAGGAAAACGGATTCGGACCTAAGATCATGAACAGTTTCAACCATTATGCATATGGATGTGTTTGCGAATGGATATGGGAAACTGTTGCCGGTATCAAGGCAGATACTTCAAATCCCGGATTCAAGCATATTATACTCGCACCGGTTCCGGACGAGAGACTCGGATTCTGTGATGCGGAGTATGAATCTCCGGCCGGTCTTATAAAGAGTTCATGGAAATATGAAGGCAACACATGGATCTGGAACTTTACGATTCCTGAAGGAGCAGAGGCTACAGTGTCTCTTCCTGACCATTCAGAACCGAAACATTACGTGAGCGGTTCTTACGAAGTGAAGTTACATTTATAACATAAGGATATGAGGATTTTAAGATTTGTATCATTGCTGATTCCGGTGCTCTTTGCAGTTTCATGTGAGCCTGTCGATAATCAGGATGATAACGGCGGAAATGGTAAGTCAGAACAGCCATTCCAGAATGAAAATATCACCAAGGCACTCGTAAGGGTCGGAATCATGGGAGACTCCATCTCCACTTTCAAAGGCGAACTGTGTAATACCGACTATAAATGTCACTATCCTTGTGAGACGGATGAGGTGGCAAGTGTTGAACAGACATGGTGGTGGCAGTTGGTATATGACAAGATGGACAACGGAGTATTAGATATAAACACCTCCTTCTCGGGAACGAAAGTCTCCACAGGTACATATACAGGATACTCAGGGGCCTCATATCAGGCCGGATTTGTCGATAGAGTCGAGGCCTTCCTTGTCCCTGATGTGATAATTATTCACGGAGGCACGAACGATTGTCGGAAGGATGAAGACAAGGTTAACATAGGAGATTATCAGTGGGATACCCCTCTTGATCAGATGGATCTTACGAAATTCCGCAGTGCATACGTCTATCTAGTGCGTAAACTTCAGGAACTTTATGATGGGGTTCAACTCATTCTGATTGTCGGAGATAGATTAGGACTGGATGAGGCTCTTCAATATGACGACTCCATTGTTGAGATTGCCGAACATTTTGACCTTCCCTATGTCGACCTTACACCGCATTACGGGAAAGATATTCCGGTTCCTGACTACACTCATCCGAACAAGGAGGGACATGCATTCATAGCACAGAAGGTATATGATACCTGCAAGGATTATTTGAAATAACATAAATATACGATGATGAAGAATAATTCCATTTCCCTCATTATGGCGCTGACGTTTATGTCGGTTGCCTGCGTTCGGGAAGATTCGATGCTTGCTGCCGGCCATGAACGTCTGGTGCCGGTGGTTTTCAGTACCACAACGGGAACGACAAAGACCATTTTCTCCAAAGGTGATGTCCTATGGGAGGATACGGATGCCATATCTCTTTTTTCCGGACAGAGTTTCGGGGTGAAGACGAGTCTGAATGCCACTTCAGTGACTGAGGGCGGGCGCAAGGCTACTTTTGAAGGTCTTGCAGCAGAGAATTCGCCATCATATATAGCAGTGTATCCTGATGCCGGAACAAACGCTCATGACGGTTCGGCTCTGACTGTAAGCATCCCTTCCCAGCAGAATGCCGTCGAAGAAGGGTTCATGTCCGGGGCCAATACCTCTGTTGCAGTGTCGGAAGATAAGTCTTTGATGTTCAGGAATATAGGTGCCCTTGTCGGGGTCTGTCTCGGTGCTTCGGATGCAGACAGCGAGTCCATTACTATCAGGACTCAGAAGAATGGGGAAGAATATCATGGTCTGACAGGGTCGGTTTCTGTCAGTATCGAGGACGGGCTTCCTGTTGCAGCGGAAGGCTCGGTCGACTATGTCACTCTTCTTGCTCCAGAGGGAGGCTTCAGGGCGAATGCCACCTATTACGCAGTGGTCTGTCCCGGGAATTATGACGGTTTCGAACTCGCATTCGTGAAGGATGGGAAGACCATAAGAAAGTATGACGCTGCATCGTACAACCTGAAACGCAGCACCAGTGTCAAGATCGGGCCTGACTTTTCTGTTCCGGAAGGTATTCCTGATAATCTGATTGTCAATCTTGATTTTTCACAGGGCTGGCCTTTCGTTGAGCCGTGTGTGGCTGAAGGTAGCCAGACGGCAACAGGTGAGACTTATACATATAGATACGATTATCAGGAAGGGGACCAGACCCATACCATGGAACTGGAGTTCGCAATCAATTCCGGTGTGAAACAGACGAGTACCTACAGTTACGACAATGATGTGAATGATGGTAACGGTCGGGCGTTGTGCTATAAATACAGTTCAGGCTCGGATACCGGTTATGGTTATATCAAGTTTCCTGTCATAGAGGGCAAGTATCTTGAATCTGTGGCCCTTGTACATCGTACTCCTGTTCCTGCTGATGCGACAGGAAACGATTTGAACGGATTCTATTTCACTATCCAGCCGGGAGGCTTTCCGTCAAGTGTCTCTCCTGCTGCCACCTCTACCAGAGTGAAAGCAGGTGAGGAACTGCTTCTGACTTTCCCGATGAGTTCGTTCAACTCTGAACTTGGCCAGTATTATTGCCTGAGAGTCCGTTTCAAGGATATTGAATTTGAACGGATTACTCTTGTCTATTCTGACAGGCAGCCTTCGCATGAGATGGTCCTGCCGGAAGGGAGCCACCTCTATGCCCATAGAGGACGTTGGACAAAGGACGCTTCTGGAAGTTTTGAGATTCCGGAGAATAGTCTTCATGGCATACGCGAAGCCGCTCTTATGGGATACGAGGGAGTGGAATGCGATGTCAAGTGCCTTACAAGGGACGGAAAGATGGTTATGAATCACGACAATACCCTTGACAGGACTATGCGCAAGGCTTCCGATTACTCTAAGGTGACCGGCAATATCAGACTGGATGCTCTGACTTTGAAGGAAATCAGAAGGGATTATGTGTTGGAGTCCACTGTTCCCGAGTTTCGTGTTGCCCCTCCGACTTTGGAGGAATTTCTTAATGAATGTAAGAAATGGAACATAAAGCCAATGCTTCATAGCTCCTATACGGAGGCTTATCGTCTTGCCGCTGAGATAATGGGAGATAATTGGGTGTGTTTCTCAAGTGACTATGAAAAGGTGAAAGCAGTAAGAGCGTATTCACAGTGTACTATATTGTGGTCTGTGGATAGCGGTACTGCCGAAGACATAATTGCAAAACTGGAGGCAATTGGGGGAGACTGTGGCATATCATCGATGGAATACAGCCTCTATACTCCGGAGTTTGTCGGCGCCATCCGGGATGCCGGCTACCATGTGCAGTGCTCAGTCTTTTCAGCTGGAGAGGAAAAGAAGGCTATTGCCAAAGGAGTGGATTATATTCTTACTGACCGCATCCTGCCGGAAGGATATGACAAGAATGGCTCCATCCTGGATAACCCACAGGACCATATTATCACTATTCTACCAGATGATACAGTAGAGTCAGACCTGCCTGATGAGTTTACCCTTACTCTTGATTTTACAAAAGGATGGCCTTTCGTGGAAGCTCCATCAACAACTTTTGTGGCCGAAGGTGAGGAATATACATATTCATATAAATATGATGACGCAAAGGCCCCTGTTGATGTGCGTTTTGTGATTACGACCCGTGGCAAGGGAAGTTACTGCTATGTAGCTCCATCTGATGGCGCTGGCGGATATCTGGCTATGCCAACCGAGGCTGCAACTACCAATAGATTCGGTGCCATTTCCATACCTCCTTTCATAGATAGGTATCCAAGGTCGGTAGATGTAAGCACCAACAAAGGCTGGCTTGTCGGTACCGGCGGATTTCCCGTATTCGGCACGGTATCTGGTTCGACAACGAGTGCTAAGACATTCCCTGTCAATAAATATAATAGTGAAGAGACTTTTATACTTCCGGTAGGAACTCAGACCTCTACTCTTCGCGATTATAGCATAGGTATAAGATTTACCGATACATTTATCTACAAAATATCAATTACCTACACCAAGACAAAACCAGAGTAGTGTGCACACTTCTCCGGTAGATAGATTTATCTATCCCAAAATCCTGTCTGCCTTTTCAGCCGCTTCGAGAAGTTTTGCTTCGAGGAGCGGCTTTGTTGTTTCTGTAAGTCGCAGGTCGGGAAGGTAATAACCGATAGAAGCTACCACATTGCCGTTCTTGAAGATAGGGGCCGCCATGCAGGCGAAGTGATTGTTGATGACAGTGAAACACCTGTTTTGTCGGATTTCTTCCAATGCGTCTGTCAGATCTTTCTTTGAGATGATTTCAGGCCAAGCCTTACCTGGCATTCCGGCAAGTTTCAGGAAGTCGTTCAGCTTGTCTGTACTATATTGAGCGATGATGACCTTCGCTGTTGTAGCTTCCCATACGCCCATCTGATAAATAACTTTTGCCTGAAGTGCATTGTATGCCTCTGCATTATAGATATGATATCTCTGGTCATTCTTGATGACAGTAAGCATGACATTTTCATTTACGTCCTTGCAGAGGTTGTCGATCAGTGGCTTCAGAAGGGTCTTTAGTCTATCTGGATCATTCTCGGCTCCGGCTATCGTATAGACCTTATCTCCAAGTATATAGCCTTTCCTATATGAATTCTGCTCCACGAATCCCAAGTCTTTCATTGTCTTCAGGATGTTGGCGCAGGTGGCTCTGTTCATCCCGAGTGTATCAGCTATTTCGCTAAGTGGAATTTCTCTTTTTCTATTTTCGGAAAGATAAACTAGTATCTTCTCAACCCTTTCAATTACCTGTATCATTATTCGGCTGTTAAATGAGTCGCAAATTTAACAATTAATTTGCTAATGTAAAATTAATCTCCACTATAGCTGTATGGATTTTAAGAGATACTGTATTAGGTTTTGACAATTTTGGAGCCAATTTGGAGCCAAATTAAGAAAATCCACACTACAGTTATCTGCAATGGGGATTCTTGTGACTCCGACAGGGTCCGATCCCGACATGCATCGGATGATCGGAGGGCATCTTTACACAGATTACTCCACGGCTGATGAGACTGTGATAAGGAAGGATGGCGTACAGGTGTTCCGTTACCCTGGCAGGGAATCCATGTGCGGGATTGCTGTTTATGGAGAGG
>JAZLDR010000035.1:0-2956 GCA_045614805.1 Candidatus Cryptobacteroides sp. | reverse complement strand
AAGTTCTAGTCTATAACTTGACTATCAATCAATAATGCCGGGTGGGTTCTGCCCACCCGGTTTTTTCTTTTAATCAGCAAAATCTAATGTTCCTATGAAGATATTCAGATTTTTAGCAGCTATCGCAGTATTTATGATGCTTGCTGTATCGTGCAAGACAGAGAAGGCTAAGTTTGAAAATACCAATGCAATATGGCTTTGGGGCTCTCATATGAAGGAGGCTCCTATTCAGGAGTGGGCTGAAAAAGGTTTTGGCCATATCCTTTTGAATGAGGCTGCATTCAGCAAATGGGGCGAGGAAGCAGTATATGCGTTTATGGATGAGTGCGAAAAGCTCGGACTTACTGTTCATGTATGGTTCCAGGCATTCTATTTCGACGGAAAGTGGGTAAGCCCTATCGATGATGAGAAGAAAGCCATCAAGCAGGATTTCTACGACATGGTGATCGACCGTGCGAAAGGTTATGTGGAGAAAGGTGTGAAGGGTATCCATCTGGATTATATCCGTTACGGTGGTACAGCTCACAAGCACGACTGGCCAGAGTGTGGTGCAACTTGGTCTATCACTGAGTTCTGTCGTCAGCTCAATGTTGCTTTGAAGGCTATCAATCCTGACGTGATTCTTTCTGCGGCTCTTATGCCTGAGATCGAGAGTGAGTATTATTATGGACAGAACCCTGAGCAGATGGGTCAGTACCTTGATATCCTTATGCCTATGGTATACCGTTACGGTTATGCAGGTGAGGACAAGTCCCTTGAGTGGGTTATCGAGGTTTCGAACTGGTTCGAGGAGAAGTCAGGCCCTGCTGATGTATGGGTAGGTATCCAGACTTACAAGGTTAATATGACTCCTGAGGCTGAAGGACAGTTCTCTGACGGCGGACATATCATTCCGTTGAACGCAGAGGAGCTCCGCGCAGACAGTGAGGATATCCTTAAGACAAACTGTACTGGTATCGTTTATTTCAGACATGGAATCGGTGAGTTCCCTGATTTGAACGATCTCTGGGAGAAATAATTCATGTATAAGAAATTTATAGCAGTAGCTCTAGGGCTGATATCGGTCGTTTCGGTATCAGCCCAGGAGCGTATGAAGTCGATTGACGATAGAATGATTGAAGGATTCCGCCGTGAGGTGAAATCCGATCGTGATGTGCACTATCTTGCCGGTGATATGCTTGAGGTGGGACTTGACCGCGAGCTGGTGGCAAGCTACGATACTACATGTACATATAGAGTATCGTACAACAAGGTCACAGACCAGTCAAAGTCGGGCAGATGCTGGCTCTTTTCCACTCTGAACATTCTTCGCGACGAGATGATCAAGAAGTATGACATGGGTAATTTCGAGTTCTCACAGACTTACGGAATGTTCTGGGATGTGCTTGAGAAGTCAAACCGTTTTCTTGAGAATGTCATCGACAACAGAAAGAAGCCGATTGATTCACGCATCAATGACTTCCTGTTCAAGAAACCTATCGGTGACGGCGGCCATTTCGGCAATGCAGCCCATATTATGGACAAATATGGTGTCGTGCCGCAGGAGATAATGCCGGAGATGTATGCTTCCCTTGACAATAAATGGCTGATGAATACGGTAAGAACCGCGCTTCGCAGATACGGTCTCATGCTTCGTAATGCAGGCAAGAAAGACCTTCAGTCCATCAAGGAGCAGGCCCTGTCTGACGTCTACAACATTCTTGCATGCAATCTTGGTGAGCCGCCGACGGAGTTCGAGTGGACACTTAAGGACAAGAACGGAAAGGTGATTTCAACCAAGACCTATACTCCGCTCAGTTTCAGAGACGAGTTCGTGAGTCACGACCTTGAAAAGGAGTATGTCATCTTCATGGATGACCCTACAAAGCCGTATTACCGCATGTACAGTGTAAGCAATTCGCGCAACTGCTATGAATATCCGGACTGGACATTCCTTAATGTGCCTGCAGCCGAGCTCCTTGAAATGGGAGTGGAGTCGCTCAAGCACGATACTATGTTCTATTTTTCAGCGGATACAGATGCATCCGCATTGATGATGGGTGGAATTTATGATGTTGCCCTTTATGACTTTGGAAGTGCTTTCGGTGCAGACCTGAGCATGACCAAGGAGGAAATGGTTCGCTCATGCGAAATCAAGTCGGCTCACGCTATCGCAATGGCGGGAGTTGAACTCGGGGAGGATGGTAAGCCGGTCAAATGGCTTGTCGAAAACAGTTTCGGCGAGATTCGTGGCTGGGATGGATACGTGGTGATGCAGAACGAGTGGCTTGAGACCTATCTGTTCAGATTGGTTGTCGAGCGTCGTTTTGTTCCGGAAAAGCTGATCCCTATGCTGGATCAGAAACCTAAGGTGATTCCTCAGTGGAATCCCACATATTGATTGAAAGAAAATTAATAACATAAAAATAACACTACTATGAAACGATTAGCATTTTTATTCTCAATGGTATGCATGCTGTCATTAACTGCATGTACAAAGGAAAATAATCCTGAGAATACTGACCTTGAGCAGGAAGAGAACAAGGAATTCGTTGCTACCGGTTGGAACGGATACTTTGTAGAGGAGATGGCAAAGGCCTATGAGACTTTCGTGGAAACTGATAAGCTCCCTGCAACAATCACAATTGAAGGTATCAAATATGGCCGCGGAAAAATGTTTGCGGCAGGTTACAAGCTTCTTCTCAAGATCATGGCTGAGCCGGACACATGGCAGGATGAGGAAGTTGATTTCAATGACAGATTCTCATGCTCGGACAATGTCGCGAACAATACTATAACAGTCGACGCTATCAGCTTTGAGGATTATATGGGATATATGAAGAGGGCCTATGAGTACGCTGAGAAAGGTATGGCATTGCCGAATTATGTTACCATGCAGTCCGGTTATGTGGATGCAGACGGTTCTAAATACGATGTAAGAATTGTCAGCTTGGCACTTTCTGTCGGTCTTGCACGA
>JAZLDR010000034.1:0-44562 GCA_045614805.1 Candidatus Cryptobacteroides sp. | reverse complement strand
ATGGTCAGTTTGGTCGGTTCGTCTATCGGTTAGGACTCAAGATTTTCATTCTTGCAAGAGGGGTTCGATTCCCCTACCGACTACAAGAAATATAAAAAAGAATAACAATGGCAAACCACGCTTCAGCAGACAAGCGCTATCGCCAGAGCGAGAGGCGCAGATTGCATAATAAGTATTATGCAAAGACTACAAGAAACGCAATTCGTGCGATTCGTAACACAAATGACAAGGCAACAGCCGAGGCTAACGCACCTAAGGTTTATGCAATGATCGACAAGCTTGCAAAGATCGGCGTTATCCACAAGAACAAAGCTGCAAACCTCAAGAGCGGTATCGCAGTTTACATCAACAAGCTTTCTTAATGAAATCTTCCCTTTTAAGGGTTTTCTTATAGCTGAAAACGGCAGTCCGGACGGGCTGCTGTTTTTTTTGTATGTTCAATTGCTCTGAACAAGACAGCCGGGCAGTTCCTTCACAGGTACTGCCCGGCATTGTCAATATTTATGTAATTTAACCAGAAGGTCTAGTTCTGATCCGCTGGAGTCAATGCTGTATTGTTCTCCATCTCCTGATCAGGTATCTGATACAAGAAGTTCTCAGACTCCTGCTCAGCATACATCTTTGCACCAGAGAAGTGGTTATTATTCTCAGCACCCCATGTCTCATCTGTTCTGTCAACAGGGATATTAAGACGTCTGTTATCGAGGTATTCCATACCCTCACCCCAGAACTCAACTCTCTTCTGATAGATGATTTCTTCAACGAGAGCCGGGTAATCTGTAAATGTATATGAATAATCAGGCTGGCGTGTCTGGACAAAGGCATTCAAAGCAGCAACAGATTCTGTATACTGTTTGTTGTGTGCCAATGCTTCAGCATACATCAGGTAGGCCTCCTCAGATCTCAGATAGATATAATCTCCAAGTTCCCAACCTTCATATCTTCCAGCAAGGATATTATTGCGACCTGTTCCGATAAACTTAACAGACTGATATTCCACCGAAGCCGGAGCCATTACATCTCTCAGGAGGGTTACAGTAACTTCTTCACCTTGGTCATCAAGCATTGGAATACCAGTAGACCTTTCGCAGCAGAACCAGTACAAACGAACGTCATTATCCGAAATCCTGTCAACAAGTGGCTTGAATGCTGCACGCCATACTCCGATGCCGGCATAGCCGTCGCTGTAGCAGTCCATCTGTGAGAACCAGGATGCGTAGATTCCGGTATTGTCAGAAGTAATGTCACCTGCAAAGACTACGTCAGGAAGATTCTTATCGCTGAATCCCTGGAGAATATCATTCTCATCAGTAAGCACAGGATAATTTTCCATTACAATCTGAGAGTATGCAATAGCATCTTCCCAGTTGTTGAGAATCATAGCCTGACGGGCAAGGTGCATAGCAACCACAGTACCATCAATATCAGTTGTCTCAAGCGTATAAGTCATTTGAAGAGCCTCGAAGATTGCAAGAGCTGCAGTAAGGTCTTCTGTGATCCTTTCATGAACCTTGGCAAGAGTACTTCTTGGCTGGTCTCCCTCTGTATCCTCAAGAAGTATAGGTACGCAAGGCTTCTGAGAAAAATCATATGTCGCACTCTTTCCCCACTTTGTTCCCTCTACACCAAGATAATAAGAGTGCTGATAGAGATAAGTAAGCTGGAGATATGCATAACCTCGGAATCCGAGAGCGACAGCACGATAATACTGCTCAGAAGCATCTTCTGACTCAGGGTCAATAAGAGTAAGAATGTCATTGGCATTCTTGATTACAGTGTAATATTCAGCCCATCTGTTAGCAGTCGGCGTGTAATTATGCTGCCAATAGTCAAGCAGGTAATGATAAATACTCATCGCATACCTGTTTGTCATGATCATATCATTTCCCATAAGGGAAGTCAGATAGTCAAAACTCTTCTGTCCGAAATAATTATGACTCAAGTCTGTCTCCACAAAGCTGATAAGATTGTTGTACATACCTGTAACAGAGGCGGCAAGTACATTTTCAGAGTCAGCTTCATACAGAGCATTCTTCTTATCTTCTGTGAGATATCCGGTCGGCTCAACCACTTCAAGGCATGATGCTGTCATAAGAGCCATAGGAACAAGCAACAGCCAATTGATTATCTTTTTCATTGTCATATCCATTTAATCGTTAGAATGTGAAGTTGACACCACCTGAAACAACTCTCATTGGAGAATATCCGCCGAAATTACCATTACCTCCATTCATAGAAACTCTTGGATCGAATCCCTGTCTTGCAGACCAAAGTGCAAGGTTTTCAGCTGAAGCATAGATTCTGATACCCTCAATATTGAGTTTCTTCATCCATGACTTAGGGAATGTATAACCGAGAGTGATATTACGAATGCTGAAGTAAGATGCTGTCACCAAGTGCATATCAGATGACTGTGTAAACGAGTTTGAAGCATCGTCTGCATTCCATATAGGGAGCGTACCCTTACCGGTTGCAGGATCGAAAGTATTCCAAAGATCCTTGTTATGTCCTACATAATATGATGATGAAAGACCTGAGAGATACTCTGAGTCATAAGCCCATCCACCAACCTGGAATGCAGTTGCAACAGAGAGATCGATACCCTTATAATAGAAACTCATATTGAGACCACCGTTAAAATCAGGAAGAGCAGATTTTCCGAGGAAATACTTAGTTGCCTGTGAATAAGTTGTAGTCTCGACCATCTTACCTGTAGGCTTTCCATCTGCTCCGATCTCATCCATATACCACTTAGGGGCACCTGTCTCTGTCATACCGGCATATTTGTATGTATAATACTCATATCTGCTCTTTCCCTCTCTAAGATTGAACAGACCGCTGGTAATACCATTCTCCTTGTTCTCTTCAGGAAGAGTAAGGACAACGTTATCATAGTGTGAGCCCACGAGCGAAACTGTCCACTTAAGATCCTGCTGCTTGAGGATGTCAAAGTTAACCTCAAACTCAACACCGCTGTTCTTCATAGCACCGATATTCTCCCAGTTATATGGACGACCGCCAGACTGAGCCAAAGGACGCTGGAAAAGCATATCGTCAGTTCTTCTGATGAAGTAGTCTACCGAACCATGGATTCTGCCAAGGAAACTGAAGTCGATACCAGCATCGAAAGTCTTCTGCTTTTCCCATGTAAGATCAGGATTACCATAGAATGCATAGCTGTATCCGAGAGCCGAACCATCCCATGCAACAGAGTACTGGTCTGTGTAAGGAGTATATGCATAGCTGTATCCAGGAAGGATGTCCTCATTACCCTGAGTACCATAAGAAGCACGGATCTTAAGGTCATCAAGCCAGTTTCTGGTATTGTGCATGAACGGCTCCGCAGAAAGTCTCCAAGCTGCTCCTACTGACCAGAAGTCACCCCACTTGTCAAGGAACCTTGAAGTTCCGTCACGACGGTAAGCTGCAGATGCATAATATCTTGATGCATAGTTATAGTCAACCATTCCGAAGAAACCCTCGATATTATGCTTATTGACATAACTATCCATGTACTCCATACGTCCACCATTGCTGAGTTCAGGATTGGCTGGATCAAGGAACTGAATCTTCTGACCCTCGAAAATATCCTGAGTATAAAGGTAATACTCATGACCCACCTTTGCTGAAATGCTATGGTTTCCGACGAGCTTGTCATAAGCGAGAATCTGGTTGAGATTCAATGTAGCGACATTAGCATTAGACTTTGTTCCACGACCTCCGAATGACTGACCGTCACCGATTGTAGGAGTGTAATACTCAGTTGAATAGATATTAGTGAAGTCGTAGCTGTTATTGGATGTGAATGTGAAATCCTTAAGGAAACGGATTTCAGCATATGACTTGGATGTCAATGCATGACGTCCTGTCTTTCTGATATCCTCATGCAGATTGCAGATAACGTTCTGGTTCATTGCAGTAGGTCTTTCACCTGTTCCGTCTGTCATACCGGTACCTGCATCGTACATAGGAGTACCATCCTCATTGTACTTCATGTTACCCTCAGCATCATATGCATGTACAGGGAAGATAGGAGCCCAGCTGCGTGCTACATCAAATGGGTTAGATGCGAGGCCTACACCTTCCTGCACACCCTGAGTTGTTGTTCTCGCATATCCGATGTTTGCTCCGACCTTCAGCCACTTTCTAAGCTGAGAGTTCACGTTAGCTCTTGCAGTGAAACGGTCATATGATGATCCGATGATATATGAGTCATTATCCAGGAAGCCCAATGACATATAATAATCAGTACGATTATTTCCACCTGATGCAGAAACAGTATACTCCTGACGGAATGAATTCTTGAACATGGCATCAGCAAATGTATCATTGTAGCGAGGTTTGGCATTAGGGTTCAATGAACCATCCGGATTCACGAGGAACTCACCTTCAGGAATGATGAAGGCATTATATCCGCCGAGTTCACCAAGAAGATCCTCAGATGCCCACTGTGCAAAATCTGCAATAGTCATATCCGGATAACGTGGACTATAATATGTCCAATATGTGTTTCTGAGACCATACCAGGTAAGACGATAGAACTCACCCGGATCAGTTACCATATTATAATCTTTATACGCACGCGAGGTCATACCCCAGTTTGCATTGAGTTTGATGGAAACCGCATCCTTTGTACCCTTCTTAGTAGTAACCATTACCACTCCAGAAGCAGCACGAGAACCATAAAGTGAGTTGGAAACCGCATCCTTTGAAACTGAAATAGACTCGATATCTGCAGGGTTCAGGTCTGAAAGCTTACCATTGAAAGGAGTACCATCCACAACGATAAGGGCTGAATTGCTTGCTGAAAGCGAACCGATACCACGAACAACGATATTCGCATCATCACCTGGCTGGCCAGATGAACTGATTACCTGAAGTCCGGCTACAGCTCCTTCGAGAGCATTTGAAACTGAAGAAGCCTGTGTATTACTGATCAACGTCTTATCCACATTGACAACCGAACCAACAAGGTCCTGCTTACGTTTTGTACCGAAAGCAACGACTGTTGTCTCATCAAGATAAGTAGCGTCTTCGTGCATGACGATTTTCAGAGGCTCTGCCTGCACGGGGGCAGATGCTGTGGTCATACCCAAGAAGGTCACAATGATCTCCTTTGCATCAGCTGGAACTTCACGGATTCCAAACTCTCCATTCTCATTGGTAATGGTACCGATGGTTGTTCCATTTACCAATACATAAGCTCCGGCAACCGGCTGACCATCCTTCTCTGCAACGACTGTTCCCCTGACTGTAAGGGTCTGAGCCGATGCGATGCCTAGACTCACTGCGAGCAAGGTCATCATCAACAATAAGGATCTTTTCATAGTGTTGATTTTAGTTGTTAAACATAAATATTGAGTGTTACACTACACTTTATTTATAGGTATGGTTGACGCGCACAAAAACAACGTTTTAATTGCGCTACTTACAAATTTAAAAACCTTAAATTACAATTCCAAACCACTAAAAACAACGCTCTGATTACACTATATGACACTTTTCAGGATTATAAAGTAAAAGCTTGACTGCACAACTGTTTGCGCACTTACAATTTCAAACTAATCCCCCCCCGAAAATTTAAAACTATAATTTTACAAAATCTGCACAAACAAGACACTTTTTCACACAGATGCAAGTATCATTCACACAAACACAATAAAAATTGGCGAGCAATACTGCTCGCCAATTTTTCATAAACTATCAATTTGTAAGGTATCCTTATAATTTTACATCATTCCTCCCATACCGCCCGCCGGCATTGCAGGAGCAGCAGCAGGTTCTGGAAGATCTGCGATTGCACATTCAGTAGTGAGGAACATTCCTGCTACAGAAGCAGCATTCTCAAGTGCGACACGTGAGACTTTGGTAGGGTCGATGACACCGGCCTCGAACATGTGCACATATTCGCCTGTACGGGCGTTATATCCGAAGTCTGACTCACCCTCTGCAATCTTGTTGATGATCACGCTACCCTCGACTCCTGCATTTGCAGCGATCTGGCGGAGAGGCTCCTCAATTGCGCGAGCCACGATGTTGATTCCTGTTGTTTCATCATCATTCTCACCCTTAAGGCCTTTAAGCGCCTGGGCAGCACGGATATATGCTACTCCACCACCAGGAACGATACCCTCTTCGACAGCTGCACGTGTTGCACTCAGAGCATCTTCCACCCTATCCTTCTTCTCCTTCATCTCAACCTCTGTCGCAGCTCCCACATAAAGCACTGCAACACCACCCGCGAGTTTTCCAAGACGCTCCTGGAGCTTCTCACGGTCATAATCGGAAGTAGTTGTCTCAATCTGTTTGCGGATAAGGTCAGCGCGTTCCTGGATTGCGTCGGCAGCACCGGCTCCGTTGACTACAGTAGTATTATCCTTTGTAACGACCACCTTCTCTGCCTTACCGAGCATATCAGGAGTTGTATTCTCAAGACTGAATCCTCTTTCTTCCGAAATCACCATACCTCCCGTGAGGACTGCAATATCCTGAAGCATTTCCTTGCGGCGGTCACCGAATCCGGGAGCCTTTACTGCAGCGATCTTGAGAGTGCCGCGGAGTTTGTTGACAACAAGCGTAGTCAATGCCTCTCCATCAACATCTTCGGCAACGATAAGAAGCGATTTTCCTTCACGGGCAATAGGCTCAAGAATCGGAAGAAGGTCCTTCATTGTCGAAATCTTCTTATCAGTCACAAGGATATATGGTGTGTCAAGCACGGCCTCCATCTTGTCACCGTTTGTCATGAAGTATGGTGAAATATATCCTCTGTCGAACTGCATTCCCTCAACAACCTTGACCTCAGTCTCGGTACCCTTTGCCTCCTCGACAGTGATCACACCGTCCTTCTTGACCTTTGACATTGCGTCTGCGATGAGCTTTCCGATGTAGTTGTCATTATTGGCGGAGATTGTTCCGACCTGCTCGATCTTGGCATAATCCTCTCCTACCTCCTGACTCTGCGACTTCAGACTCTCAACTACAACAGCAACTGCCTTGTCGATACCTCTCTTGAGGTCCATAGGATTCGCTCCGGCAGTAACGTTCTTCAGACCCACATTGATGATAGCCTGAGCAAGAACTGTGGCTGTCGTTGTACCGTCACCTGCCTGATCGTTGGTCTTTGAAGCAACTTCCTTGACCATCTGAGCGCCCATATCGGCAAACTGGTCCTCAAGAACGATTTCCTTTGCTACGGTCACACCATCCTTGGTCACATGAGGTGCTCCGAATTTCTTTGCGATGACTACATTGCGTCCCTTAGGACCGAGTGTCACCTTTACTGCATCTGCCAATGCATCCACGCCTTCCTTCATTCTGGCGCGGGCGTCTATGTTGAATTTGATTTCTTTTGCCATAGTAATTAAAGTATTGCCAAAATATCAGCCTGTTTCATAATCAGGTAGTCCTTACCCTCGACCGACACCTCTGTACCGGCATATTTTCCGTAGATGACAACATCACCAACCTTCACCTCCATGGGTTCATCCTTTTTACCCGGACCAGCGGCAACTACTGTTCCCTGCTGCGGTTTTTCCTTTGCTGTGTCAGGAATGAAGAGTCCTGACGCTGTCTGAGTCTCGGCCGCCTTCGGCTCGATGACTACTCTGTCTGCTAATGGTCTGATCATATTAATTGATATTTATTATTCATTTATATATCCGGACATTATTACACAAACAAAATGCCAGTCCCACAAGGCTGACATTTTGTCACTGATACTGTGACATCAAATATCTGAAGTGCCATAATATAACGCCTACAGTCACCGAGACATTAAGGGAATGCTTTGTGCCGAACTGAGGAACTTCAATAGAGAAATCAGAAGCATCCACCACCCTCTGATCCACACCAGAGACCTCATTTCCGAAAACGAGGGCATACTTTCCACCCTTCTCCATCCTGAATTCATCGAGCATGACCGATTTCACAGTCTGCTCTATGCTTACAATGGTGTAACCTTCTTCCTTTAGACGTCGGACGGCATCCATGGTGTCACCCACATGCTCCCACTCGACACTATCCTCTGCACCCAATGCAGATTTATGAATTTCTGCAGAAGGCGGCACTGCACAGATACCGCAGAGCCATACCTTGTCTGCCTTGAACGAATCCGCCGTTCTGAATGCCGAGCCCACATTATGCGCACTGCGCACATTATCGAGAACAATGACGATTCCCGACTCAGGAAGTTCCTTATATTCCTGAGCAGAGACGCGTCCCAACTCAATATTGAGCAATTTTCTGTTCTGCATATCCTTTGAAGTTTCGGGACACAAAGTTAAAAAACTTCTACCATTTATAAAAAATTGCGTATTTTTGCCGAGTTATAAAAACATACCTATGAAACAAGATCTTCAAATTTTCAATCTGATCAAGAAGGAGGAAGACAGACAGACCTCAGGCATCGAACTTATCGCTTCAGAAAACTATGTAAGCAATCAGGTACTCGAAGCTTTGGGATCTATCTGCACAAACAAGTACGCAGAAGGATATCCGGGAGCAAGATATTATGGCGGATGTGAAGTAGTGGACCAGATAGAGCAGCTTGCGATTGACCGTCTCTGTCAGATCTTCGAAGCTGAGTACGCCAATGTACAGCCACATTCAGGAGCTCAGGCAAATATGGCCGTCATGATGGCATGTCTGAAGCCAGGCGAGACATTCATGGGTCTCGATCTCGCACATGGAGGTCACCTCACACATGGTTCACCTGTGAACATGTCAGGTATTCTTTACAACGCAGTGGCATATGGCCTCAGCGAGACAACAGGAATGATAGACTACGACCAGATGGAGCAGAGAGCACTTGAATTCAAGCCAAAGCTCATCATCGGCGGTGCATCAGCATATTCAAGGGAATGGGATTATGCAAGAATGAGAGAGATTGCAGATAAGGTAGGAGCAATATTCTGGGTGGATATGGCACATACAGCAGGTCTTATCGCAGCAGGTCTGCTCAGCAACCCTGTCAAGTTCGCCCACATCGTCACATCGACTACACATAAGACACTCCGCGGACCACGCGGTGGTATCATACTGATGGGTAAGGACTTCGATAACCCATGGGGACTTACTACTCCGAAGGGCGTAGTGAAGAAGATGTCGCAGATCCTCAACTCAAGCGTATTCCCTGGAGTTCAGGGTGGTCCGCTCGAGCACTGTATCGCAGCAAAGGCTGTGTCATTCTATGAGGCTCTTCAGCCGGAATTCAAGGAATATCAGAATCAGGTTCTGAACAATGCACAGGCAATGGCAGAAGCATTCAAGAGCAGAGGATATAAGATTGTTTCCAATGGAACTGACAATCATCTTCTCCTGATAGATCTTCGCACCAAGTTCCCGGAACTTACAGGAAAGGTTGCAGAGAAGGAACTCGGCAAGGCAGACATCACAGTCAACAAGAACATGGTGCCATTCGATTCACGCACTCCGTTCCAGACATCAGGAATCCGCGTCGGAACTCCGGCGATCACTTCAAGAGGATTCGTTGAGAAGGACATGGAATTCATTGTGAACCTCATTGACATGGTACTTGCAAATGCTGCCGGACACCTTGACCTTATTGCGGGCAAGACAGAGGAGGGTCGCGAAGCTTACGAAGAAGTCATCGACAAGGTAAAGAAGCAGGTGCGCATGAAGACCAACGGCATGCCGCTCAACCGCTACTAAAATCTCATACATATTACAAACGAGGCTAACCGTTTTTCACGATTAGCCTCGTTCTGTTTATTAACCATATTTCGTTATGTGGCAGATAGCCACAAGGCGGCATTGGCTCCCGAAAAGGGAGGGGACCCGCTTGCGGGGAGGACCGCAGGTGGCTATCTGCCACATAACTGACATTACTAGTTATTTACCGGACGGAGGACGAAGCGGAAGGTATATTCCTGCGGGATGACAAGGTGCTCCATACGAGGCCATGCACCCCATGAATTGACACATCCGAGTCCCATCTGCGTAAGATCGAAATTAACCCATGTTCTGCCAAGGGCTCGCTGACCCTCATACGCATACTTCTTGAGTTCCAGAGAGTGAGCCTGATTGTTGCCAAGCATCCTCACATCCATTTCCTTCCAATGGAATGGAAGTGCAGAAGCAGAGAATCTGACATCAGAAGTGATCTCGAATCCTGTACCGTTTTCATCAAGCACTCTCATCCATTTAAGCTCGGTCTTTGTACCCGACTCCTGAGGACGGACATATCCGTAATGATACTGATCCTCGACACGCTGGACATAATGTCCCATGAGAGCAGAACTGTATCTGTCACAATAGTTCTCGAATGGTCCAAGACCGAAGAATTCAAATGTAGAGTATCTGCCTGGCATTGCGAACTCCATTCCGATACGGTTGATCAGCTTTCCATTCTCAAGATTTCCTGCATCCTTGAACTCCTCGACAGCCTCAACGACACCATCAGCATACACATTATAAGTCATGTGTACATATGCAAAGTCACGGATCGGAGCATACTTGACAGTGACTCTGTAACAGCTGTCAGTCGCCTCGACAGAGAAATCCTCAACATTGAACTCTGCATTTCTCCAATGATCCATCCTCCTGTCCTGACCTGCACCAAGATCATTTTCTGTTGCAGCTCTGGCAAAATTAGGCATAAGCGCACATTCAAGCATATCCTTGCCATCAAAAAGATATCTCACAAGAGCACCCTTTGACGCATCAAACGCCGCCATCCAAGGAGACACTCTGACGCCAGTGGCACCATCATAATGCATATTTCCGGAGAAGACATGCATATCACCGTCAACATCATACTCCGGAACACCAGAATAATCTGCAAAGATTTCGAGTGGCGCATCTGTTATGCAGATCTGGTCATAAGCCACCTGTGAACCTGCCTGAAGAAGGCCGTCAGCCTTACGCAGAACATATCTGACATTCAGATAAATGTCATAGTATTCAAGATCCTTGAGACCACAGGCTTCAACAATGTCAGCTGAAGTGTATCCGAGATCAACAACCTCCTTCTTCTGAGGTGCAACCGCCGGTACCCGTACAGAACCCGACAATACTTTATCGCCATCCACCTCGATCTCCCAATTCAAAGTATAGCGTGAAAGATCGATGAAGAAATTCTCATTATATACCTCAATCTTTCCTTCCAAAGCGTCTACTGCTGAAGTATGAATAGAACGATACTGGTATGCCACTTCATAAGCATGCGGATGCAGAGTACGGTCCGCAGCTATGATTCCGTTACAACAGAATGAGTTGTCCGAAGGATCATAATCATTGAAGTCACCGCCGAATACAAACACATGGTCTGTTCCATAAGTGGCAGGATCCACAGGCCACCATAGAGCCTGATCTACAAAATCCCAGATAAAGCCGCCCTGATAGCAAGGATACTTGCGGATAAGGTCCCAATACTCCTTGAGACCACCCATAGAGTTACCCATTGCATGAGCGTACTCGCACTGAATGAAAGGCTTGATAGTAGAAGGGTCACGTGACACATACTGCTCCGACTGACCATAATCAAAATACATAGGGCATGCTATGTCAGTTCCAGGACCTGCCTCAGCTCTTTCATACTGAACCGGTCTTGTCTTATCCATCTGCTTAAGCGTTTCATAACTCTTCATGAAGTTATCTCCGTGACCGGCTTCATTTCCAAGACTCCACACTATGATGGACGGATGGTTGAAGTCTCTCTGCACCATCCTCCTGGCTCTCTCCACATGGGCATGAGCATATTCTGGATCATGAGCAAGAGACTCTTTGCCATATCCCATACCATGAGATTCTACATTGGCTTCATCCACGACATAGAGACCATAACGGTCACAGAGAGAGTACCAGAGAGGGTCATTAGGATAATGGCATGTACGTACTGCATTGATATTAAGCTGCTTCATGATCTGGATATCCTGAATCATGTCAGCTTCGCTCACGACATATCCCTTATATGGATTCATTTCATGGCGGTTTGCTCCCTTGATAAGGACAGGCTGACCGTTCACGAGAAGCTGACCGTTCTCGATTCTGACATCCCTGAAGCCAAATTCCAGAGCAGATACCTCAGAAAGTTCACCCTTGACATATGACATCACCTTAAGAGTATACAGTGCAGGTGTTTCAGCAGACCACAGCTTGACTGACGGAACTTCAAACTCTGCGTTCACAAGTGTGAGGCCACGCTCTGACTTCTGCTTTGAAGTCACATCTACAGTCTTCTCTACAACATTATTTCCTGAAGGATCTGTAACTACGAGTGCAAGAGATGTCACACCTTTTGTCACCTCGAGAGACACCTCTGCCTTACCTGAAGCAGAAGCAACTACTCTGATATCCTCCACACGTTTCTTCTCACGTGAGAACACATACACATCTCGTGCGATACCGGTAAGGCGCCAGAAATCCTGATCCTCGAGATAAGTACCGTCACACCAACGGAAAATTTCCAGAGCGATGAGATTCTCGCCTGTCTTGACATACTTGGTTATATCGAATCTTGCCTCAAGTTTACTGTCCTCGCTATAGCCTACTTCCTTACCGTTCAACCATACGCGAACGTTAGAAGTGGCAGAACCGATGTGAAGGAAGATATCCTTGCCTTTCCACTCATCTGAAAGAGTAAATGTCCTGCGATACTGTCCCACATAGTTATGCTCATCAGCAGGGAACGGAGGATTGTTCTCATAATGTCCACTCCATGCATAACCTACATTCTTATAGACAGGGTCACCATATCCATATAGTTCCCACATACCAGGTACAGGAATCACGTCCCATTCCGAATCCGGATAATCAGCCTTATAGAAATCCAAAGGACGAGAATCCATAGTCTCATTCCAGTTGAACTTCCAGAAACCGCTGAGAGACAAGTTAAGTCCACCTGTCTGGAACGATGCAGTCATAGGGTATCTGTTCTCCTGAATAACTTCTGGGTCCTGCCATGCAGGCAATTTATCCTTCGGTGCTGCCGTTGCAACACAAACTGATCCCACAATAAGAGCGGTCGCAATAGTAATAAGTCGCTTCATATTATAATTGTCTTGTTACGATTTCAACAATATGATCTGTCAACGCAGCTGCCTGTTCAGGAGTCACGGTAAGGTAAGTATGCTTACCACATCCGCACTCCTCGAAAGTAGTGGTACCTGCGTCTGAAATACTGATGGTACCGGGAGCCGAAACGCCGAACCACTTGTCACCCTCGACAGCATACACCAATGCCGCAGGATCCCAGCATGGGCGGTTGTATGGCATAGGAAGATATGCCTTATATGCCTCAACCATAGGATGATGCGCAGCCCATGTGAAATCATTTTCAATGCTGGTTGCAGGATAGCATACCTGAATACCTAGCTCGAAAGGAGCAAACACGATAGGTGTAGGCCATTCCTTGACAATCTTCTGAGCTGCCGGGATGTCCTTCCACACATTGTACTCGCTCGGGGTTGTTCCATCGAAGCATCCAGCCATCATCACAAGATTCTTCACCTTAGCTGCCACGAGTTCCTTTCCTGTGAGAGGAGAATACTCATCTGCAGGAGTATCAAGAAGACGCGCCATATTGGTCGAGAATCCGACTGTCACGAATGTCACTGAATTATCCGCTGCCTCAGCAAGAATTTCTCTGTACATCAGGTGGGTCTGCGGAAGAGCAGCATAGTCCATGCCTTCTGTTCTCTTGAACATAGGAGTGCCATCCTCAAGGTTCAGTGCATTCACAGCCTTGGCATAGTTCACGGCATCAGTCTCGCAATCAGCGCCGTTGAGAATGAGGCCGAATGGCACATCAGCATAGCCGTACCAGTTGTTGAGAATATCCATATACTCAGCTGGTGCAAGACCATCCTTGCTGATACCCTCAGCAAGAATATTCACTTTGCCGTCATAAGCATACTTGAAGAGAATATCCATTGCCACAGCGTCATCAACATCGTTACCAAGGTCTGTGTCGAAGATGATTGCCATCGGGGCCTCTGCAACCTGCTGCGGAGCACAAGCACATAGAGCCGCAGCAGCAAGAACAATTGTCATCAGTTTTTTCATGATATTATAATTTGTTAGTTAGATTTTACAGATTTCTTCGCTTTTCAGCCAACCCTGACGGCCGTCTGACAGTTCGATATTGCTCCATGAGCCGACCTGATCCATTACTCTGACCTTGGTACCTTCGTGAAGAATGAACAGGTCCTTGGTCGATTCCGCCGACGGTGCGCTCTTTACAGACACGACCGGCTTCATTACAATTGCCTCATCCGCCTTGAAATAGTCATTCTTCTGCCATACTGAAAAACTGAGTGAAGCAACTGCCAATAACAGAGTCACTATACCGGTAAAGAAGCCTGTCCTCCTCGCCCATACGGCTGGAGCCAGAAGGAAGACGAGAAGCAGGGCAAGAGTAAGTCCAGCGAAAACAAGGAAAAGCACCGCCCATGCGTTCGACCCCATGAGATAACAGATATCCTTCATCCATTTCTTGAGGAAGAACTCAGGTACCTCATCTATACGGTCCTGAATACGGGCATTCATAAGCTGAAGATTATACTGTGCGTCAGCATACGAAGGATCCAGCTTTAACGCTCTCTCGTAATACAGGATTGCCATCGGAAGATTTCCATCCTTGAAGTAGGCATCACCAGTATTGCAGTACAATGCAGCTGATTCCAAGCCCATTGAAGCTATGTTTTCATATTCCGCAACTGCGTCAGCCCAAAGTCCCTGTGCATACGACTCGTTTGCCGCATTCCAAAGAGAATCGACATAGACATCCTCAGCATGAGATGCAAATGGAAGGAGCAGCAGAGCGATAAGCATTGCTGTCGGCCTTATTGTATTCTTTTTCTGCTTCATATTGGAATCAATTGAAGAAATCACATCCACTGCCGCTTCATAATGAGCTGCCATGGCATCATTTCCAGACGCTGGAGAATATCTTGCAAACTCGCATGCGTCAAGTATATCTATAAATCGGGCGATATAATTCTCAGATACTCCCCTCTCGGCCATTGCCTCGGCAATCCTGTCACGCGACAATTCTGCCACTGGCATATTGAGCTTATCTGAAACGAATCCGACAAGAGCCTTATGAAGTTCTTCATAGAAGGCTGTATAAAGATTCTGACGAAGGAATGTATTGGAGAGTTTAAGACGCTTCAATGCCATCTTGGTTGCTTTCCTGTTCTTTGATCCGACGACATCCGCCTTGCGGGCGGCGATTTTTCTCAATCCGAACCAGAACATAAAGGCAACCAATACCAACAGCGCGAGTATTGTCCAGAAACTAGCCGACCCAACAAAAAACTGTCCCATCGGAACCAATGAATGAGAACGTGTGTTGATATAACGTATGTCACTGTCAAGATTCTTGACATCCTTCTGATTCATCGGTATCACGACGCCTGCAACAGATGTCTCGACTTCCTGTCCTCTGGCGACATGCATATCGATAGGTTGAGTCTGCAATGTGACATATTTCTTGGCATTGACATCATAATATGAATAAGATATCGGCTCTATCACAAAATCACCGCTGCTGCGCGGAATGAACGGATATTCGTACTTTCTGGTACCGGAAAGTCCGCTTTTCGAGATATTGCTGACAACTTTGGTGTCATAAGCCTCGACATCCGGTGGGAAATTCACCTTCGGAGCCTCCAGCAGGGATACATTACCCCTACCTGAAACTGTCACAACAAGAGAGGCTGCCTCATGTGTCTTCAATGAGTCCTTGCTCAATGCTGCCGAAATAGTAAACTCTCCTACACCGCCTCCGAAAGAAGACGGGGCTCCTGCAGGAAGTGGAGATACATTTACTGTAACAGGTTTCGATGTGACCTTCTTGCGCACAGTCCTGTAATCATCGAAGAATCCGTCAAAGATACTGCGGCCACCGGAAGACATTCTGATATTGACAAGGCAAGTCAGCTCGGCAGGGTCAATCAGGAGCTGGCCTTTCTTCTGCGGGATGAGGAGGAACTTACGCAGAACAGCTGCATTATATATCTGACCGTCATAGGTTTCGCGAGCGAATTCGATATTGGAAGGGGCTTCGGTCTCCTGGCTCCAGAAGCCGTTGAAAGATGGGAATGAAGCACTTTCGAAGCCGGAGATATTAACTCTCTGATACAACTTCACTGTAGCTGTTATCGGCTCTCCGACGACAACATCTTTCCTGTTGAGAGTCAATGTCATGAATAAATCATTATCGGACAGGACACCTTGCTGTGGCGCATTTCCGGCTGACTGCTGAGAGGCAGAAGAAGCCTGCTGCTGCGAAGATGAGCCTTTCTGCTGGGCCACCACTTCAATCTGATGTTCCGGGGAGAAGATTTCCTTGCCTTTGACTTTGGCAACTGCCTTCGGCAAAGTGAACTTTCCTGCCTTAGTTGGGCGGAGTATATATGAAAATGTAGTCTGGGACGACTCTGTCATTTTTCCGTTGATGATGGATATGCTGCTGGAACTTCCTTTCTGCGGACCCCAGACCAACATGAAATCATCCCCCGGCTCCCACTGGAACTCGGACGGCTTGTTTCCTTCCACAACGAAAGTGACATTGAACTGTTCATCCAAAGCCACAACATTATGAGTCTGCACCTGTATCCCTGTCTGCGCATTGGCAATCACCGCAGACACTACAAACAATAAGTTTAAAAATAATTTCTTCATATATACAACTCCCTGTTACCAGTTCTTCTCCTTCTGTCTTGATTTCAACGCAGCAGCCTTAGCCTTCTTGACCTTATCCTGTGTTTCCTTTTCCTTGGCCTGAATAGCCTGAAGCATCTGCTGTGCGGCCTGTGGAGTTATCTGTGGCTCCTGCTGCTGATTCTGCTGCTGGTCCTGTTTATCCTGCTGGTTCTGCTGGTCATTATTCTGATTCTGGTCCTGCTGATCCTGCTGGTCTTGCTGATCCTGCTGGTCTTGCTGCTGATCATTATTCTGCTGGTCCTGATTCTTTTGATTTTCGTCTTGATTCTGATCCTGATTCTGGTCCTGGTTCTGCTGCTGATTTTCAAGCATTTTCTTGGCATAAATGTAGTTTTCCTTAGCATTCAGATCACCAGGATTTCTCAAGAGAGACTGCTGCAGAGCATCCACGGCAGTCTTCCAGTCCTTCTGTGCGATAGCGACAGAGCCGAGATTATAAAAATAGTCTGCAGAAGCAGGAGACATTTTGGCAACCTCACCGATTCTGTCAAGAGCTGATTTCGCGTTATCATACTCCTCCATACGATAAAGAGTATTGGCTAGATTGTAGTTAGCCGCAACCGACAGCGAATCCTTAGCCAAGGCTTTCAGATATGCCACTTCAGCTTCATTATATTCAGTCTTCTTAAACTTTCTGTTACCCTGTCGGACATCCCTTCTATCCACCTGTGCAGAAGCATCCGCTGCAGATAACATTAGCAGGGACACCAGAAAGGATATGTATATTTTAAATTTAGTCCTCATTTTTCTGAATTTAGATTTCTCCATTCGCTTCGCTCAGTCGCAATGACAATTACCGTTTAAACAAATGGCGTTTTGAACGGCGTTCTCCGATAAGCATTTCCAGGATGAAGAAAAGCAGAGCCATTGCAAGGAAATACATATACAGTTCATCATATTCCTCGAATACAACTGAATTATATAGTTCATCGTCCATTCTTTCGATTTCATCGATTATCGGATTGAGACCGAATTCGCTGTTTCCCGCACGTACATACATTCCTTTTCCGGCCGCAGCAACATCCTGAAGCACAGTCTCATCCAATCTGGTCACAACAGGATTGCCATCCTTGTCGCGAAGATATTCTCCTCCACCCATAGGAATCATAGTGCCTTCTGGAGAGCCCACACCGATGGCAAACACTCGAACCCCCAGATCAGAAGCCTGCTTAGCAGCGGCTACTGGATCATCTTCATGATTTTCTCCATCTGTTATGACAATGATTGCACGGCTCTTGTCACTTTGTGAACTGAAACTGCGCATCGCTGTGTTTATAGCCTCACCGATGGCTGTTCCCTGAATCGGCACAGATTCGTTTGAAATGCTGCTCAGGAACATCTTGGCAGATACATAATCCGTAGTGATCGGAAGCTGCACGAAAGAATTTCCGGCAAAGACTATCAATCCTATTCTATCCTCGCGAAGCCTGTCCACCATCCTTGAAATTGCAAGTTTGGCCCTTTCCAACCTGTTCGGAGAATAGTCTTCCGCAAGCATTGAGTTCGAAACGTCAAGAGCAATCATGACCTCCGCACCCTTGGTCTGACGCTCCTTGAGCGCCGCGCCAATCTGCGGACGGGAAATCGCCAGCACAAAGAAGAAGAATCCGAGCGAAAACAGCACAAGAGATACCCAGACCTTGGCCTTTGAATACGAAGGCATGAGTCTCTCTACAAGAGCCTCATCTCCAAGACGCTGCAGTCTTCTTCTCCTGAGCTTCAACACAACAGCCTGCACCAGAAAAAACACTGGTATAAGCAGTATCAGAAAAAGATATTGTGATTGAGCAAATATCATGGTAACCTCCTTATTACAAACCAGTTAATCAACATTCCCATCATTATTGCCAACAGAGCCCATACGAGATAACGTCCGAACAGTTCCTCATACACAGGGAAGCTGTCGACAGTAGTACGGGCCTTCTCCATCTTGTTTATCTCACCATAGATTTCAGCCAGTTTCGTATTGTCAGTAGCTCTGAAATAGCGTCCTCCGGTAGACTCGGCAATCTCTTTCAGAAGAGCCTCATCGATCTCCACCTTCATATTCTGCACCTGAACTCCCCACGGGGTCATGACAGGATAAGGTGCTTCACCCTCCTTTCCAACTCCAATGGTATAAACCCTTATGCCATAAGTCTTTGCAATTTCCGCAGCCATCTGAGGAGAGACCTCTCCACTGTTATTCACACCATCTGTCAGCAGAATCACCACCCTGCTCTTTGCGTCAGAATCCTTGAGTCGGGCAACAGCAGTCGCAAGTCCGTTTCCGATCGCAGTACCATCCTCAATCACACCGGTCTGCACTTCTTTCATAAGATTGATAAGAGTAGCCCTGTCGGTTGTAAGAGGACACTGAGTAAAGCTTTCTCCTGCGAATACAACTATTCCCATCCTGTCGGAAGGTCTCTGTGAAATAAACTCTATCGCTATATCCTTAGACGCACTGATTCTGTCAGGGGTAAGGTCACGTGCAAGCATACTGGTAGACACATCCATTGCAAGAGCAATGTCAATACCCTCAGTATCAATCTTGGAGAGTTCCTCTGACGAACGCGGTCTTGCCAAAGCGATGACTATCATCACCAAAGCAAAAAGTCGCAGCACCATAGGAATATGTCTCACGACAGACATCAGAGACGGTCCTCCCGCCAGCCACGGAACAGCTGTCGAGACCCTCATATGAGGACGTCTTCCTGCACGCTCCATATATATGTAATGTGCTGCCATAAGAACTGGCACCACAAGCAGCCACAATAATGCCGGATATTCAAAAAACATTATTCGTCCTCCTTATTATTCTCTTCTATATCAGTCTGATATGTCTGTGTCACGAACTTGACAGCCAAAGGTAGAGCCTTGGCATTGTCCTCATCAGAAGCCACAAACTTCGCAAACTTCACAAAGTCTGCAGTCTCGAAAAGCAACTGCACCTCCTGCAACAGTTCTGCAGGCACGTCTGATGACTTCATATCAGCAAAAATCTCAGATGTGGTCATCTCCATCGCTCCCACGCCATAACGTGCAGAGATGTATTCCCTCAACGCGTCGGTAACACCGGAATAAAAAGCTTTCTGCTTCTCTGGAACCCACATTTCCTTGCCTCTATACTTATCGAGTTCACGCAAAGCGACCACATGTGCAGGCTCCCTGCGTCTCTGCTCTACCACCTCCTTGACCTTGAACATCAGGTACAGACATATCGCAAGTATGATGAGCATGACAACCCACTGAGATCCGACAAACCAAGGAAGCACTTCCTTGACTGTAACAGGATAGCGTATCTGTCCCTTGATATCATGAGGTACAAACGTAGCTGTATCTACTGGCATTGTCTTGAATTCCAGTCTCATAGGCTCAAATACGAGAGTATCAAGCACACCCTGCTTTGAAAGCCTCTGGATGATTATGCGAGGCAGCTCAAACTGTCCTTCATCAAATGAAGTAAGCACAAGTCCTGCCCTGATATCCCTGAGTTTCGGAAGTCCGTTCTTCTGCTTGGTAACTTTAAGAGTATCAATGATCCACGGACTCACAGCCATCACACCACCCTTCGGGTCGTTCTCCCACTGAGGGAAGGCGAATTCGGTGCTGTCTTCTACAAGACGCATTTCGACTCCGTACATGACCTGATCGCCGATAAGGATAGAATCTCTGTTCTCCTGCTGTGCAATGAAAGCTCCCCTCATAGGAACAATGGTTCCCAGCGGCGCTGCGACAGTGTCGGCCGGCTGCTGAGCTTCCTGCGCTGAAACAGTCAGGCTACACAGAAGAAATATTATATAAATCAATGCTTTACGCATAAATTATCTGTTTTTGAACAAGGTCATCAGGCCGCGGACATAATCCTCTCCCAAAGAGATGGCAACCTTGTCTATATTGTATTTCATGAACAATCTCGAAGAGGTCTGCTCTACATTACGGAACCAGTCTTCATATGCTCTCCTCATTCTGCTGCTGGAAGTATTCACCCATGCACTCTGCCCTGTCTCGGAATCCTTGATGTTTATAAGTCCGACATCAGGAAGACTGCGTTCGCGTGGGTCATACACCTCGATGACAGAGAGGTCATGTCTGTTCACAGCAACCTTCAGAGCCTCCTCATACCTTGGAGATCCGTCTTCATTCACATCAAGCATATCAGAAAGCAGGAAAGCTGTACATTTCTTCTTGATGGCATTGGTAAGATAGCGGAGTGCCTCAGAAATATCTGTGCCATCAGCAGTCGGCTCAAACTCTATAATCTCACGTATGATGTGCAGAAGATGACTTCTACCCTTCTTTGGAGGTATGAATTTCTCCACCTTGTCACTGAAGAACAAAGCTCCGACCTTATCGTTATTAAGTATGGCTGAAAACGACAGAACGGCGGCGATTTCCGCCAGCATATCCTTACGGCTGCTTCCTACGGTACCGAAAAGACGTGAACGCGACACATCGACCAGAAGCACGACGGTAAGCTCTCTCTCCTCTTCAAAGACCTTGACATATGGCGAACGCAGACGCGCCGTAACATTCCAATCCATGTTACGGACATCATCACCATACTGATACTCACGCACTTCACTGAATGCCATACCACGGCCCTTGAAGGCTGAGTGGTACTCGCCGGCAAATATCTGGTGCGAGAGTGCCCTGGTCTTTATCTCTATTTTACGAACCTTCTTCAGAAGGTCGTTTGCCGATAAATTACTCATATCTATACGTCATTGCCGGCCGACCGGCAATCCCTCCTATGGAACTTCTACAGCGTTGATGATTTCAGAAATGATCTGGTCGGTAGTCATATTCTCCGCCTCTGCCTCATAAGTAAGGCCGATACGGTGACGAAGCACCTCATAACATACCGCACGCACATCCTCAGGGATCACATATCCCCTTCTCTTTATGAATGCATAAGCCTTGGAAGCCATTGCCAATGAGATACTTGCACGTGGTGAAGCACCGTATGAAATATAGTTGGCAATCTTACCGAGACCATACTCCTCAGGGGTTCTGGTAGCATATACGATATCAACGATATATCTCTCGATCTTCTCATCCATATACACTTCCTTCACTACTTCGCGAGCCCTCACGATATCCTCTGGCTTGATGACTGCAGTCGCCTTAGGGAATTCGCCGCTGTTGTTCATGCGGACGATACGACGCTCCTCATCCTTCTTCGGATAAGACACCACAACCTTAAGCATGAAACGGTCAAGCTGCGCCTCAGGAAGCGGATATGTTCCTTCCTGCTCGATAGGGTTCTGTGTCGCCATCACGAGGAAAGGCTCAGGAAGCTTGAAGGTTTCCTCACCGATGGTCACCTGACGCTCTTGCATGGCCTCAAGAAGGGCTGACTGCACCTTTGCAGGCGAACGGTTGATTTCGTCTGCAAGCACGAAATTAGCGAAAACCGGACCCTTCCTTATCTGAAACTGCTCGGTCTTCTGAGAGTAGATCAGGGTACCGAGAACGTCTGCTGGCAGGAGGTCCGGAGTAAACTGGATACGGCTGAACTTAGAATCCACAGCCTGAGATAATGTATTGATTGCCAAAGTCTTTGCAAGTCCAGGAACACCCTCGAGAAGGATGTGTCCGTTGGCAAGAAGTCCGATAAGGAGATTCTCCACCAAATGCTTCTGTCCGACAATCACCTTGTTCATTTCCATAGTCAGAATATCTACGAAAGAGCTTTCCTTCTGAATACGGTCATTCAATTCTTTTATGTTTATGCTTTCCATAAATATGATTTTTGATATTTTTGCAATTTCAAACCTACAAATATAACTAATTTTCACATATGCGATATCGACTCAGGCTCTCATACGACGGAAGTGCTTTCTGCGGATGGCAGATACAGAACAACGCAAAGACCGTTCAGGGCGAACTTGAAAACGCCCTCAGCACTCTTTACGGACATCCTGTCCAGGTGACCGGAGCCGGACGTACCGACACCGAAGTCAACGCCATCAGCTATATCGCACACTTTGATCTGCCTGATCCCGGCGACTTAGACGCGGAGCGTCTTTCCTACAAATTAAATGCCATGACGCCTCGTGAAATCGTAATTCATGAAATAATCGAGGTTTCGGACGATTTTCATGCAAGATTTGACGCACGCAGCAGAGAGTATTGTTATTTTATACATTTCAAGAAGGATCCGTTTGCTGAAAAGTTCTCATACAGAATGCGTTATCCACTTGATATCGAAGCGATGAACAAGGCTGCACAACTGCTTCTCGGAGAACATGATTTCAGCTGTTTCGAGAAGGTCGGAGGCAATAATGCAACATCCATCTGCACCATCACAGAAGCATATTGGAGCACATACAGACCGACTCATGTCGAACTGATGGGAATGCCTTGTGAAGAAGGCGACTATATCGTGTTCAGAATACGTGCAAACCGCTTTTTACGTAATATGGTACGTGCCATCGTCGGTTCACTTATCGAAGTGGGACGAGGTAAGAAGGAGGCTTCATGGATCAGCGAGCTGATCGCTTCCGGATCACGCTCGGACGCCGGTCAGTCCGTTCCCGGCAAGGCTCTCTTCTTCTGCGGGGCAGAATACTGAAAAAGCACTGAATTTCATGTTTGAATTACGAAGATTTCTGCGTATATTTGCGCGTTTTTAAACAAGGCAACAAAAAATTATAAATATCATGCTTTTTAATCTTTTACAGGCAGCCGTTGACACAACGGCACTTGCACAGGCTCAGCCTGCCGTACAGGAGAAGACTCTCAACCTCATCGACCTTGCAACTGCGGGCGGTTGGCTCATGATCGTGCTTCTCATGCTTTCAATCATGGCTATCTACATCTTCGGCAACAAGTGGTGGATGATTCACAAGGCAGGTCAGCTCGACAAGCACTTCATGAAGGACATCCGTGACCTCATTCATGACGGAAAGATCAAGACTGCAACCGAGCTTTGCCAGAAATATGACTCACCTATCGCAAGACTGGTAGAGAAGGGTATCGAAAGAATCGGACGTCCTCTTCAGGACATCCAGACTGCAGTTGAGAACATGGGTAACGTTGAGGTGGCAAGACTCGAGAAGGGTCTCCCTATGCTCGCAACAATTGCCGGTGGTGCTCCGATGATCGGTTTCCTCGGAACAGTTACAGGTATGATCCAGGCATTCTTCAGAATGTCTACCGCAGGTAACAACATCGACATCACTCTCCTTTCAGGCGGTATCTATGAGGCCATGGTTACAACAGTAGGCGGTCTTTTCGTCGGTATCATCGCATATTTCGGATACAACTACCTGACTTCACAGATCTCAAATCTTGTATTCAAGATGGAGAGTACAACAATCGAATTCATCGACATGCTCCACGAGCCTGCTGGCGAATAACACATCAACGAAATGGCAATCAAGAGAACAACAAAGGTAGATTCAGGATTCTCGATGTCGTCGATGACTGACATCGTCTTCCTGCTGCTTATATTTTTTCTGGTGACATCCACGCTGATCAACCCTAATGCGCTGAAGCTTCTCCTGCCGAAGAGTACAGGCCAGGTCTCAGCCAAGGCGACAGTGAGCGTATCGATCAA
Source organism: Candidatus Cryptobacteroides sp. (assembly GCA_045614805.1). GTDB lineage: Bacteria > Bacteroidota > Bacteroidia > Bacteroidales > UBA932 > Cryptobacteroides. Next base: position 20,327 of record JAZLDR010000034.1, on the reverse strand, counting down.
GCATTGGCATGACACCGAAACATTTACATATCACATCAACGGCAACCAGAAGCCTATAGACTTCTCAAAGGTTGAGGATGCGCTGGTAGACCTGCTTCAGGAAGAAGAGGATCCGACATTCTCTATCTACGCTGACGAGACAGTACCGGTCAAAGAGGTGGTACAGGTAATGAACATTGCAAAGAGAAATCACTACAAGGTGATAATGGCGACTTCACCGGAATAGAAGTATGGAAAGATACAGACAGGAACGTGCTAAACAGGCAAAATTATCCAGGATGTCAGGCGGCATCCTGACTGTCGTTATACACGCTTCTCTTGTAGCCTGCTTCTTTGTGACAGGATTCACATATCTTGATCCCCCACCACCTGAGAAGACACCGATACTTATCGACTTCACAGAGCCTGAACTTGAAAAGCCTAAGCAGGTATGGAACGGCACAAGGCCGCAGGTCGCCAAGCCGGACCCGGCAAAGCCGATAAATCTTGTGCAGCAGTCAGAGGCTCAGCTTGAGGGCACAAAATCCAACGAAGCTCCGGAAACTACCGTTGACGATTTCGGAGATGTCGAGACACCGGAGCCACCACGCGAAAAGCCGATAAACCGCAGGGCCCTGTTCCACGCAGCGAACAACAATACTACCAAGGATACATTGGCTCCTCAGACCGCCCGCGAGGTAAGCGACGCCCTGAAGGCGGGACATGCATCCGGCAACACAAAGACGGGAGAGACAGCAGGTGAACCTAATGCGAGACTGGTGGGAAGAAGTGTCAACGGCACATTGCCACGCCCTTCATACGGAGTTCAGGCTAATGGTAAGGTTGTTGTTAAGATCTGGGTGGACCAATACGGCAGCGTAACAAAGGCTCAGGCCGGCGTAGAGGGAACGACTGCAACAGACAAGACTCTGTGGCAGGCAGCATATAAGGCAGCGATGGGCGCAAACTTCAATATGGATGCCGACGCACCCGCCCTGCAGGAAGGAACGATTACATATATATTCAATTTAAGATAAACTTTGAAAAGCTGGCGTGAGCCAGGAATGAAAACAATTATGGAAAACAACAGAAGAGGCGGCAATGGCCGCAGAGATGGCCGTAGAGAATATGGCGCAAAGAGACCTCGCATCGGCGAGCGTTCTGAAAGAAGAACATTTGGAGAGCGTTCGGAAGGAAGATCATACGGAGAACGCTCGGAGAGAAGAACCTTTGGAGAACGTCCTGAAAGAAGAACTTTCGGTGACCGTCCGGAGAGAAGAACCTACGGAGATCGCCCGGAAAGAAGAACATTCGGCGACCGTACTGAGAGAAAGCCATTTGGCGAGCGTTCAGAAAGAAGGACTTTCGGAGAACGTCCTGAAAGAAGAACTTTTGGCGGAGCACGCACTGAAAGAAAGTCATTCGGTGAGCGTTCAGAGAGAAGAACTTTCGGAGAGCGCACTGAAAGAAGAAGCTACGGCGAACGCCCTGAAAGAAGGACATTCGGACCAAGAAAGAACACGCAGAGAAAGGATTTCAACTACTTCCGTAACGAGGAGGAGAGCGGAATCAGCAAGATGATCAGCAGAAGGCCTCAGGTTGATAACGCAGCTTTCTCTGACAACGATATGGTGATGGCTCCTGTAAAGGATGTCGTACGTCTCAACAAGTTCATCGCTAATTCCGGCGTATGTTCACGTCGCGAGGCGGACAACTTCATTCTCGCAGGAGTGGTGACCGTAAACGGAGAGGTGGTGACTGAACTCGGCACCAAGGTAAACATCGCAACTGATGACATCAGATTCAACGGCGAGAGACTCAAGGGAGAGAACAAGGTCTACATCATCATGAACAAGCCAAAGGGATATGTGACTACAGCGAGCGATCCTCATGCTGACAAGACCGTAATGGACCTTCTCAAGGGCTGTCCTACACGCGTATTCCCTGTAGGTCGTCTTGACAAGAACACTACAGGTGTGCTTATGTTCACTAACGATGGTGAAATCGCAGAGAAACTTACTCACCCATCATACGACAAGAAGAAGATCTACCAGGTGTCACTTGACAGCAAACTTAGACAGGAGGATTTCGAAAAGATCCTCAGCGGAGTGGAACTTTCAGACGGAGTCATCGCGGCTGACGAACTCGAGTACATCGAGGAAGACGATCACCGCAAGCTCGGCATTGAGATCCATTCAGGCAAGAACCGTATCGTAAGAAGAATATTCGAGTCACTCGGTTACGAGGTAAAGGCTCTTGACAGAGTATATTTCGCAGGTCTTACCAAGAAGGGTATCAAGAGAGGTGACTGGAGATATCTTTCTGAAGGAGAGACCAACCTTCTTAAGATGGGAGCATATCTTTAATATGACTACAGAAACAAAAAGACATCGCGCGGGATTTGTCAACATCATCGGTAATCCGAATGTGGGCAAATCCACGCTTATGAATGCACTTGTCGGAGAAAAGCTGTCCATCGTCACAGCAAAGGCACAGACCACAAGGCACAGAATCATGGGTATCGTCAACGGAGACGACTACCAGATTGTCTATTCGGACACTCCGGGTATCCTGAAACCGAACTACAGACTTCAGCAGAGCATGATGAACTTCGTAGACACCGCTATCGGTGATGCAGACATCATCCTCTATGTCACAGATACTGTGGAGAAGGGCAACAAGAACGAAGAGTATATTGCAAAACTGCAGAAGATAGACTGTCCGGTCGTGCTGGTGATCAACAAGATCGACATCAGCACTCAGGCCCAGGTACTTGAACTCATGAACTGGTGGAAAGAGCAGCTGCCGAATGCCATCATCTTCCCTGCTTCAGCACAGGAGAAGTTCAACCTGGACAACATTTTCGACGCTATCGTGGAAAATCTGCCATATGCTCCGGCATGGTACGACAAGGATGTCTTCACCGACAAGAATCTACGCTTCTTCGCTTCAGAGATTGTAAGGGAGAAGATATTCCTCAATTACAAGGAGGAGATTCCATACAGCTGCGAAGTCGTTGTGGAGGAGTTCAAGGAAGGTGCTGAGAGATATGACATCAGCGCAGTCATATACGTCATGCGTGACACTCAGAAGGGTATCATCATCGGTAAGGGCGGTCAGTCGCTCAAGAAGATCGGCACTCAGGCGCGCATCGACATGGAAGATTTCTTCCAGAAGAAGGTCTTCCTCAGTCTATATGTAAAGGTCGACCCGGACTGGAGGGAGAGCAAGAAGGAATTGAGAAAATTCGGTTACGAATATTAAAAACAAACTTATCTTATGAGTATTGAAGATATCGACCTTCCTATCGAAGATGCAGATCTTCCTGAAGAGGGTGTGAACGAGGAAGAAGCCACTGCAGAACAGGCTCCGGGCAAATTTGACAAACTGCTCGGGGAGAGCAGCCGTAAGTACAAGCTGTCAGGTATGTTCAAGGACTGGTTCCTCGACTATTCATCATACGTTATCCTTTACAGGGCTGTGCCACATATCGTTGACGGCATGAAGCCTGTTCAGCGAAGGGTGCTCCACGCCATGTGGAAGATTGACGACGGACGTTACACAAAGGTAGCAAACATCGTCGGTCAGGCCATGCAGTATCACCCTCACGGAGACCAGTCTATCCTAGGTGCCCTCGTGCAGCTCGGCCAGAAAAATTATCTGATTGACTGTCAGGGAAACTGGGGTAACATCCTCACCGGCGACTCGAACGCGGCCCCTCGTTACATCGAGGCACGTCTGACGAAGTTCGCGAAAGAGGTGGTATTCAATCCGAAGACCACCAACTGGATGACGTCATATGACGGTCGAAACCAGGAGCCTGTAGAACTGCCGATCAAATTCCCTCTGCTGCTGGCACAGGGAGCCGAAGGTATTGCAGTCGGTCTGGCTTCAAAGATTCTGCCTCATAACTTCAATGAAATCATCGACGCAGCCATCGCTCATCTTCAGGGCAAGAGTTTCGAGCTTTATCCGGACTTCCCTACAGGAGGTTACGCTGACTGCTCAAAGTATATGAAAGGCCGCAGAGGCGGAGTTGTAAAGGTACGTGCAAAAATCGAGAAAATTGACAAGAACACGTTATCTATCAACGAGATACCGTTCGGAAAGACAACTCATATCATCATTGATTCAATCCTTAAGGCCAAGGATAAGGGCAAGATCAAGATCAAGAAGATCGACGATCTTACGACAGATACAGCCAAGATAGTGATTCATCTTCCTAATGATGTATCACCTGACAAGACAATCGATGCGCTATATGCCTTCACTGACTGCGAGGTGTCGATTTCTCCGAATGCCTGCGTCATTGTGGACCACAAGCCGCAGTTCCTTTCTGTTCATGACATTCTCCGTTACAGCACAGACCACACAAGGGGTCTGCTGGGACAGGAACTCCAGATCAGACTGGACGAACTGGAGAATGACTGGCACTACAGTTCCCTCGAAAAAATTTTCTTTGAGAACAAGGTCTACAAGATTCTCGAGGGTGATGCCAAGTCATGGGAGGAGCAGCTGAAGGCTGTATATGATGAGATGATGAAGTATCAGGGACTCCTTAAGAGACCGATTACTTCTGAGGATATCGACAAGCTTGTCGAGAAGCCTGTCAGAAAGATTTCCAAGTTCGACACCAAGGCTGTTGATGAGAAACTTCGTGGCATAGAGGATGAGATGGATGAGGTGAAGAATCATCTTGAACATCTGACTGAATTCACTGTCAATTACTTCAAGAATCTTAAAAAGAAATACGGAAAGGATTATCCACGCCTTACCGAACTTACAGGATTCGAGTCAATCGCTGTCACCAAGGTTGTGAGCAACAATGCGAAACTTTATGCCAACAAGGCAGAGGGATTCGTTGGTATAGCCCTCAAGAAGGAAGATAATGCTGAATTCATCTGCGATTGTTCCGATTTGTCGGAGATCATCGTCATCCAGAAAGACGGAAAGTATGTGATCACGAAGGTAAGCGAGAAGGCTTTCTTCGGAAAGGATCTTCTCTATGTCGGCATTTTCGACAGGAACGACCAGAGAACCATATATAATGTAATCTATCGCGAGGGTAAGACATCTGTCAGCTACGCGAAGAGGTTTGCTGTTACAAGTGTGACCCGCGATAAGGAGTACGACATTACTCAGGGAACACCTGGCTCGCAGATTCTATGGTTCACCGTCAACCACAATGGTGAGGCTGAGACAGTGAAGATCTATTACAGGCAGCGTGCCAAGTTGAAGAAGCTGATTGATGAGTATGATTTCTCACAGCTTCTGATCAAGGGTCGTGCTTCAAGGGGTAACCTTGTATCAAAGAATGCAATACAGAAGATTCAACTGAAGTCCAAAGGTGTATCTACCATCGGTGGAAAGGACATCTGGTTTGATGAGGACATCCAGAGATTGAATGAGGACGGTCGCGGTCTGCACCTTGGCCAGTTCAATACAGGAGATCATATTCTCGCCATATTCAAGGATGGCACCTACTACACTACTTCATTTGATATGAGTAACAGGTACCAGGGTGACCTGCTGAAAATTGAGAAACTTGATGTGAACAAGACATACACTGCTCTTTATTATGACAAGGCAGTGGGAGCTTTCTATGTGAAGAGATTCTCGTTCGATGTGAGCGACAATACTTCTGTAAACTTCATTTCCGAGTCAAAGGGGTCATATCTTGTGGCTTTGAGCGATGACAAGCATCCGCAGTTTGAGATCACCTTCGGTGGAAAGCATGAGCACAGAGAGGCGGAAAGAGTTGATGCAGAGGAGTTCATCGGCAAGAAGGGCATCCAGGCGAAGGGAAAGAAGTGCAGTGCCATGGATGTGAAGGCAGTTGCCTTCGTGGAACCTCTTCACAAGCCAGAGGATGATGTCGAGCATCAGGAGAGCGAGGCGGAGAATCAGGCTGGGGAGATCGACAATACTGATGTGGAGGATCCTATCGACATCGATCTGCCTGATGATCCACAACTGTCTTTGTTCTAAAATACATTTCATAACAATGTTTTAAAAACATAATTATGAAATTATTATAAAGTCAATGAAACTATTATCACTTATAGGATTTATGGGATGCGGCAAGAGCAGCGTCGGGAGGAGACTCTCGCAGCTGCTCTGCTGTCCTTTTATAGATCTTGATGAGGTGATTGTGGAGAGGACCGGAAGGAGTATTCCGGAAATATTTACGGATGATGGGGAGAAGGCTTTCAGGCAGATGGAGGTGGAGGCACTGAGAGGAATTGTTGGAAGTCATGGTCAGACACATGCCTTGTCTCCTGATAGTACAGAGGTGAATGCCACTGAATCTAATGCAAAAGAAAAGTGGGTGGTTTTGGCGTTGGGAGGAGGTACGGTGATGACGCCGGAGTGTGCAGAGATTGTGAAGGAACAGACGACTTGTATTTATCTGAGGGCGTCAGTTGAGACTCTTATAGAGCATCTCGAAGGCCAGATCGCCAACCGCCCTCTATTGAATCTCCAAAACTGTCATTCTGACCGAGACACAAACTGTCATTTCGAGCGAGCGAAGCGAGTCGAGAAATCCATAGCCCTGAAAAGCCACATAGAATCCCTCATGGCCCAACGCTCCGCCACTTACGAAAAGACCGCCCATATCATCATTGATACGGACGGTAAATCCATCGAGACAATCGCCTCAGAAATTATCTCATTATTATAATCTGTTCGTTTTAGAGCAGTTCCTCGCGTTCGTGGAGGTCTTTGATACGGAGCTGAGTATTGGCAGTTCCGCGATAGTAGTTTTCTACGATACAATAGCACACATCAACTGGGTTACCGGCCTTGATATGCTCGAAGAAGTCTGACATATTGAAAGCAATGGCCGAGATATGATGGTATGGCTGAGATTCCTGGATCAGCTCGAGCTTGAGATGGCCGGCCTCAGCACCTACTCGGCGTATATTTCCGTTATCATAGACATTGTCTGTCCGGAATATAGGCATGCTGTTTCCCGGTCCGAAAGGCTGGAACTGTTTCAGGATACGTAGAAATTTAGGTGTAATCTGCGAAAAATTCAGGACAGCATCAACATCAACTACAGGGGTCTGCATTTCAGGGATGATTGCTTCTGAGATGAATTTTTCAATACGCTCACAGAACTCCGGAAGGTTTTCCTCCTTAAGGGTAAGTCCTGCTGCATAAAGGTGGCCGCCGAAGTTTTCAAGAAGATCTGCACAGCTTTCGATTGCGCCATAAAGGTCAAAGCAATGTACGCTTCTCGCTGATCCTGTCACGAGTCCGCCCTGTGATTTTGTAAATACGATAGTCGGCTTGTAAAACGCCTCGACAAGTCTTGAGGCGACGATGCCTACGACACCCTTATGCCACTGCGGATTATATACGATTGTCGCCTTGCCGCATGAGAGGCAGTTGCCTGACTCCACCATTTCCAGGGCCTCCTGAGTAATGCGACGGTCGATATTCTTTCTTTCGTTATTGTGTTCGTTGATTTCCGTACCGATGCGGATAGCCGTCCTGGCGTCAGATGCTGTAAGGAGTTCTACTGCTATGCGTCCGGTCTCCATTCGGCCTGCCGCATTGATTCGCGGACCGATCTTAAATACGATATCATCAATTGTGAGATGTCCCGGCTCCAGTCCTGAAAGCTGGATCATAGCCATAAGTCCCTGACGTGGGCTCACGTTGAGCTGCTTCAACCCGAAATGCGCAAGGATTCTGTTCTCATCCGTTACAGACACAAGGTCCGAAGCAATGCTGACTACAAGAAGGTCAAGCAGCGGGATCAGAGTATCAAAAGGAATATTGTAACGTTGAGAATAAGCTTGGACAAGTTTAAATCCAACCCCGCATCCTGAAAGGTCGTCAAACGGATAACCGCAGTCTTCCCTCTTCGGATCCAGTACCGCAACTGCCTTCGGAAGTTCATTTTCAGGAAGGTGATGATCGCAGATAATCATATCTATGCCCTTTTCACGAGCATATTCGACCTTCTCATTTGCCTTGATGCCGCAGTCAAGAGTAATGATCAATCCGAAACCATTCTCCGAAGCCCAGTCGATACCCTTATATGACACGCCGTAGCCTTCGTCGTATCTTTCAGGAATATAGAAATCTACTGCACCGGTAAGTCTGCTGAGGAATGAATAAACAAGAGAAACTGCCGTAGTACCGTCGACATCGTAATCGCCATATACAAGGATTTTCTCACCTGAGACAACAGCCGCTCTTACTCTTTCAACAGCCTTGTCCATATCCTTCATCAGGAACGGATCATGCAGCCCTTCAAGGCTCGGACGGAAGAAAGAACGGGCCTGTTCAAACGTATGCACACCCCTCTGAACAAGAAGCTGCGCCAACACCGGGTCAACTCCAAGTTCAGATGACAGTTGCCTCACACTGTTCTGATCGGCAACTTCCCTGTATTTCCATATCTTTTCAACCGCCATAGCATACAAAGATATGGATTTTTTGTTAAATTTGTGGGATTTTTGGAATAAACAATAAAATTATATAGTTATGAGCATTATGGACCTCAACGAGCAGGAGTTATTCAGAAGAGAATCACTCGCAAAGCTCAGAGAACTTGGAATCGAGCCTTATCCGGCACCACTCTACCCTATCAACACATCTGCAGCGCAGGTCAAGGCAGAGTTCAGCGAGGAGGCAGGCAACTTCCAGGATGTAGTCATCGCAGGACGTATCATGTCCAGAAGAATCATGGGTGCGGCTTCATTCGGAGAACTTCAGGATGAGACAGGACGTATCCAGATCTATATCAACCGCGACGAGATCTGCCCGGGCGAAGACAAGACAATGTACAACACCGTATGGAAGAAGCTCCTTGACATCGGTGACATCATCGGTATCAAGGGTTTTGCATTCATCACCAAGACAGGCCAGCTGTCTATCCACGCTAAGGAACTCACTCTTTTGAGCAAGTCACTCCGCGTTCTCCCTATCGTAAAGGAGAAGGATGGTGAGGTGTTTGACGCATTCTCTGATCCTGAGCTCAAATATCGTCAGAGATATGTAGACCTGATCGTCAATCCTCAGGTACGCGATACATTCATCAAGAGAAGCCAGATTGTGGCTACTATGCGTGAGTACTTCAACGAGGCCGGTTGCCTTGAAGTGGAGACTCCTATCCTCCAGAGCATTCCGGGTGGCGCAACTGCACGTCCGTTCATCACTCACCACAACGCTCTCGATATTCCGCTTTACCTCCGTATTGCAAATGAGCTCTATCTCAAGAGACTTATCGTGGGAGGATACCATGGAGTATACGAGTTCGCAAAGGACTTCCGCAACGAAGGTATGGACAAGACTCACAATCCGGAGTTCACTTGTATGGAAATCTATGTTGCATACAAGGACTATATCTGGATGATGGAGTTCGTGGAGAAACTTCTTGAGAAGATCGCTCTCAAGCTTCATGGAAAGACCGAGGTTACAATCGGAGACAAGCAGGTTGACTTCAAGCCGCCTTTCCGCCGCCTTCCTATCCTCGAGGCCATCAAGGAATATGCAGGTGTAGATGTAGCAGGAATGGACGAGGATCAGCTTCGTGCTACCTGCAAGCAGCTTCACGTTGAGATTGATGAGTCATTCGGCAAGGGCAAGCTCATCGACGCTATCTTCGGCGAGTACTGCGAGAAGCATCTTACTCAGCCTACATTCATTACAGACTATCCTGTGGAGATGTCTCCACTCACCAAGCGTCATCGTGAAAATCCTGAGCTTACAGAGCGTTTCGAGCTCTTCGTATGCGGTAAGGAGCTTGCAAATGCATATAGCGAGCTCAACGACCCTATCGACCAGTACGAGCGTTTCCAGGATCAGGTGAAGCTCAAGGACAAGGGAGATGATGAGGCTATGTTCATCGATATGGACTTCGTACGTGCTCTTGAGTACGGTATGCCTCCTACATCAGGACTCGGTATGGGAATCGACCGTCTGACTATGTTCATGACCAACTCTCCTACTATCCAGGATGTCCTCTTCTTCCCACAGATGAGACCAAAGAGTTTGTAGTCACAAACTCTTTGGTCTCATGGACTGACGTCCTGAGACTTATTACCCCCGGCACATAACTGTGCCACCCCAAAGGGGTATTTCGCTGCTACCCGCAGCGGCCGCAGACGGCTTGATAACGAGTAGTCACAAACTCTTCAGTCTCATGGACTGACGTCCTGAGACTTCTTGAATACTATAGCGTGGAAGGTACACTTTAATTGTTGTACCTTCCACGCTTTTTAGGTATCTTTGTAACTATGGCAATTATCAAAGAAATTCTGGGCAACAAACCCGTAATCGGCGAACGGGCATTCCTTGCAGAGACCGCAACCATTATCGGTGCGGTAAAGATGGGTGCTGACTGCAGCATCTGGTACGGTGCTGTACTTCGCGCTGATGTCGGAGCTATCCGCATGGGAGACCGCGTCAATATTCAGGACAATGCCGTCCTGCATGCTACATATCAGCAATCGGAGTGTGTCATCGGAAACGATGTATCAATCGGCCATGGAGCAAATGTCCACGGCGCCATCATCGGCAACGACGTCATCATCGGCATGGGAGCCATCGTCATGGACCATACAGTAGTTCCTGACGGGACAATCATTGCAGCCGGAGCAGTCGTGCCCGCAAATCAGGTCCTCGAACCCGGTATCTATGCAGGAGTGCCAGCCCGCAAGATAAAGGACGCATCTGAAGCCATACTCGCAAAGGCACATGCCAATGCTCAGAACTACCTTCACTACAAGACCTGGTACGAATAACAGACACAGCAGATATGAAGATTGAAACCATAACTTCTGCACAGAATCCTAAAATCAGGACTCTGCTGGCACTTCAGGAAAAGTCAAAGGAACGCCGTAAGAATGGACTGTTCGTTGTCGAGGGAAGACGCGAACTGCTGCACTGCGTGGAGGCCGGATATAAGCCACACACAATCTTCTTCTGTCCGGAAATCATCTCCACAGGGGACTTTGACGAGATTGCCGACAAGTGCGACTGCAACTATATCGAGATACCTCAGCACCTTTATGACAAGGTTGCATATAGAGGAGGCACAGAAGGCGTGATTGCGGAACTGCATTGCAAGGAGATGAGTCTTGACGCTCTGAACCTGAAGGAGAATCCACTTGTAGTCGTTCTTGAATCTGTTGAAAAGCCAGGCAACCTCGGAGCTGTACTCCGAAGTGCCGATGCTTCGGGAGTGGATGCCGTGATTGTGTGCGACCCGCTTACAGACATGTATAATCCAAACCTCATACGCTCAAGTATCGGAGCAATATTCACAGTTCCTGCAGCCGCTGCCACATCTGAAGAGACTATAGCATGGCTTAAGACCAAGGGTATAAAAATTTACACGGCACAGCTACAGGACTCCGAATGGTACTACGACACAGACATGAAAGGAGGCACAGCAATCGTCATGGGAACAGAGGCCACAGGACTTACCGATTGCTGGAGAAAGGCAGCTGATGCGCATATCAAGATTCCTATGCTTGGAAAGCTGGACTCGCTGAATGTATCTGTGTCTGCAGCCATTCTGATGTTTGAAGCTGTCAGACAACGCAACAGTTAAACAGATTCTTCACTTTGTTCAGAATGACAGAAAAAAAATTCGGACTGATTGGACATCCCATCGAACATTCGCTCTCCCCTGCCTTGTTCAAGGCCGGATATGATGGACTATATCCATATGAGCTCATTGAAAGCCCTGATTTTGAGGAAGCATATTCAAGATTCCTTGCTGAGTACGACGGAATCAATGTTACAGCCCCATTCAAGGAACTTGCTTTGCAGAAGGCTGATATCGTTTCCGAAGAATGTCTGAAAATTGGAGCTACAAACCTTCTTATCAAGACTCCGGAAGGAATCAAAGCACACAACTCCGACTATCTAGGTCTATGCCTTTGGATAAAGCAGATTTCTCGACTCGCTTCGTTCGCTCGAAATGACATAATGACACCCGACTCGCAAACCAGGACGACAATATTAATAGTCGGTCTTGGCGGAGCCGGTAAGGCTGCTGCGGAAGCGGCAAGGTCGCTGGGATGTGAGGTCATATTGATGAACAGGACTCAATACTCTGATGAGATCAGACCGCTCAGTGAATTCAAGGAGGCATTCAAGGTCGCAGATATAGTAATCTATAACCTGCCGGTCCGTCTTCCCGAACTTAACGAAATCGGGAAGGAATTCTTTATCGAAGGTAAGCAGAAGCATATACTTGAGGCTAACTACCGCATCCCTTCATTTGACAAAGCGCTGATACAGAAGATTCAGGAAATTCACCCGCAGATGGCATATACAGGAGGAGAAACATGGCTGCTCCTTCAGGCATTGACCGGTTACGAGTTATTCACCGGCATAAAACCAGCGTACGGCAAAATGGAAGCCGTCATAAAATCAAAATAAGTTCTGATTATTTTAGATTTTATCATTATCTTGCAAAGTTTTTGGGACAGAAAATATTTAAAGACTTGATATATGATCAATAAAGCAATTCTCATCGGCAACGTAGGACAGGATCCGGAAATCCGCTACACCGGCGATGTAAACAACGGAACTAAAGTCGCTACCTTCAGACTCGCTACTACTGAAAGATATCGTGACAGAAGCGGCAACCTTCAGGAACATACTGAGTGGCACAACATAGTAGTTTGGAGAAATACCGCAGACGTTGTAGAGAAGTATGTTAAGAAAGGCACTCAGGTGTATGTGGAAGGCCGTATCCGCACAAGATCATGGGATGACCAGACCGGAAACAAGAGGTACGTCACTGAAATTGTGGCTGACACTCTTCAACTTCTTGGTAGAAGACCTGAGGGACAGGGCCAGCAGCAGGGCGGCTACCAGACTCCTGGACAGCAGCAGCCAGCATATCAGCAGCAGCCGTATCAGCAGCCGTATCAGCAGCCAGCTCAGCCACAGGCCAAGCCTATGACTGAGGAGCAGGGTGACGACGATCTTCCATTCTAAACGAAACAATAAAAGAATAATATAACGACATGAAACTTGATGTTGTACTCGGCCTCCAGTGGGGCGATGAAGGAAAAGGTAAAATAGTAGACGTGCTTGCAGAAAGATATCCTGTGGTTGCACGTTTCCAGGGTGGTCCTAACGCCGGTCACTCACTTCATTTTGACGGAAAGAGCTTTGTGCTCAGGTCTGTTCCGTCAGGAATATTCAGAAAAGATGCTAAAAACATCGTTGGAAACGGAGTGGTACTTGACCCTATCACATTCATGGGAGAATGTGTCAATATCGCTGAAAAGACAGGTATTCCTGTAACTGAGCGTATTGTAATCGCAAAGAAGGCTCACCTTATCCTTCCTACACACAGACTGCTTGATGCTGCCAACGAGGCAGCTATGGGCAAGGGTAAGATCGGCTCGACTCTTAAGGGTATCGGCCCGACTTACACAGATAAGATCGGACGCTATGGTCTCCGCGTAGGTGACATTCTTGCACCAGACTTCAAGGAGAGATATGCAAAGCTTCAGAACCGCCACATCACCCTTCTCAGCCAGATGGGATATGAGTGCGATCCTCATGCTGAGGACGCAGACTTCATGGCAGCTATCGAATATATCAGACAGTTTGAACTTGTAGACTGCGAATACTATATCAACGATCTCCTCAAGGAAAATGAAATCCTCGCTGAAGGTGCCCAGGGATCGATGCTCGACATCGACTACGGATCATACCCGTTCGTGACATCATCATCAACAGCTTGTGCAGGAGCTTGCATCGGTCTCGGTGTAAACCCTCATCATATTGGTCATGTTTACGGTATCTTCAAGGCATATTGCACACGTGTCGGCAGCGGTCCGTTCCCGACTGAACTCTTCGACGAGACAGGAGAGGAAATCCGCAGAATCGGACACGAATTCGGAGCAGTTACAGGACGTCCACGTCGCTGCGGATGGCTTGACCTTGTTGCACTCAAATATGCAGTAATGATCAGCGGTGTGACCGACCTCATCATGATGAAGTCTGACTGCCTCGACACATTCGAAACAATCAAGGTCTGCACATCATACATCGTAGACGGTAAGCCTTCTAACCAGTGGCCATTTGACACATATGCCGACATCGAGCCTGTTTATACAGAGTTCAAGGGATGGCATACAGACCTCACCCACTGCCGTACAGAAGAGGAACTTCCACAGGAATTCCGCGAGTATATTGCATTTATGGAAAACTTCCTCGGAGTGCCTATCAAGATCATTTCAGTTGGTCCTGACAGAGAAGCAACCATCATGAGGTAATATCCCTCACATATCATAAAAAATCCGCGAGACAGTTTAGTCTCGCGGATTTTTGTATTTATGCTTGTCGAGTCTTACTCTTTCTTTTCCATCATAAGAGGGAGAGCAGGTGTCGGCATACTGATAGAGGCCGCCTGGTTCATATTATAACCGGCAAGGAAGAGTTCTGTAAGTGGGAACTCCTGACCGCCTAACATAAAGTTAAGACCTGATATGGTCGCTTTAGAGCATGTAGGGGCATCATAGAACTGAGCGGCAGCCAACTTGATATTCTGAGGGTCACGCGGAACGATATAATTCTGAGTTCCATACAAAGTAGACGCTGTCATATAGAAATCAATAGACTCATCTCCCTCGACTGTCTTGATATACTGGCTGACAAATACCATTGTCTTGGCAGACTTATCATAAAATGTCTCAACACGCCATGAGTCATCTGATGTATCATATCCCAAGATATTATTTCTCTCCCAACCTGCAAGATAATACCACATATTGCTCTCACATTCAGTGATCGTAACATCGAAAAGTTTCTTGCCTTCCTTATCTGAAACTGACCACGTTCCAATCCACTTCAGATAATCAGCAGTTGGGATTTCGCGTTCAATAGTAAGTTCAAGACACTGCCAAAAACCGGAAAGTTCGCCGTTCTCATCGATTCCGATCATAAATATAAGCCACTCACCTGAACGAAGGCGCTGCTCGGTAATCTGATTATCACCGCTCTTGAGAATATCCTGCCATCTTCTGTCGCCTACAGGAATGTTCACATCAGCATGATAATCTTCAAAAAGGCTTCTCTTATCACTCTTGTAATATTTATCATAGTCAGACTTGAGGATAGGTACGAGTACATATGGCTCCTCATCCGAAGAAGTACAGGTAAAGACATCATACTCGATATCATCCTCACCTATCTGTCGCTCATCCTCCTTTACGACTGACCACTGGAGATTCTTTTCAAAATATGCAGGATCTCTTCTGGTCTTGAATAAAAAGTCTGCGACATCACCATAAATGAGTCCTGTAGCAGGATCGATGGCAGAGCATATGAATCTATACTCTGTCTTAGGAAGGAGGTCTTCAATCAAGACGCTCTTGTTACGTCCTCTGTCTACTACGATTTCATCATAAAACTCTAGATCCTTCAAAAGTTTCTCTGTAATAAGTCCTTCAGCATCTGATTCCATATCTGTTGTATACATATATACCCAGCACACTTCAGACGAGCCATCATGACGGACACGTATCTGCGCATTTTCAAGCGTTGTCTTATCAAGTTCCAAAGTAAAAGTCACATCAGGAAGAGATGCCCCCGATTGTTCCTGTCCCTTTTCACATCCGGCAAACGCCAGGACTGCAAGACTCACGAGAAAAACTTTCAGAATGTTAGCTAACTTCATATTCTAATTATAAATCTTAAGATTCTACAAAACACCTATTTTACAATCTTCAAATTTATAGATAACTAGTTTAAAAAACAAAAAAAATCGTATAAAAAAATCGGGGTCGGAAAACTCCGACCCCGAAATCATATATTCTTCAGACTCAATTAAAGGTCTGCAAGGTTCTTCTGTGTGTCAACTGCAGGAGCAACAAGGATTTCCTGGAACTCCTTCTGACCAGTACCAGCTGGTATAGGGTGTCCACAGATAACGTTCTCCTTAAGACCCTCGAGTGTATCGACACGACCTCTGATTGCAGCCTCGCTGAGCACCTTGGTAGTTTCCTGGAATGATGCCGCAGAGATGAAGCTGTTGGTCTTGAGGGCTGCTCTTGTGATACCCTGAAGCACCTGACTTGCTGTTGCTGGTCTTGCCTCACGAAGCACCATCATCTTAAGTCCCTGACGCTCGAGTGAAGAGTTCTCTCCTCTCATTTCACGTGCAGTGATGATGTCTCCCTCCTCATAAGTCTGAGAATCACCTGGATCCATCACATAGAACTTGCCGTAGATTGCATCGTTGGTATCCATGAATGCCCACTTGTCAACGAGTTCCTCTGTAAGGAATTCTGTATCACCCGGATCATTGATCTGTACCTTTCTCATCATCTGACGAACGATGATCTCGAAGTGCTTGTCGTTGATCTTCACACCCTGAAGGCGGTATACCTCCTGAATCTCGTTCACGATGTACTCCTGTACCTTGATAGGTCCGAGAACTGAAAGGATGTCTGTTGGAGATACTGCACCATCAGAAAGTCTTGTACCAGCCTTCACGTAGTCGTTCTCCTGAACGAGGATCTGCTTGGTAAGAGGTACGAGATAATGCTTCTCGATACCAGACCTGTGTCTGATGATGATCTCACGGTTACCTCTCTTGATCTTACCCATGATGACCTCACCATTGATCTCAGATACAATTGCAGGGTTAGATGGGTTACGTGCCTCGAAGAGCTCGGTTACTCGTGGGAGACCTCCGGTGATATCGCTTGACTTACCGATAGCACGTGGGATCTTGATGATGATGTCACCGACCTTGAGTTCCTGACCGTCCTCAACCATTACGTGAGCACCTACAGGGAGGTTGTAATGCTTGAGCTCTACACCATTCTCATCTACGATGATGATAGTAGGGTTCTTAGACTTGTCACGAGACTCGATGATCACCTTGTCACGGTTGAGTGAGTACTCGTCGGCCATTTCCTCGCGGAATGTAACACCGTCGATCATGCTGTCGTAACGTACCTTACCGGCAGTCTCGATGATAGTGATCGCGTTATATGCATCCCACTCACAGATAAGGTCACCCTTCTTCACTGAAGCACCGTCCTTCTTATAAAGGATCGATCCGTAAGGAACGTCATACTGTGAATATGTAATACCTGTATTCTCATCTACGATACGGACCTCAGTCGTACGGCTGACAACAACATCCTGTACGCCTTCTTCAGTAACTCTTTCGATAGTTCTGAGTTCCTCGAATTCGAGCTTACCGTTGTACTTTGATGTAATTGCATTGTCCGCTGCTGTACTTGAAGCTGTACCACCGACGTGGAATGTACGGAGTGTAAGCTGTGTACCAGGCTCACCGATTGACTGTGCAGCGATTACGCCGACAACCTCTCCCTTCTCGACCATACGGCCCGATGCGAGGTTACGTCCGTAACACTTGGCACATACACCCTTGCGAGACTCACATGTAAGTACTGAACGGATCTCAACCTGCTCGATTGGAAGTGACTCGATGAGGTTTGCGATGTCCTCTGTAATCTCCTCACCTGCAGGGATGATAAGTTCACCTGTAAGAGGGTTGAAGATATCGTGTACTGAAGTACGACCGAGAATACGCTCTCCGAGTGACTCAACAATTTCATCCTTACTCTTGATCGCTGTTGCAACAAGACCACGGAGTGTACCGCAATCCTCCTCATTGATAATGACGTCATGTGAAACGTCAACGAGACGACGGGTAAGGTAACCTGCATCGGCAGTCTTGAGAGCTGTATCGGCAAGACCCTTACGCGCACCGTGAGTAGAGATGAAGTACTCGAGCACTGACATACCCTCCTTAAGGTTAGAGATAATCGGGTTCTCGATGATCTCTGCACCCTGTCCACCGGACTTCTGAGGCTTAGCCATCAAACCACGCATACCGCAAAGCTGCTTGATCTGTGCTGTCGAACCACGGGCTCCTGAGTCGAGCATCATATACACAGGGTTGAAACCGTCCTGGTCGCTTGAAATCTGCTTCTCGACGATCTTGGTGATCTGGTTGTCGATAGAAGACCAGAGGTCGATAACCTTGTTATAACGCTCGTTGTTGGTGATGAATCCCATTGAGAAGTTGTTCTTGATTGACTCGACAGTGCTGTAACCGTTGTCAATGAGTCCCTTCTTCTCCTCTGGAATGATAACGTCACCGAGGTTGAATGAAAGACCTCCCTTGAACGCCATTGTGTAACCAAGATCCTTGATGTCATCGAGGAACTGTGCAGTACGAGCCACACCTGTGTACTTGATGACATTTGAAATGATCTTTCTCAATGACTTCTTACCGAGGACTTCATTGATATATGGAACCGACTGAGGAACCAGCTGGTTCACGATGATTCTACCTGGAGTAGTCTTTATGATTTCAGTACCTGCAGCAGGATTGAGCTTATCCTTTGGAAGTCTCACGTTGATTGCTGCATGGATATCGATAGCCTTCTCATTGAGGGCGATGATGACTTCCTCAGGTCCGTAGAAACTCATGCCTGTACCAGGTACGTTAGGTCTCTCCTTTGTGATATAGTAAAGACCGAGCACCATGTCCTGTGAAGGGACAGTGATAGGTGTACCGTTAGCAGGGTTCAGGATGTTGTGAGAACCGAGCATGAGGAGCTGAGCCTCGAGGATAGCCGCATTGCCGAGTGGAAGGTGTACCGCCATCTGGTCACCGTCGAAGTCGGCGTTGAACGCTGTACATGCAAGTGGGTGGAGCTGGATTGCCTTACCCTCGATCATCTTAGGCTGGAATGCCTGGATACCGAGACGGTGAAGTGTAGGGGCACGGTTAAGAAGTACCGGATGTCCCTTCATCACGTTCTCGAGGATATCCCAGATAACTGCATCCTTTCTGTCCACGATCTTTTTTGCAGACTTGACAGTCTTTACAATACCGCGCTCAATGAGCTTTCTGATGATGAATGGCTTGTAAAGCTCTGCAGCCATGAATTTAGGAAGACCGCACTCATGCATCTTGAGTTCAGGACCAACGACGATAACAGAACGTGCAGAGTAGTCAACACGCTTACCGAGGAGGTTCTGACGGAAACGTCCCTGCTTACCCTTGAGTGAGTCAGAGAGAGACTTGAGTGTCCTGTTTGCCTCGCTCTTTACTGCATTTGACTTCTTTGAGTTATCGAAGAGAGAGTCAACAGCCTCCTGGAGCATTCGCTTCTCATTTCTGAGGATCACCTCAGGGGCCTTGATCTCGATGAGTCTCTTAAGACGGTTGTTACGGATGATGACTCTTCTGTAGAGGTCATTGAGGTCAGATGTCGCGAAACGTCCACCATCAAGCGGAACGAGAGGACGGAGATCTGGTGGAATGACAGGAATAACCTTGAGGATCATCCACTCTGGGCGGTTGATTCCCTTTGAATCCTGGAACCACTTCACTATGCTGAGTCTCTTGAGAGCCTCTGCCTTTCTCTGCTGAGAAGTCTCCTTGATCATCTTCTGACGAAGTTCCTTGGCAAGAGCATCCACATCAATCTCCTTCAGAAGCTCATAGATAGCTTCTGCACCCATACCTGCAACGAACTTATCGGGATCGTCAGCCGGCATGTTGTACTGCTCAGGCATCTGTGCATAGAGATCCAGATACTCATCCTCTGAGATAAGGTCAAGTTTCTGATATCCGGATGTACCAGGTTTGATGACAATATACTTCTCGTAGTAGATTACTGATTCGAGTTTCTTGGCAGCAATACCGAGAAGGGCTGCAATCTTGTTAGGTGCTGACTTGAAGTACCAGATGTGCGCAACAGGAACAGTGAGTTCGATATGACCCATTCTTTCTCTACGCACCTTCTTCTCTGTCACCTCCACGCCGCATCGATCGCAGACGATACCACGGTAACGGATTCTCTTGTACTTACCGCAGTGGCACTCATAGTCCTTTGTAGGACCGAAGATCTTCTCGCAGAAGAGACCGTCTCTTTCAGGCTTGTATGTCCTGTAATTGACGGTTTCTGGCTTCAACACCTCTCCAGAAGACCTTTCCTTGATGTCTTCTGGAGAAGCAAGAGCTATGCTGATCCTTTCGAAATTGCTTTTAACCTTGTTTTCTTTATTAAAAGTCGGCATATTTCTAAATTTTCAATTGTCAGTAATTAGTCCAAAGTCACTTTAAGTCCGAGACCTCTAAGCTCGTGGAGCAATACGTTGAGAGACTCAGGGATGCCTGGAGTAGGCATAAGGTCACCCTTGACGATTGCCTCATATGCTTTGGATCTACCTGTAACGTCATCTGACTTGACTGTCAGGATCTCCTGGAGAATGTTAGATGCACCGAATGCCTCGAGTGCCCAAACCTCCATTTCTCCGAAACGCTGTCCTCCGAACTGCGCCTTACCTCCGAGAGGCTGCTGAGT
>JAZLDR010000033.1:0-3556 GCA_045614805.1 Candidatus Cryptobacteroides sp. | reverse complement strand
GGAGCCAGTTTTCATAGAACTCAGGGAACTCTGACTCAAGCCTTGCAGTCAGCTCGGCAAGTTCACTGTCTTTTTGTATGATTACCGGATCTGCGGATTCTGTCCCTTCGATCTCTATCACATACTTGAATGGCTTGAAAGCCCTTCCCGGCTGGAATTTGGTCTGGACATGGTTCCAGTTCACCTGAAACCAGCATACCTCACCGAGAGAGGAAATTTTTGCTTCGCTGTCCGAGGGCTCGATAACTTCGGGCTCGTAGTAGTGGGTCGGCATGCAGGCACTGATACACACTGCTGCGAGCAATGTAATGAGTATGTTTAATTTACAGTTCATAATTAAAATATTGCAAATCCAATGGAACATTCAAACATGAATTTATCCTTCATTGCGCTCTGGTATGGGTTCATGTATGTGCATCCGATGCTGACGTATGGTGCACAGCCGATGCCATGGATTCCGAAGCTCACTGCCGCCTTTGCCTTGAAGTAATTGAGGTCAGACTTGGTGCACGTAGATGCTCCTGTCAATGAGAATCCAAGAGCCCTGTGGCCCTTCATGTTGAGCTGATATGTTGCACCAAGGCCGACTGTGGTCTGCTCTACATAATTTCTGGTAGTTGTTTTGTTCATGAGAACAATATCCTCGCTTACTGGAACATACACAGCCCAGTTGGCATTGAAACGGTATCCGGGATTAACTGTAAATCCGAATATTCCGGAATCGGGCTTCAACTTATGGTAGTCATAGCCGGTCATGTTGATTTCTGTGGTGAAATGAAGATGCGGCACGTGATCTCTGTAAGTCTTGGTCTCCTGTGCTGACATGCACACTGTCGCTACCAGTGAAGCGGCAAGGATCGTTAGGATACGTTTCATATGCTTTAAGTTTATTCCGGAGTTAGTCCGGATGTGAGTTGCGTCATAGTCTCTATATATGATGCATGATAGTCATATTTTGTTACATCATGTTCCACATGGCTCCTTCGACGTTCTTGTTCTTCTTGGCGTTCATCTTTCCGAAGTTGAACGAGACGCTGAAGAGGAAGAAGCGGCCCAGGATGTTGCTGTAGACGTCTTCTACATATTCCGCGGAAACGGTTCTCCTGAGGTTTCTGCTCTGGTTCAGGATGTCCGCTACCTTCAGCCCGAGGGTAACTGACTTGATGCTCTTGCTTACCTGCATGTTCCATCTCCATTCCGGCGTGCCGAAGCCGGCGGCATAGCCACGGTAAAACCTGTACGACAGATCTGTTCCGATCTCCCAGTCCTTGCCAGGTCTATATAAAATGTCAGTATTTATCTCATTGGTCCAGTTGTTCAGGTTTGCAGTCGGGTCCAGAGAGTACTTGGATATTCTGTTGGATGTGCTGAAGCCGAGGTCTACATCAAGTTTCTCTATGCTGTATTTGAACTTCATGTCTCCTCCCCAGATGACTGTCCTGGTCCTGCTTTCTGCAAATCCGCTCTCACCATTGTAGAAGCGGTCGCCGTTGGCGTCGCCCCAGAAGCCCTCCATGAACTTGTTGTAATCGAAGGTCTGAAGATCGAGTCCGTCCAATCTTGACGTCGCCTGGTAGCTGGTGCCGCCGGTGTAGTTTGCGAAACCTTCTATCTGGAATGTAAGCTGCCTGTCTTTGGTGACAGGACGGTTATATGAGAGGTATGTGTATGCGCTTGTCTGCGGCTTCCGGGAATTGACCGGTATGGCATATCTAACTCCGGAATCATCCATCCAGCTGGCCTGAACTGTGCTTCTTGTTCCGAACTGTGCGTTTGCATACGCGGAAAAGTAAGCGAATGTCTCCCTGTTGTTGGTGCTTATCATTCCGAACATGTTGTGCGTGTAAGCGGGCTTCAGGTATATGTTGCCTGCTGTGATCTGCACCGGGTTGGAAATGTTCAGGGCAGGGGTGACCGATGTCGCTGAAGGACGGTTTGCATTTCCCGAGTAGCTGGCGCGGACATTGATACCATCCTTTGCATATTTGTAGTATATCCATGGGCTCCAGTTCACCAGCCATTCGTCCTTTCCCGTCACATTTTCCACGCCCATCGACTTTGACCGGACTTCGTTCTGGACGGCATCTGCAATCACTCCGAACTGTACTGTGGTAGTGTCGTTTCCGTACTGAACAGTCAGTGCGCCTCGTTCGCTGAAGTACCTGTTATTGCTGAACGATGAGTAATAGTCGTTGTATGTTCCGTCAGGGTTTGCGGCGTTTCTGAAATTCCTGTTCAGATAGAACCTGCTCGAAAAAGACGCCTCTGCAATCCACTTGCCTCCCAACGGCTCGCTGTATGACATTCTCGCACCCGCTGACGTGTTGTTGATGTCCGTATTGTAGAACAGGTCCTTTCCTGTCGTCATGCCTGCAGCATTGATTATCGAACTCTCATGTGAGTTCTTGTCTGCGCCGTAGTATGTGTATTCACCTCCGAAGCTGATTGAGCGGTGCTTCTTGCCGAGTTCATTGAATCCGAAGTACACGCCTCCGCTCGCGTTGAGGCCCTGTGCCGATGCTGTTGTGCTTCCCTCGGATGTGTTCATTTCCATGCCTTCGGAACCGGTCACAGATGAATTCAATGAGCTGACCCTCTCGGTAGAATAGCCTACGCTCGGCATTATATAGAGGTAGTAGTCGTCATTTTCCTTAGCCTTGATCTCCATTGATGCGCTTACGGAATTCTGGCTGCCGGAGGCGTCGAAAGTACCGTCAGTGATTACATCCGGACTGTCCGGAAGCAGGGTCGTCCTTGAAGAGACCTTGCGGTCGACCTTTCCGTTGTTCTTATAGTTCACGTTAAGGGTGCTTTCCATACCTCTTATTCGTGAAGTATTGTAGTTCACTCCGGCCTGTGCAGAAGAATTAAGACCGCCCAAGCTGCTGAAATCGCTGACGCTATCTCCAGAGATGAAATATCCTACTTCAGCTCCCGGCTCGATTGCGTTGTACGCGTTTCCTATGAATATGATCTGGTCCTTTTCGGTATATCCCGTGACCATGGCATTGCCGTTATACAGCAGTCCTCGTTCGTCGATGAGGCTGTTTCCGGTATCGGGAGTCAGGGTGGATCCTGCGCCGAGTTTGGCATTTCCATACCATCCTTCCGTATATTCATCCTTGAGCTCGACGTCCATGACCTTTTCCTTATCGTCTTCGGTCACGATGCCAGAGCCGCCGGCCTCGTCTTTCGTCCTATCTATGACCTTGATCTTTTCCACGATCTTTGCCGGAAGGTTTTTCAATGCTGCGGTGGGGTCATTGAAGAAGAAGGTCTTGCCACCGACGGTGATCTTGTCTATCTTCTCGCCGTTCAATGTGACGGTTCCATCCTCGGCGACCTCCATGCCCGGCATCTTCTTGATAAGGTCTTCCAGCATGGCATTCTCGCTGACATTGAATGATGCCGCGTTGAACTCGATGGTATCCTTCTTTACGACAATGGGGTTGCCGATTGCGGATACTGTCGATGCCTCCAGAAACTCGGCATTCTCCTCCATCTTTATAACTCCCAGGTCGTATGCGTCCCAGTGAGCCTTGATCGTGTACACCTT
>JAZLDR010000032.1:0-11993 GCA_045614805.1 Candidatus Cryptobacteroides sp. | reverse complement strand
GCAATATGGAAGAAGCGGCGGTCCCAAGTTCGAAGGTGTCTATCCCAACAATGCCATGAACAGCTGGGCTTCCGTAATCTGTGACGACACTTTTTCAGACATATATATGTTGATGGGCTCCCGCGTCAAATGGCGCAGAAGCGGTACAGGAGTCCCTCAAGGAAAAGGAAACCTGAGCGGAATCATCGTAAAGACCTACCTTCCGCGCTACGGGCTCAAAGGGAGATATTCTATCCGACCTCTGTCTCAGGACGATGTTGATTTTGAGTTTTCAGGAGAGTCTTCATACAAGACTATCGCCGAATGGAACTGGGGAGATAACCTCAGAACTTTCCGTACGACTACAGGAGTCACTGACGAGGTCATCGCGCAGGGCATACTTGCCGACGTAGGAGAGGGTGAACTGACAACAGATCTTCCTCAAGCTCGAATATATCGTGGAAAGGATTTCAATAACACAGAGGTAGTCAAGGTCGGTACACCGGGGGCAAGGGGAGACCGTGGAGCAGTGGATTTTGGTGCCCTGAAGATACAGACTGCAGGAAAGAACTGGTGGAATTGGAAATATGACTGCGCCAACTCTGTCATTGCTACTGTTTCTACCGTTGGTCTCAAAGGTGAAGGAATGTACCTTGCTTTCACGTTTTCTGCTGGAATACAGCAGGCATATAATTCAGCATTCTATCCGACATACTGGTGTGTGGAGTACTCTGTGGACGGGGTGAATTACACAAAGGCAGAAGGAAAGGAGGCGGTGATGCGTTCGTTGCCGTGGTATAGTACTTACGATAACCTGAAGGATACAGGATGTCCGATGTCAACAGAAGCAGGTATGGGATATACGGAACATATCTTCAGACTTCCTGCCGGGCTGCTCGGACATGAGAAGGTCTGGCTCAGGATATCTCCTGCCAGAAAGATAGTAAGTACCGTTGCCTATAGAAATCAGGAAAACGGGCTGCTTACTCCATATCTGAATGGAGAGTGTGTCGTCAATTTCGGAACAATAAAGGTAGGTTACAGGTAGTATGAGGAGAGTATTAATATCAGCAATAATATCTCTTGCCGCTTTTGTTGCAGCATATGCGTCAGATTACAATCTGGAACAGACTGATCTGATCGAGGCGGAAGGTATTGCGGTCACTCACAACGGCCGTATCTGGATGAGTACGTATCGTCTGATGCCGGGTGGTACAGAAGGACTGGTTGTGTCATATTCGGATGATCACGGAGTGACATGGAAAGACGCGAAATCCGTGGAAGGCGCCGACGGAGGAGTGCTGTGGATTGCTCCGAATGGAGGACTTCTGGTGTTCTATACTCTTGACGGATATATCTATTCGTCTGCGTGTCCGAATGCGTCAGACGCATCTCCGGTATGGATGCCTCAGGTGTCCGTCGGAGAGGGACTCGCTACCGGATCCCCTGTGGTGTGCAAAGACCGCAGATGGGCACTTCCGGCACAGAAGAATGGGGTAGGACCTATGGTATATAAAACAGCTACAATGGGTATGAGTTGGGAGGCTCTTGACGGACCACGTGATATCCCGGAGTATGTCAAGGCTCAAGGTAACAATCCTCATCTGTATCTCTGTGCAGACGGACGTCTTGCCATGGTCTGCTGCTCTCATGGAACGTCGTTCAACTATGTGAGTATATCTGACGATGGTGGCAGCACCTGGGGAAACCCTGAACAGTTTGCCTATAACCCGGACCGGAATATCGCCCTCACCAACCTGTCACCCGGCAATGTTCTGATGGTCAAGAATAACAGGATTGACCACAGGGCTTACAGTTATGCCAAAGGACTATATGCCTATCTGACTCCGCTCGATGGAAAGTATTGGCATGGCGGACTGCAGCTTGATGTTCGTGAAGATGCAGTCAATCCTGTTGTAACTGTATCCCGTGGTGTTGTATATATAGCTTATACGAGAAATGTCAAGGGGGTCAACGAGATATCCCTTGTGATTACTTCCGAGAAGGAGATTGCGGAATCATGGGGATACCTTGCAGCGCAGCCGAGGGACAAGAAGGTCGTGATGACAGCTGGGCGTGCCATGACTTATTTCCATGAAAGACTGGATGCCGCCAAGAGTACCGGCAGAAAGCAGGTGTGGGCGAAAGAAACGATCCGTGCAGCGACATATAACATCCAGTGGCTTGGTTATGTAAAAAAGCCTACATGGGATGAGCGTCTGAAAGCGTTGAAAAGAAGTTTTGAAGATAATGATTTTGATATTGTCGGAGTCCAGGAAGCAGATAGCATGATGTCGAACTCCCTCGCCCAGGTACTTGATGGTAGATATGGATGGGTCGGAACAGTGGAAGCGAATGATGAGACATCTTCTGGATTCATACCGCTTAATCCCATTTTCTATAAGAAAAATCGTTTTGAAGTTCTGGAGCAGGATACATTCTGGTTCGGGCATGCGCATGGAAAAATCGGCTATGACAGCTGGGGAATGCGTCTTTGTAACTATGCTAAATTCCGGGATAAGACAAGCGGCATGGAGTTCTATCTTTTTAATTCTCATTTTGACCATAGGGGACAGGAGGCGAAGGAATATAGTTCAGTGGTGCTGCTTGATAAGGTGATGACGCTTGCAGACGGCCTTCCGGTTATACTTACTGGAGACTTCAATATGGACGAAAAGACTCCTGGCTATGCAAAGCTCATTGATTCCGGCATTGTGGAAGACAGTATGCTTGCACTACCGGCACCGAAGAGGATAAATGCACAGTACTTCTCAATGGCCAATTATAAGCCGAAAGAAAAGATATCAAAGAGCGGACTTCACATCGATCATGTGTTCTATACACCTGCAAATTCTAAGGTTTTGTCCTGGAAACTTATTTTGGATAGTTATGACGGAGTCTATGGCTCTGACCATCTTCCTATTATGATTGACTGGAAAATCGCAAACTGAAAAAGCAAATTTTAATAATAAAACTAATATCATGAGAAAAGCATTACTAGTGTTTTTGGCCATTATTCTGGCCTATGGCGCAATGGCGCAGGAATGGTCTCCTGTAGGAAACAATATCAAGACCGATTGGGTCAATGATGTTGACCCATCATGTCCTCGTCCTGAATATCCTCGTCCTCAGATGGTCCGTGGTGACTGGATGAATCTCAATGGTTTGTGGAACTATGGAATAACCTCTGCCGAATCAATGTCCTTCAAGGCAGAAGGTCAGATACTCGTTCCTTTTGCAGTAGAATCCTCGCTGTCTGGTGTAGGACGCTTTGTTGGAAAGGATAATGCTCTTTGGTATGAACGTACCTTTACCATACCTAAAGGTTGGAAAGGTAAGGATGTGCTTCTTCAGTTCGGTGCAGTGGATTGGAAAGCCGAGGTCTGGGTAAACGGTCTATATGTCGGTTGTCATACCGGTGGATTTGACCCGTTCCATTTCAACGTCACTCCTTATCTTTCAAAGTCGTCTGAACAGACTCTGACTATAAAGGTATGGGACGGCACAGATTCTTCATGGATTCCTCGTGGAAAACAGGTTGAGAAGGCAGCATATATATGGTATACCCCTGTTACCGGTATCTGGCAGACTGTCTGGCTTGAAGCGGTGCCTCAGACTCATATAGATTCGTACTATGTGGTTTCTGACATTTCTAATGGTGAGCTGGAAGTAGAGGTGAAGGCAACTGCCATGAAAATAGGAGATGAGTTCAAGGTAGAAGTACTGGAAGGAGGCGTGGGTTATAATCCAGCCAGACCTGATGACAAGGTGCTCGCAGTGGCTCAAGGCGCAGGCAAGGTCAAAGTCTCTGTTCCTGAGGCTCGTCTGTGGTCAGTGGATGATCCGTATCTGTATGGTCTGAAAGTGTCAGTCATTCGTGACGGCAAGGTCGTGGATTCAGTGGATGGATATACTGCTCTCAGGAAGATATCAAAGGTAAAGGCGGCTGATGGCTATCACCGTATGGCGTTGAATGACAAGCCTCTTTTCCAGTTCGGACCGCTTGATCAGGGATGGTGGCCTGACGGACTCTATACAGCTCCTACCGAAGAAGCGATGGTTTGGGATATTGTCAAGACCAAGGAACTCGGATTCAATATGATCCGTAAGCATATCAAGGTGGAGCCTCAGAGTTGGTACTATTGGTGTGATGTTCATGGTATGCTTGTATGGCAGGATATGCCTTCCATTGCAGATAATCATGGCGACAGATCTCATAGAGGACGTTTCTTCAAGAACTTCGGAGGTCCGCGCTGGTTTTCCAACAGAACTGACGAACTTGTTGCTGCCCAGACAAATGAGTGGTCGCGTGACAGCTTTATCGGTGGTACTGACTGTGATGTTCCGTTCGAGTGGAAGCAGAACTACTACAAGGAGTGGAAAGATATAATCGAGGCCTTGAAGGGATTTCAGTGCATTGTGGTGTGGGTTCCTTTTAACGAGGCTTGGGGACAGTTCGATACCAAGGTGGCTTCGGACTACACAAAGTCGCTTGATCCTACACGTCTTGTCAATGCTGCATCCGGAGGTAACTTTGAACTGTGCGGTGACATTCAGGACGTTCATCACTATCCGGCTCCGATGATGAATGCATTCGAACGCAAGATGATAAATGCAATTGGAGAATATGGTGGTATCGGCTATCCTGTTGACGGACATCTATGGAAGATTTCAGATACGAACTGGGGTTATGGCGAGGTGATGTCGTCTGGTGAGCAGGTTCTTGAACTCTATGAGGAATTTGTGGAAAAACTGAAACTTCTGGCACAGACAGGAGTTGCAGCTGCTGTATATACACAGACAACAGACGTGGAAGTCGAGGTGAACGGCCTGATTACTTATGACCGCAAAGTGGTAAAGGTCGATGAGAAGCGTATGGCAGAGATCAACAGAAGTTTGACAGAATTCTAAATATGATAAAAAAAACAGTTGTATTATTCAGCCTTGTACTGGCGGTCGCCATCCCTGCCGGAGCACAGTATCATTATCAGGATTCAAAGAATGTGGAGATGCTCCGTCATTCTGAATGCCGTACTCCAGTCAGAACGGAAATCTTGATTCCGCAGGTGTGTGGCTACAATGTCTATAAGTCTGATCTCCATACCCACTCCGTGTATTCGGACGGACAGGTGACTCCGAAATATCGTGTCAGAGAGGCCTGGCTGGATGGTCTTGATCTCATTGCTGTCACCGAACATATTGAGTATAGACCCGATGAGGAAATATTCTATGACTACCTGAAGGAATATACCGATAAGGACTATAAGCCAGGCACAACGGGGTTAGATGAAGGGGAGTCTATGGTTGACCTCAATTATGCCGTAAAGGAATCACAGAAAGAGGGTGCAAAATATGGAATACTCATAATTCCGGGAACGGAGATTACCCGAAGCGGCAACGAAGTCGGACACTTCAATGCACTTTTCACTACAGATAACAATCTGATTTATGACAAAGATCCAGTTCAGGCTATCCGCAACGCCAAGGCTCAAGGAGCACTTGTGATGCACAATCATCCTGGCTGGACAAGGAAGAGCATCGCAATGACCGAGACGGAAGAGAAGGCGTATGGTGAGGGCATGATTGACGGTGTGGAGGTGATGAATGCCACAGAATTCTATCCAGGTGTCATAGACAGGGTCCGTGAAGGAAAGATGTTCATTGCAGCTAATACCGATATACATGCCTCTACAGCTGTCGAGTACAATGTTTTGGGTGCTACACGTCCGATGACCCTGATTCTGGCAAAGGATAAGTCGCTTGATTCCATCCGTGAAGCTCTTGAGGCAGGTCGTACGATAGCATATGGATTTGGACATCTCTGTGGCTCCGAGGAACTTCTGCTTGACCTGTTCAAGGCATCTGTCACTATCGCTCCAGTAGACGGGAAGAAGGTCGCGCTGACCAATTTGACATCCGTACCTTATATAATTAAGAAGGAAAACGGCAATCCGGTCCGTATTGCACCGTTCTCCACTTACAATACCAGCATACCGGAAAATGCCGAAACGCTTTCACTGACTATACTCAATTTGTGGATAGGAGCGGATACCCATCTTAAAGTGGAATTACCTATAAAATAGATTATGAAGAAAATTATACTGACTGTTGCAGTTGTATTATCTATATGTGGCTGTTGCGAAAGGACAGAAGCCGAGAAATTTGCAGATGAGCTCATTTCAAAGATGACTCTTCGGGAAAAGATCGGCCAGATGAGTCAGTTCGTAACCAGCACAGGTGTTGTTACAGGACCTGAAGGTGAAAAAATGAACATCGAACAGCTTGTCAAGGCTGGTGAAGTTGGATCAATACTTAACATAACTACACCTGAAGAGATTGAAAAGATGCAACGTCTGGCTGTCGATAGCTCAAGACTCGGTATTCCTATTCTTTTCGGACATGACATCATTCACGGTTGTAAGGTGATTTTTCCGATTAATCTGGCTTGTGCGTGTACCTGGAATACGGAAGCAGTGAAGGAGTCTGCACGTATTGCAGCTGCAGAGGCTTCGTCGATGGGTATTGCATGGACTTTTTCTCCTATGTGCGATGTTTCAGCCGATCCTCGCTGGGGTCGTGTGTCGGAAGGCTCAGGCGAAGACCCGTACCTTGGAGCAAAGATGTCTGTGGCTATGGTTGAAGGATATCAGGGCAAGGACCTTGCTGATAGTTCGACTATTCTTGCCTGCGTGAAGCATTTCGTCGCATATGGTGCACCGGAAGCAGGTAGAGAGTACAATACCGTTGATATGTCGGAGAGAATGTTCAGGGACAGGTATCTCCCTCCTTATAAGGCTGCTATAAATGCCGGTGCAGGTACGGTCATGACTGCATTCAATGATTTCGATGCTATCCCAGTTTCCGGAAGCAGGAAGATTCTCAAGGACCTCCTGCGTGATGAACTTGGCTTCGACGGATTTGTCGTTTCAGACTACAATGCAGTTCGCGAAATGGTAAGGCATGGTGTGGCTGCAGATAATAAGGAAGCTGCATATAAGGCTTTGTCTGCTTACCTGGATATGGAAATGACCTCTGGAACATATCTTAACAACGTAGAGTCGTTGATTGAGGAAGGTCTGATTTCTGAAGATATGATCAATCAGATGTGTCGCAATATCCTTGTTGCAAAATATGAACTCGGACTTTTTGATGATCCGTTCAGATATGGAGGCGCTGAAAGATTTTACAGGTCCATCTATAAGGAAGAAGACCTTGAATTCTCTCGCGCTGTAGCACGTGAGTCAATGGTGCTCCTGAAGAATGAGGATAAGATACTTCCTTTAAACGGTACTGAACGTATTGCGTTGATCGGGCCATATATTTCATGTGGTGAAGCAATGCTGGGCTCGTGGATTGGTTTTGGAGAGGAAGACCGTGCAGTGACCATAGAACAAGGTTTCAAGAACAGATTTCCCGGTAAGGTAACTGCTGTGAAAGGATGTGACCCATATCAGCACCTTGATGGAGGTATGGCAGAGGCAGTAAGATCTGCCCGTAATGCAGATGTTGCAGTCCTTACTCTCGGTCTTCCCGGTAATATCAGCGGAGAGTCCGGATCGTTGGTCACAGTCGAGATTCCGGATGTTCAGAAAGAACTCCTTGCAGCTGTGCAGGCTACAGGAAAGCCGGTTGTAGTACTCCTTGTAACGGGTCGTGCGATGGCTTTGGAATCAATGGAAAGTCTTGCTGACGCTATTCTGGTAGTGTGGCATCCCGGTACAATGGGTGGTACTGCCGTGGCAGATCTGGTGAGCGGTGATTTCTCTCCATCCGGCCATCTTGCAATGTCTTTCCCTCGTTGTGATGGACAGATTCCTATAAGATACAATTATAAGAATACAGGAAGACCATCAAAGTGGACAGTGCCTCCGGCACCGACTCATAAATTTGGAAATAAACCGTACTCATCATGCTATATGTTCACTCCAAATACTCCACTGTATCCGTTTGGATATGGTCTCAGTTATACAGAGTTTGAGTATGACCAGATTGAGGTGGTCAATCCTGAAGTGGCTATGGGAGAGAATGTAGTCATCAAAGCACGTGTGACTAATGTCGGTGACAGTGAGGGTGTAACTGTTGCACAGCTCTATATGAGAGATCTGGTGGCATCAACTACCAGACCGGTAAGAGAACTGAAGGGATTCGAGAGGGTCGCACTTGCTCCTGGTGAATCAGCAACTGTAGAGTTCACGCTGACTGCAGAAGATATGGCGTTCTGCCGTGAAGACATGCAGTATGCTCAGGAACCTGGAGATTTCAAGGTTTGGGTCGGTGATAGCAGCGATGCATCATTGGAAGGAAGCTTTACCGTAAAGTAGGTTGTATGTTTAATGTATAGGTTTTTATGAAAATCAGATATTCGTTATTGTTGCTGGTTTCAGGCTTGATGGTTTCCTGTCAGGGGGTTGAGCCGACTATTGATATCCAGTCAGATTCTAAAGAGTCATCCAAAACAATTCTCAGGGCAATGCTTGCAAGCAGGGATACCGGATGGACTGAAGATGAATTGAATATCCCGGCAGAGAATGCAGGATGGAGAGAGATTACGGATGTGTCAGAATTGGCCTTCCTTCTTGAATTCGGTTCCACTTCAGGAGAAAAGTATCGCCTGATGGCTGATCTTGATGTCGCTTCAAGTGAGATTGCAGATAAACTTACAAGTGAAACAGGTATTGAAAGTTTTGAAAATTTCGAGTTTGACGGTAATGACAAGACTATTTCAGGTCTGGACCTGCCATGGGCTGCCGGTCTGTTCAGTCGTGTGAAAGACGCAAGAATCTATGACCTTACAATCGCCGGTTCAAGGTTTGGATCTGAGTCAAATATTTCAAATCTCAATGGTACAGGTGCGTTGATCGGTAATGCTGAAGGAACTCTTGATGTCAGCAGAGTCAACATAGAGTCATGTGAGGTTTCTGCACCATGCAAGGTCGGTGGTCTTGCGGGGGCGCTGCATGATGTAGATGCCATATTCAGCGGATGTAATGTAAACGATACTCATGTGTCTACACTCTATGTCAGAGGAGTGTCTGGATGGTGCGGTGGATTCATCGGATTTGTCGGCAGGAAAGAAGAAACGAATGCATCGTCTGCCGTATCTGTAACTGCAGAAAATTGTTCGGTAACAGGAGGTGATGTCAAGGCCCATATGGAGTCCTCAACAAGATATTCAGGAACATTTCTGGGTACACTGAACGGCTACGACTGCAATGAGGTTGTGGATATGAAGAACTGTCAGGTTTCGACGACATTCGTAGGATTGGATAGAAATGCATCTTCATACGTTTCAATCTATCCGGATCGAAAGGTCGGCGGTCATAAATACATGAGCGGATATGTATGTTTTGACGGAGTCAATTATGTCAAGCCTTGGGATGGAACAACCAAGACCCCTCCAACGTTTGTAGATGGTACCTATCGGGTTTATACAGGTGAGGAACTTGCATGGTTCCAGGGAAAGAAAGTGACCGATAAGATCCAGATATGCAACGATATTGATCTTGCTGGACATGTTTTTGAGCCATTGTATTCGGCTACATACATTGATGGCAAGAAATCAGACGGAAAGAACAGCGAAATCAGAAATCTGAAGGTTGTACGCGAGAATTGTGGCAAGGAAGACGGAGGTGCTTTCATCAGACAGGCAAACGGCACGACTGTACATAAGAATATCACATTCAGAGGGGCAGATGTCAAGGCTTTACACGATCCTTCGGCTGACCATGGAAACGCTTATTGTGCGACACTCTGTGGTAATATTGTTGGCTCATATACAATGGAGAATGTTCATGCTTACGGTGGAAAACTCTATGGCGTGAATAAGATGGGAGGTTTGCTCGGACGTCTGGCAGCTTCAACTTCAACTATAACAAATTGTTCAGTGACCGGTTACGAGATAAAAAACTATGAAGTAAATGACAAGCCCGAAGATTTTGCTAAGATTGCTGAAGATAAAGGCCTATATTGCTCTGAATGTATTTTCTATCCCCATGGTGAAATCGGTGGCTTGATAGGGTTTATAAGTTCCAATTCTACAATATCTGATTGTAGCGTAGTGAATACTGTGATTGATGCAAAAGGACAGGTAGCAAAATCTCCCAGGATTGGTCTGAATAGTCTGGTAGCTATAAATGTTACAATAGCCGGCAGGTATGTCAATGATTTTATCGGAAATATCCGTACAGCAAATAAAGAGAGTGTTACAATTTCCAATATAGTAACTGATGGGAACTCCTGTGAAGGTGATTCATGGAAACATTCGGATAAGTGTTCTATAGTTGGAGGAATTTATTATGTACAGGTCTTAGATGATAAAGGGTCTGTAACTTATAATGGCCAATCGATATCATTCTGATCATCGAAAATTGAAGTATTATTATTGTCGTAACTTCTCTAAGAGAAAGATTATATTTACATTAAATTTTACCCGTATGATGAGATCTATAATTATTTCAGCCTGTCTGGCAATATTATTCTCTTGCTCTACTAAAAATGTAGAGCAGTGTGTAACTCTTTTTGATGCGGAGGATTTTACTGCAGAAGTTGATGGCAAGACAACTTCGCTGTATACATTGAAGGCGGGAGAAATCCTTATGCAGGTAACCAACTTCGGCGGTCGCGTGGTATCGTTATGGGTTCCGGATAGACATGGTAACTATGAGGACATCGTTCTTGGTTACAACAACATTGATAATTACATCAACAATCCGGGAGAACGCTTCCTGGGTGCTGTAGTTGGCCCTTATGCCAACCGTATTGCAGATGGTACTTATACCATCGGGAATGAGACGTATAACTTCCCTCAGAACAATAATGGCCAGACCCTCCATGGGGGACTGAAGGGCCTTGATATGATTGGGTGGGATGTCGATTCTGTTACAGAGAATCAGATTGTACTATCAGTGATATGCCCTGACGGACATGACGGAATGCCTGGCAACAGAAAAATTGTCATGACCTACACCCTGACCCCAGATAATGAGTTCAAGGTTGACTATGTTGCTGAAACTGATAAGGCGACCCATGTAAACATATCTCACCATTCTTTCTTCAATCTCAAGGGCGAGGGTAATGGAACCATCAATGATCATGTGCTTTATATCAATGCGTCAAAGACCACACCTGTTGATGCGGTGCTCATTCCTACAGGTGAGATTGCAGATGTGACAGGTACTCCGTTTGATTTCCGTGAGCCTAAGGCTATCGGAACAGACCTTGCTGTTGAGAATGAACAGCTGACAAATGGTGCGGGATATGATCACAACTGGGTCCTCGACAGGAAGAGCGACTCCGGACTTGAACTTGCTGCATCAGTTTGGGAACCTATGTCAGGCAGATATATGGAGGTCTGGACAGATCAGCCTGCGCTTCAGTTCTACGGCGGAAACTTCTTTGACGGCAGCACTTACGGAAAATACGGAAAGACATTGAACTATCGTGAGTCTATTGCACTTGAAACCCAGAAGTATCCTGACTCACCTCACCATGCTCACTTCCCGTCAACCCTCCTGATGCCTGGAGAGCGTTATACGCATACTTGTATCTATAAATTTGCAGTAAGATAAGGATATACAAAACATCCGACATCGATATGAAGAAGGATCTTGTGAAGATTCTGGAAGGAAAACAGTGATTTCAGTTTTATCAGGCTGAATTAGATAAATGAAAGTGGTATGTGTAAAATATGCACATACCACTTTTGCTGTTTACTGACAGTTTCCAAAATGGAAATAACTAGTTTGACACCTAGGGTGTGACTAAGTATGTGTCCTGTGTTGGCACATTGAAGAGGTAAATTTGAACCGAAAACCGGCGGTTATATTGATGCTATACTAAGATTTAGTATAAGTTTTATATATAAATATATATAGTCATTAGTGTCCACTAAATATTTATAAATAGTTCATTGAAATTACTGATAATTAGATAGTTACAAGTGGTCTGAGGGGCGAACGGTTTTGATTTCTATATTTGCCAGCAAATCAGCTGGTTATGCATAACAAATCATACGT
>JAZLDR010000031.1:0-76806 GCA_045614805.1 Candidatus Cryptobacteroides sp. | reverse complement strand
CTGCTCGTCCTGAGCTGCTGCGTTCTGTGCAGAAAAGGCCATAACGCCCATTACTGCCAAAAACATGAAAATTTTTTTCATAATTGTTTTTGTGTGTTTTGATTAATTAAAGTTATTGATTTGTTTTTAGTTAACATCTGTTCAGCGGACGGGTGTGTCCACACCCCTCCCAAAATGCGGTGCAATTTAGCAATTAATTTTCAAACGACAATATTTTATTTGGATATTTCACCTCTCAGGTCGAGTTTGAGCAGGTCTTTGACTTTGTCGTTGTCCGGACATGTTCCGAGCAGATAAAACAGTTTTCCCAGAGCGCTTTCGGTGGTGCTGTCATAGCCGCTCACGACTCCTGCTGCCTTGAGTGTCTTGCCGGTAGCATAGATGTCCATGTTGACGCTTCCAGCGATACATTGAGTGATGTTGAGGATGACCTTGCCCATTGCACATGCTTTCGAGACTATGTCGGTGAACCACTCCTTTGAAGGTGCGTTGCCGGCTCCATATGTCTCTATGATCACTGCTCTTGTATCGCCGCTGCACAATATGTCCTTGACGATGTTGGGAGTGATGCCCGGGTGCATCTTCAGGATGGATACGCGGGTGTCAAGCTCGGTCCTGAACAGCGGTCTGGCATCCCAGGAAACCGGTTTTCTGATGAGCGCCTCGTTGTATCTGATGTTGATTCCGGCCTCGGCAAGAGGTGGCAGGTTTTCAGATCTGAAAGCTCTGAAATTGTCGGAATTCATCTTGCTTGTGCGGTTTCCTCTCATGAGGATATTGTCGAAACATATGCATACTTCAGGCACGACCGCATGTCCGTCCTTGTCCTTGGCTGCGGCTATTTCAACTGCGGATATGAGGTTTTCCTTTCCGTCTGTCCTCGGTGCCCCGATCGGAAGCTGGCTTCCGGTGAATATGACAGGTTTGGTCAGTCCTTCGATCATGAAGCTCAGGACTGAAGCCGAATACGCCATGGTGTCAGTTCCGTGAAGTATTACGAATCCGTCGTAATCGTCATATCTTTCCTCGATCAGCTGCGCAAGTTCCTTCCAGAGGGAAGGCTCTACGTCGGATGAATCGATGAGCGGGTCGAAGGTATGTGAGTCAATCCTGTATGCGAACTTTGCCAATTCAGGTACTTCTTCAAGTATCTGGCTGAAGTCGAACGGCTTGAGGGCCTGTACCGAAGGGTCTTCCTTCATGCCTATTGTTCCTCCTGTGTAGACAAGAAGGATGGATGATCTTTCGTTTCTTATGCTTGAGGTCATATTCCGAAAAGTTTTTGTGCGTTTTCTGATGTGACTGCTGCCACTTCCTCGATATTGATCCCCTTGAGTTCTGCAAGCTTTGCTGCGATGTGCGGAATATAGCTGCTCTCGTTTCGTTTGCCTCTGAATGGGACCGGTGTCAGGTAAGGAGAGTCAGTTTCGAGCAGTATCCTTTCCAGAGGAATCTGCTTCACGGTTTCTGCTATTGAAGCCTTTTTGTAAGTCAGTACGCCTCCGATACCTATGTGCCAGTCTCCAAGTCTGTCAAGCTCGTGGAATGTCTCGGCGCTTCCGCTGAATGCATGGAAGACGCCTCGTACGCCGAGATGTCGGTTGGCTTTCAGCACGTTGATGATGAGCTCGGTGGATTCGCGGGAATGGATGATTACAGGAAGGTTGAGTCCGGCGGCCATTTCAAGCTGAATGGTAAGTGCCTCCTGCTGTTCCTTGATGAAGTCCCTGGACCAGTAGCAATCCATTCCGATTTCGCCGACCGCATATATTTTCCTCTGGCCGGAGAGCACTTCGTCGTTAAAGCAGGTTTCCAGCGCCGACATTTCCTTCTCCCAGTTCCCGTCTACTGATGTCGGGTGAAGGCCTAGGCATGGGAAAAGTGTGCCCGCATGCCTGTCAGCCAGATCGAACATCTGACGCCTTGTACTGGAGTCGATGTCCGGAAGGATCATTTTGGTTACGCCAGCCTCTGCGGCTCTGGCTACGGCGTTGTCCTCTTCACCGGTAAATGCCTCGTCGTACAGGTGGGAATGTGTATCTGTGAATCTCATGTCTTACTTTGACGCTATCCTGCAAATGTATGCATAATACTACATCTTTGCAATAGGTCCACGGTTATCAGACCATCCAGTTCAAGCCTCGAGACGGCAGCGGCAGCCTTGCTGTAAGACATGCTGCAGGCGTCTGCGATTTCCTCAATTGTCGCGCCTCGGTTGTTCCGTATGTACAGCAGGATTTCAGCGAGTTCTCCCACCTGGCCGCCTGTCATGTCTCTGACTGGGGCGGATACGGCTTTCATTCCAAGATGTCCTATCAGCGTGTCTATCGATGTTATCGGTTCGGCTATTTTATTGCTTATCAATTTGTTGCACCCTTGTGACCTTATGTCGTCCACTCTTCCGGGCAGGGCGTATACGTCTCTGTCGTAGGAAAATGCCAGTTTTGCCGTCATCATTCCTCCGCCTTTTATCTTGGACTCTATCAGCACTGTGGCCTTGCTCAGTCCGGCGATGATTCGGTTCCTCCTCAGAAAGTGTATCGCAAGCGGGGCGGTGCCGAGTGGGTAATCGGTTATCAGTGCAGATCCGGGGGAACGCCATATTTTCTCGGCAAAATCGGTGTGCCTCAGCGGGTATATGCTGTCAGCACCGGTTGCCATGACCGCGATAGTCGGGAGGTTGTGCTCCAATGCTGTCCGGTGGGCGCATATGTCGGTGCCGAGAGCGAGTCCGCTTACTATCGTCGGCTTGTCCCTGGTGTTTGCCAGACCCTCCACTATCCTGCTGCACCATTCCCTTCCGTATGGGGATATGTCTCTTGTGCCTACTACGGCGATCCCTGCCGTCGAAGGCCATAGGTCTTCAAACGGAGTGATGCTTCTGACATATAGTCCTATCGGAGGGTCCGGGCATTCTGTCAGAATCAGAGGATAGGTGTCTTCGGTTATTCCGGTGAACCGTATGCCCTTCTTTTCACATATCCTGAGTTCCTCCGCTGCATGTCGTACCGCCTCTTTCCCGATCTGGTGGCGGAACTTGGAGTATGGACCCAGAAGTTCGTCAATCTGCCGCTCTCCGAGCCGGAATACTGCATCTGCGCTTCCGCAGTGCGAAATCATGGCCTGAGCTATCTTGGGCTCAAAGCCGAAAATCCTGTTCAATGCGCACAGGCATATTTTTTCTTCGATGTTTTCCATGCCTGCAAGGTATAAACAAAGAAGGCTTCCGAACTCGGTCGAAAGCCTTCATGTGGCGTATTTTTTATTTATTTTAAAGTTTTTAGTCTTTTTGTGACGAATGTCATCAGATGATGAGGAGGGCGTCACCGTATGGACCGAACTTGTAGTCCATCTCGAGGGCGGTCTTGTATGCCTTCATCACATTTTCATATCCTCCGAATGCAGCAACGGACAT
The DNA here is from genome assembly GCA_045614805.1 of Candidatus Cryptobacteroides sp. Taxonomy (GTDB): domain Bacteria; phylum Bacteroidota; class Bacteroidia; order Bacteroidales; family UBA932; genus Cryptobacteroides. Next base: position 73,391 of record JAZLDR010000031.1, on the reverse strand, counting down.
AAGCATGGTCGAGCCTGGTCTGTGGAAGTTGGATACGATGGCGTCAGGAATTGCAAATCTGTATGGCGGGAATATGAACTTGTTGGTCCATCCGTCATAAGGCACAACCTCGTCGTTTGTCGTTACATAAGTCTCGAGACCTCTGATGACGGTGATACCCACTGCGAGTACCTTGTGACCGGACTTCTTGGTCTTGTTGATGAGGTTTGCAGCCTCTTCTGTGATGACCATCTTCTCTGAGTCCATCTTGTGTTTCGAGAGGTCCTCTACATCCACATCTCTGAAGTGGCCGATGCCCATGTGAAGTGTCATGAATGCCTTGTTGATGTCCTTGAGAATCATCCTGTTGAACAGTTCGCGGCTGAAGTGCAGACCTGCAGCAGGTGCTGAAACGGCTCCCTCGTGCTTTGCAAAGATTGTCTGGAAGTTCTCTGCATCCTCAGGCGTGATTTCGGTCTTTACCCATTCCGGAACCGGAGTCTGGCCAAGTCCGAACAGTGTATCCTTGAATTCCTCGTAACTTCCGTCGTAGAGGAAACGCAATGTGCGTCCTCTTGAAGTCGTGTTGTCGATGACTTCTGCCACAAGGCTCTCGTCTTCTCCGAAGTACAGCTTGTTTCCGATACGGATCTTTCTTGCAGGTTCAACTATGACGTCCCACAGTCTCTGCTCTCTGTTCAGTTCTCTGAGAAGGAAAACCTCTATGTCGGCTCCTGTCTTTTCCTTGTTTCCGCGCAGCTTGGCAGGGAATACCTTTGTGTCGTTCAGGACGAATGTGTCTCCTTTGCTGAAGTAATCAAGGATGTCCTTGAACAGCTTGTGTTCAATCTCGCCTGTCTTCTTGTTCAGCACCATGAGCTTGCACTCGTCGCGCCACCTTGGTGGTTCAGAGGCGATTCTGTCTGCCGGAAGAGCGAATTGGAATTGTGAAAGTTTCATATATTTTTAAAATTAAACTGCAAAATCATAATATTATACGAAATTTTGCAGAAAAAGTTTCATCTATAGGCAATTTTTGTGCTGATACTCTCTAAAAACCTCAATGATTGAAGGATAAGTGTTCAAAAGATAAGGAGGAAGGCTTGATTTTGCCACCCATGCGGCTTTGGATATATCCTCTTCCTTTTGCGGGGTGAGGTCGGTGGGGTCGGTATAGAGCATGTCGTACCACCAGGTGTGCTTGAGATGCCACATCCCGTTCCTGATGTAGCAGTGGTCTGTCACGCAGATCAGGTCCGCGAGTTCAAGCTGGTCGATACCGGTTTCTTCCTGAACCTCCCTGAGTGCGGTCACGCTGATCTCTTCGCCCGGGTCCTGATGTCCCTTGGGCAGGTCCCAAAGGCCGTTTCTGCTGATGAGCAGGAAGTCGCCGCGGCGGTTGCTGACGAGACCTCCTCCGGCATTGACTTCGATGAACTCCCTGCACACCTTGCCGTATGTTTCGTCCACGTCATCTGAAGGTATGTAGATTCTGAGCAGAGATCCGGAGTTTTCGAACATCCCGACGAGTGAATGAATGTCTGAATCCTCTCCCATATTGAAGATGACTGCATTCGGGTCGCTCAGTACCTGTTCGCCTGATGGACATATGATTATGCAACGTTTTTCGAAGTATATTTTGCGCATTTCACCTATAATTTTATTAACTTTGCAGGATGTCTTGGATTTGGCATGTTCGATGTAGTGTGCAAATATAGCCAAGAAGAAACGAATTAATCAAAAATATCATAATCATGCAGACAACAATTGAGAAAAACGTCGCAAAGGCGTTGTTGGACATCAAGGCTGTGCTCCTGAGACCGGAGACTCCGTTCACTTGGGCTTCAGGCTGGAAATCTCCGATCTATTGCGATAACAGAAGAGTGCTTTCATATCCTGAGATCCGTGAGAATGTATGCAGGTGGATGGCAGATATCATCATGGAAAAATATCCTGACGTGGAGGTCATAGCAGGTGTGGCTACCGGTGCAATTGCACATGGTTACCTCGTTGCCCATATGCTTGGCAAGCCTTTCTGCTACGTGAGACCTAAACCGAAGGATCATGGTACAGGCTCCCAGGTGGAGGGTATCCTTGAGAAAGGATCAAAGGTGGTTATCGTTGAGGACCTCATTTCTACCGGTATGAGCAGCCTTGCAGCAAAGAATGCTCTCGTCAATGCCGGAGCGGATATCCTTGGTATGGTGGCTATCTTCTCATATAACTTCAATCATGCCCGCAAGGCTTTTGAAGACAGCAACGTAGAACTTACTACACTTTCCAACTATGACACTCTCGTCGAGGTGGCTTCCGAGACCGGATACATCAAGCCGTCTGAAATCGAGGTGCTTAAGGAGTGGAGATTCTCTCCTTCAACCTGGATGAAATAATCATGGCAGTTGAGATAAAAAGCAGGAAGGGGATAGTGTCGAAGGCACCATATGAGCTCTATATGGTATTTGCCGACATGCGTAATTTCGTACAGTTTCTTCCGGAGGACAAGAAGGAAGGGGTTGAGGCGGATTATGACTGGATCCACGCGCAGGTGCAGGGTTTCAATATCGGAGTAAAGGTGACAGAAAGAATTCCTTATTCAAGGATTGAGTTTGCTGATGACGGCGCTCCTTTCCAGTTCGGCATGACACTTCACTTCGACCCGTCTGCCGATCCATACAAGACCGACTTCCAGATTGCAGTTTCTGCCGAACTGAACTTCATGATGAAGACTTTGCTCGGCGGCAAGATAAAGGAGGCTCTTGACAAGGTTGTGGATGCTTTAGTGGCGATGTCGGAAGGTCGTATGCCGGAAGGTGTCGATCCGTCAATGTTCAAGCAATGATAAGGGAAACCTTCAGAAAATATCTTGAAGAAGCGATAGGGACTGAAAATGCCCTTGTCGCTTTTTCTGCTTTTGACCAGCCTGCGTCTGTTTCGGTCAGGATGAATCCTTTCAAGCCTTCCGAGGCGGTGAAGGGAACTCCTGTCGCATGGTGCCGGCATGGACTCATGCTGGAACAGCGGCCGGTCTTTACGCTCGATCCGCTTTTTCATGCCGGAGCATATTATGTTCAGGATTCATCGTCCATGTTCGTAGGCCATGCTTTCCGTACTTTGCTCAGGGAGGTAGAAAAACCTCAAGGACGGCCGTTCAGGGTGCTTGACCTTTGTGCGGCACCGGGAGGTAAGACAACAGATCTGACCGCTTCACTCAGAGAGGCTTTTGGAGACGGTTTCATCCTGGTTTCCAACGAGGTGATGAAAGCGCGCGTCGGAGTTCTTGCAGATAATGTGGCTCTGTGGGGTGACCCTAATGTGGTCGTGACGTCTGATGATCCGCGTGCCTTTGCTGCTTTGCCTGGATTCTTCGATATGATCGTCGCCGATGTACCTTGTTCAGGTGAGGGAATGTTCAGAAAGGACGAGCAGGCACAGCAGCAGTGGTCTGAAGATAATGTGGACCTGTGTGCTTCCCGTCAGCGCAGGATTCTGGCTGATGTCTGGCCGTCGCTTGCCACCGGTGGCATAATGGTATATTCTACCTGTACGTTCAACAGGAAGGAGAATGATGAGAATGTAGCATGGATGGCAGACGAACTCGGAGGCGTATGCCTTATGGCAGATGATATCATACAGGGCATGCCGGGAGTCCTCAGGACAGAACTGGGATATAGTCTTGTTCCGGGTCATGTGGCCGGTGAGGGGCAGTATTGTTCGGCTGTCAGAAAGACGTCAGATGTCGAGTTCAGGGATATCAGGCAGCGACAGTCGAAATCATCACGTAATGCAAAGGAACTTCCGCTGCCGAAGGAGGCAGTTTCCCTTGTAGACAGGGCTGTAACTCTGAGAATGAGGGGAGAAACGGTGACAGCTGTGCCTGAGGTTATAGCAGCCGATGTCGCTGCGGTTGAGCAGAATCTTCATGTGGTTGCAGCAGGTTGTGCTCTGGGCACAGTCAAGGGCAAGACTCTGATTCCGGATGCTGATCTGGCTTTATCGCTCATGTTTGCTGAGAACGCATTCCCATCGGTTGATGTGGATAGGGAAACTGCATTGAAATTTCTGCATAGAGATACCGTAGTCTTCCCGCATGCTCCCTTGGGTTATCTTACTATAAGATATATGGGTCTTCCGTTGGGATTCGTGAAGAACCTCGGAAACCGTTGCAACAGTCTGCACCCGCAGAGTCGCAGAATCAGGATGGATATACATTGACAGGTATGGATGTTTCAGTTTTCATAGGCAGGAGAATCCGTTTCAGGAACAGGATTGTCGTGACATCGGTTGCTGTCAGCTTCCTTGTCATGATAATAGCCGTTGCTGTATCGTCCGGTTTCAGGAACGAACTTCGTGACGGGCTTTCGGAAATGACCGGAGACATCAGACTCGGACTTCCGAGCCAGAACTACCTGGACGCCGAATCACCTGTAAGTTCAAAACATTCAGCCCTGCCTCATATCTCGGTCATGGACGAAGTTGAGGCGGTCAATCCTGCAATCTATCGTGCAGGAATAGTCAAGGCCGGTGAGGATATCCATGGAGTATTGCTTAAAGGTGTGGAACGTAATGATTCCCTCGCCCTCTCGGTAGCTGTACCGGAGTCTTTTGCAGAGAAGACCGGACTAGGCCCCGGTGATGACCTCATGACGTATTTCATAGGAGAGAAGATGAAGGCGCGACGCTTCCGTATAGCGGAAATATATCCTTCAATGATTGATGTGGAGGGAAGGTTCCTGATTTATGCCGATATTGATGATATGCGTCGTCTTAACGGCTGGTCAGATGACCAGGCCTCGGTAATTGAGGTGATGCTGACGCCTGAAAATAGAGATGAACACGATATGAAGTCTCTTGAATCAGAAATAGGATTCATGCTGAATACGTATGCGTCAGAAGATGATGATACCTTGATTTCAGCTTCTGCTGTGTCAAGATTCCCTAAAGTCTTCGGATGGCTTGAACTGATTGACTTCAATGTGTTCTTCGTACTGCTTCTGATGACAATAGTTGCCGGATTCAATATGATTTCCGGACTGCTCATCATGCTTTTCGAAAACATCTCGACCATCGGTCTGCTGAAGGCACTTGGAATGACAGACAAGGCTATATCCAAGGTGTTTCTGTCAAGTTCGGCAGTCCTGGTGTTTAAAGGTATGCTGATAGGAAATATCACAGCTGCCGCATTCTGCTTCCTGCAGAACGCAACTCATCTTCTCAAACTTAATCCGGAAAATTACTTCGTCCCGTACGTGCCGGTTCACCTGGACATCCCGATGATATTGATGGCGGACATAGCTGCATTCGTAGTCATCATGTTGCTGCTGCTCATCCCTTCGATGTTCATCTCGCGCGTTGATCCGGCTCAGACTGTAAGGGTCAAATAATCAGGAATTCGGATGAATCTGGCATATGGCCTTGTAGATATCCATGATGTTATCTATATAGGCGATTGTCTCGTGTCCCTGGAACTTGCCGTGTTTCACTGCCTCGTTGTCCAGAATGCTGTCATCCCTCATCATCGGAATCACATTGACGATGTCATCCCACCTTGTGTCGTCCATTGACATTGATGCCGCAAGGCTTCTGCAGTCAGAGATCCTGCCTTCTCCTGCATTATAGGAAGCAAGGGTGAATTTTATGAGTTCTTCCTGTGACATGCCTTCGTTCCTGTACATCCTCTGCAGCCTTTTCAGATGCTCTGTTCCGGCCTCAATATTCTTTTCAGGATCCGAAAGGTCATAGATGCCGTATTTCATCGCTGTGCGAGGCATGACCTGCATCAGTCCCTTTGCGCCTCTGTGCGAACATGAATTGATTGAGAATTTTGACTCCTGATACACTACAGCCGCAAGCATTCTCCAGTCCCATCCAAGTCCGTCAGCATATTCTTTGAGAATGTCGTCATACGGACTTACATTCTTGGCAATCACGCCCCTTTCTGCTCTTTTGACCGGATTTGTAGAGTGGAAGAATCTTCTTACGATATGCTTGTATTCGTCTGTTGCTGCAAAACAGTTTGTCCAGTTGTTGATCTGGAGCATAGCTCCCAGATTGTCTCCTGAAGTCACCCATGCTGAACAACCGTTCACCAGATGTGAAATGCTCATTCCTTCAAATGTCTCATCATCATCTATATGAGTGATAAGGATGTCAATCTTTCCATTTTTCAGGAGTTCAACATAATCAGTACTGTCCTTACGATTGACTGATGTTATGTCCACAGAACAGTTGTTTGCCTGGGCAAATATGCCTATCAGTTCATAGTTGAAGCCTGTTTCCAGACCATGTGCGCTCAGCATGTCGTCTCCGAGGTCAATGACGCACTTGATTTCCTTGTCTTCAAAGATATTCTCGCTGTTGCTTGCTCCGTTCAATAGTCTTCCTCTCTCACAAAGAGGGGTAACGCATATGATGAGCAGGGATATCAGCAAGTATCTTGTCCTTCTGATGCGTTTTTCTGTAAATATCATTTATCTTCTGTTTCCGGCGCTCAGACCAGGTGGCATTGGTCCGCCTCCAGCATTCATACCGCCTCCCGCGGCTCCTGCTTTCGCAGCGCCTGATTTATTATTTCCGGAAAATACCCAGAACGGCCATTTGATGCCGAATTTTATTGCTCTCTGTGGAGCGATAAAGCCACTTGCAGTGAAATAATCGGCGTGTTTTGCAGGCCATCCCATATTTGCATTGACAGCCTTGACAAAAACCGATACTCTCTTCCACTGAATGTTGACGAAAGCGTCTACATACGGGCAGTTTCCGTATTCTTTTTCTGTCTGGTTGTGGAACACTCCGAGTACAGGGTTGTAACCAGGTGCATTCCACTTGGTAGTGTATAACACATTGGCTCCGATCTGCATCTTCATGACGTTCCTTACTACATCAAACTGGAAGTAGTATCGCAGATTCAGTGCCAGAAGCGGCAGAGGCATCACATCGCTGTTCGAAGAGAACTGCAATGTGGCCCTGTTTTCAAAATAGAACTTCCATAACTTGAAGTCCTTATGGAGATTGGCAGAAATCACGCTCATAGGAGTTGAATTCTGTCGTATCATTCCTTCAGTGTCGTAATAGATGTTGTTGCTGAGCAGGGCATAGCCGAACGATCCGTAGAGCTGCCATCTAGGAATATGTATGGAGCCTTCCAGTTTCGTGGTTGAAATCTTGCCGAAGTCATTCTTCCACTTGTAGTGGTTGGTGTACATATACTGATGATAGAAGTCTGGCTCCTTCAGGTCTGTATTGAAACGGACGTTGAATGTCATCGGACTTGTCCTGTATCTTCTGAACGGATATGCGCTGAAGGACACGTTTGCATCAATTCCGAAATCGTTGATGTTATGTCCGAGGAATGTGTAATGTCCGTTAGCGTTCCAGTCCAGATATTTCTTGTACTGTCCTCTTGCACCTGCGTAGAGGTATACAGAGTTCTGTACCTCACGCGAAGAGCCTGTCAGGTATGACTCGGGGTCGAATTTCAGATATGTGGCTAGCCTGTCTCCCAGACCGACATCGAGTTTTGATACTATGCCGTCGCTCTTCCAAGGCTGAAGTCTGATGAAGAGTCTGTTGTCCAGTTTCATCACTCTCAGAGAGTCATGACTCAAGGTCGGATTGATGTAGAATCTGTCGTGATAGAATTCGCGTCCTATTTCGTCGTTGAGGCCTATTTCATCGTCATATGACTTGCGCATCACTGTGAACTCGCTGCTATGTCCGATGAAAGCCGTCGTGATGTCGGTATTCAGAGTGTCTGCCTGGTCGTCAGCCTCCAGTTCTGCTATTCTTGCCTCTTCAGCTTCGAGGAAAGCCTGGATGGCGATGGTGTCTCCTGTCGCCATTATGCTGTCGCGAAGGAAGTCACGCCTCTTCTGTTCCTTCTTTTCTGCCCTTACCTCCTTGTCGAGGAAAGTGATCGGGATTCTCAGACTCTGGTCGAGGAAGACTGTGTTCTTCTTAAGGAAGCTCTTGGCCTTGTTGAGACGAACTTCAATCTCACGGGCGTCCACTGTGGTATCTCTGATCCAGCTTTCGTCAACGATTCCGCCGTTTTCGCCCCTGTCGATCCTGTTGTAGATGAATCCTGCGTGCATCAGATATTTCTTTCCGGTATAATTGGCTGAAGCGACGAATACTCGGTTGTCTGTGTTCTCGTTTCTGAGCATACCTCTACCGCCATATCTGTTGTACTGCAACATGATGTTGAGCTCCGGCGTGATGTTCTGTGTTGTCAGGATCTTGAGGTTTGCCTCTTCCTTCTCGGAGTTGGCGAACAGTGTTCCCCAATAACACAGTTCAGTATATGGAGTCTTGGTGTTGTACTGAGGGAGTGTTTCAGGAGTGAACGAATAGATATTGTACGGTGTGTAGAATATTCCGTTTTCCTCTTCCTGTCTCTTGAAGTAGTCGTAGAGCTGCACCGGAGATCCGGCTACACCGAGCCATGTGGCATTCACATCCTCCTTATAGAAAGGATAGTCATGGAAGTTGTAGTTGAATGATGAGTCAGTCTGCTGGTCTCTGAGGCCTACGATGTCATGGAATTTCCTGTCATGTGTCCATGTGACGATCCTCTTGTAATGCATTGAATCGGGGAATGCAAACGTCTCGAGAATTCTTGGAGTGGCTTCCAGGACACTGTCCTTGTACGCACGGATGCTGTCTTTGATCTCCATCTTGCGGTTTGCAGCAGCAATGAGTGCCGGGAGCGCCTGCTCGGCATCATATTTCTTCCTTTCACGTCTGCTGAGTGAAGCATACCAGGCGTCAAATCTAGCCTTGGCCACTTCAGTCGAGTCCTTGACATAAAGGGAGTCGAACTTCATGAGTTCGAGAGTGTCTCCTGCAAGAATCAGCGAATCACGTACTTCTCTTCTTGTAAGTGTATCCTTGACAGCGATGTAATATTTGAAGAAGAATGGGTCTGTCTCTCTGAGGGAATCGGGGATTCTGATGGTGTCCCTTGCCAGAATCACCGGCGGAAGGCTGTCGATGACGACGGTGTCGGCAACTGTTGTATCGAGGGCTGTTGTATCGACCGTCAAAGTGTCGATGACCGTAGTGTCGATGGCAACGCTGTCGAGTACAATGGAATCACGTGCCGCAGAGGCCAGTGCAAGTGAATCCGCCAGCCTTCTGAGGCCTGCCGCTCTGGTTGCGTCAATGCCGAATGACTGCAGTGCAGCCACCAGTACCAGAAGGGCGGGAACCCATATTTTTGCCACTCTTTTCTTCATAACAAGACGGCAAAGGTACGAATAATTATTTAATGTTCAATACTTATGCCCTCTGCCGCCATTTCCCGGAGGGCTTTCTGATGCCCTTCATGGTCTACATATGCAAGACAGTCATTGAGCAGATGAACCTTGAATCCGGCCTTCAGCAGATCTTCGCATGTGTTGCGGACGCAGTACTCGGTAGCGATACCGCAGACATATACGTCCGAGATGTCAAGCAGTTCAAGTACCTCACCAAGAGATTGCCCGGCGTTGTTCAGTCCCTCGAAACCTGAATATTGTTCAGTTGTCCTGTCGCATCCTTTGTCGAAAGTGAGTTCCTCGACTGCATAGGGCTGAAGGTCCTTGTGGATATCTCCGCCATGAGTACCGGCTACGCAGTGGACAGGCCAGATTCCTCCGAATTCCTTGAATGACGAATGGTCAGTAGGATGATGGTCCCTGATGAACAGGATCGGGAAGGTGTCAAGGATTTCATGTTCCTCGCCTCCTTGTCCGTTTGTCTTCCTGTCAATGAATTTCAATGTCGCCTTGACGGCCTCTTCCGCGTTCAGGCATGCCAGACTTCCGTCGATGAAGTCATAGAGCATATCCACTACTACTAATGCACTGTCTGTCATATGTTATGGCAATCTAGAATTCGTTTATTTCCTTGACAAGTCTGTTTATGATCTGCATTTTGAGATTGTACAGGTCATCGGAGATGTCTACCTTATAATAATGAGGGTTGATGAGTCGTCTTTCGCTAGGACTGAAACGGCTGAGTGTCTCATTGTAATATGCCTTCTTCTCCATAAGGCTATATACCGGAGCACATCTTTTGCCATTCTCTATCATCTTGTGCTGCATCCGGAACGCTTTGTATTCTCCGGCCTCGAATGTCTTGTATTTATAGCGGTCATACTCGTCGCACACGGTGAAACTCTCTCCGGCTTCAATCTTTCTGCTCAGCTCATCTCCTCTGAGGCATGTCACGTCTACCTTATAGATGTCTCCCTTTGCCGGGTCGTTCTTCATGATGCGGTATGTGATCTGGAAACCCGGGTTGATGAGCTTGATCTTGTCTTCCGAACGCTTGAGCACCGCCTCTCCGTCGATTTCCACCAACTTATATACGTTGCCGAAGCATGGACTGGCCTTGCTGGTGGCGATTGCATCACCCACACCGTAGCAGTCAATGCATGCGCCCTGTCTCTCAAGGTCTGTGATCAGATATTCGTCCAGAGAGTTTGTGGCGAAGATCTTACAACCCTTTAATCCGTTTTCGTCCAGTATCCTCCTGCATTCTATAGACAGGTATGCAAGGTCGCCGCTGTCAAGCCTTACTCCATATCCGGCAGCGTAGGAATCGTCGATGCCATTGTCCTTGAACGCCTTGACAGCATTGCGGATTCCGCACTTCAAAGTGTCGTATGTGTCTATCAGCAGGATCAGAGGCTCTCCCATGTGAGTCTTGATGTATGTGTCATATGCCTTGTATTCTCCTGCTACGCTGCATCCGAAGGAAGTCACATAGCTGTGTGCCATAGTGCCGGTGGATCCGTAGTCGTAAAGTGCTCCTGTGAGGATGTTTGAAGTTGCTGCACAACCCGCGATGATCGCAGCTTTGGCGCCATAGGTCGCAGCCCAAGGACCGTGTGCTCTGCGTGATCCGAATTCGCTGACCGGTCTGTCAGTCGCGCGGCATACTCTTGAGGCCTTTGTGGCGACAGCCATCTGGTGGTTCATTATGCACAGCATCGGTGTCTCAAGTACCTGGGCTTCAATAAGCGGCCCTTCTACGATGATGACAGGCTGGTTAGGGAAAGCGATCTCACCCTCTCGCATGGCATATATGTTTCCTGTGAATTTCATCGCCGACAAGTAGCCTCTGAACTCCTTGTACTCCTCGCCTGGGAGGAATTTCTCAAAAAAGGCAGGGTCCATATTGCCGAGATTGGCAACCATATCCAGCACTTCGTCCACTCCGCTGACCACAGCCCAGTTATTGTTTTCAGGAGCCTTTCTGTAAAAAAGATTGAATACGGCATGCTGGTCTTTCATACCGCTGTCGAAGAAGGATTTTCCCATTGTGTACTGGTACTTGTCCGAACAATATGCGTAATTGTGCATAGACGATTGGATTTAAATCTTACAAATTTAATAATCTTTGTTTGAAAACGTCAGAATTGTATCGTAAATTCGCAAAGATTTGAACCGGAAAACATCATTTTTATGAAGGCATTGACAAAACTGTACCACGATCTTTGTCTACGCGATCCTGAAACATGTACACACTTGACGGGGTCTGCCAGCAACAGGCAGTATTACCGATTGTCCGGTGACGGACACACCTGCGTCGGTGCTATAGGAACTGATGTCAAGGAAAACGAGGCCTTCCTGGCCCTGGCAGCCCACCTTCGTGCAAAGGGACTGAATGTCCCGGCGGTACTGGCTGTCAGTGAAGACAGAATGGCATATCTGCAGGAGGATCTCGGTGGGGACGTGCTCTTTGATATGCTCGCGAAGGCACGGAAGACAGGGGAGGGAATGCAGGACGTTGAAGACCTTCTCTGCAGGACTATGTCAAAGTTGCCGCATATACAGTTCAGGGGTGCAGAAGACCTGGATTTTTCTGTCTGCTATCCTCAGCCTGCCTTCGACAGGAGGATGGTCATGTTCGACCTTAACTATTTCAAATACTGTTTCCTGAAGCCTTCCGGTCTTGAATTCAACGAGGTGCTTCTCCAGGATGACTTTGAAAGATTTGCTGATGACCTTCTGGAGAAAGATACGGATACTTTCATGTACAGGGACTTCAATGCACGAAATGTGATGGTGCATGATGGGGAACCTTATTTCATAGATTTTCAGGGAGGACGCAGAGGCCCTGTCCATTATGATGTGGCTTCATTTGTTTACCACTCACGTGCAGGATATTCAGAAGAACTCAAATCCCGGATGCTTGACAGTTATCTTGCCGCCTTGTCAGAGTATATGACCGTGGATCATGACAGGTTTGCAGAGACCTTGAGGAAGTTCAGGCTTTTCCGACTGCTTCAGGTCCTTGGCGCATATGGTTTCAGAGGCCTGGTAGAGCAGAAGGCAAATTTTGTCACAAGCATTCCTGCTGCCATAACTGACCTCAGGCTGCTTCTTGATGAGCAGTTTCAAAGATATCCTTACCTGAATGAAACCCTGCACCGCCTCACTGCCTTGCCTCGATTCGCTTCATCTTCTTCTGATGGAATGCTGGAAGTAAAGGTGTGCAGTTTCTCTTTCAAGAAGGGAATACCGTATGACCCGACAGGGAATGGTGGAGGATATGTCTTCGACTGTCGCTCGATACACAATCCGGGTCGCTATCAGGAGTACAAGAAACTGACCGGAAAAGATCAGCCGGTCATCAGGTTCCTTGAAGAGGACGGAGAAATATTAGGATTCCTGGAACATGTCTATGGCGTGGTCGATCCTCATGTGGAGACTTACCGGAGCAGAGGCTTTACTTCACTGATGGTTTCATTCGGCTGTACTGGAGGTCAGCACCGTTCGGTCTATTGTGCCGAACATCTTGCAGCCCACCTTACCGAAAGATATCCGGACGTCAGAGTCTTGCTCACTCATAGAGAACAATCCGAACGATGAAATCAATGATATTCGCTGCGGGACTCGGCACCCGCCTGAAACCCCTGACAGACACTCTTCCGAAGGCGCTTGTACCGGTCGGAGGAAAGCCGTTGCTGGAGCATGTGCTCAGGAAACTCATGGCTGCCGGTGTGGATGAGGCTGTGGTCAATGTACATCATTTTGCAGATAAGGTGGAGGAGTGGCTTGGCTCCCAGGATTGGATATGTCCTGTGCAGGTCAGTGACGAGAGGGAACGCCTTCTTGAGACCGGAGGTGCAGTGCTCCATGCCAGGCCATATCTGGAACATTGCGGACAGTTCCTTATATATAATGTAGATATACTTTCGGACATCGACCTGAAATGGTTTGCATCAGAGGTGCATCCGGATTCTCTGGCTGCTCTGCTTGTCAGTGACCGTCCGTCCACTCGCAGTCTGCTTTTCGATCCTGAGACCATGCGTCTCAAGGGCTGGATGAACAATGTTACCGGAGAGGTCAGGTCTCCATATCCGGTGGATAAGGAAAAATGCCTGAAACTTGCGTTCTCAGGCATTCATATGATGTCGGACAGGATTTTCGATGTGCTGCAGTCCTATGCACAGGCTCATGGACTTTACGAAAATTCTCTTAGTCCGAAGTTCTCGATAATTGATTTCTATCTCTGGGCTTGCGCCTCCCATGAAATATATGGGGTTGAGGCTCAGGATATGACCTTGCTGGATGTCGGTAAGCTCGACTCGCTCGATCTGGCGGAGGAGATGGTGACAAGTCCGCTGACCAATGTCACAGCAAAGGCAGCCAATACAAGTATATAGGCCCAAGGGCTCATTATCTCTGCAAGGAATTCCACATCTTCAAGGCCCGGAATCCTGCTGAATACCACAGCGAGGGTGTTGTTGACGCAATGCATGAGCATGGTAAGCTTCAGCGACCCGGTCTTGTAATATACATATCCGAGCAGACATCCTATAAGGAATGCAGGAATTGCCTGCCAGATATTTCCATGAATCAGTCCGAAGACTGCAGCTGAGATCACGATGGCCCATGCCGGTCCGACTTTCTTTAAAAGACCTCTGAGAATGATACCTCTGCAAAGCCATTCTTCAAAGAAAGGAGCGAATACCGATACCGACAGCAGTACGATCCATACGGGACCGTTCAGCAGCATTTCCATCATCGCCTTCGTCTCCGGAGACATTTCCGGCAGCAACATGTTCACCGGCTCTGTCACGAATGCTGCCGCTACTGCCATTGTACTGACAATCAGCGCCATGCTCCATCCCTTCCGGCTTCCGAAATTGTTTCGGTCCAATGGTTCCTTTTCCACAAATCCCTCGTTGAAACGGCTTTTGGCAGAAGCATAAAGCATCATTGGAATGAACTGAAGCGGATATACTATCACTGTGCCGTATTTTATGGCGAAATCATCAGGCATGAATACCTGAAGTGCGGAAATGACTCCGGCTCCAATCATAAGTCCTGCAATGAAAAGCAGAATCATCCACACCATGTCCTTGATTCCCGGCATGAAATGGTCAAAAACAGAGAAGAGGTCGTATGAACCTCTTCTCATATGTCTTTTAATAAGATGTTTCCTCATTACTTCTTATATAAAGGTGTAGGATAGACTCCCTGATCCGCGAATTCCTGGAACTTTGCAACTACTCCAGGTCTGTCCTCCTTGAAGGTTACTCCGAACCAGCGTGATGGAGTCGAAAGAAGCTCGCACTTGCCGCTTCCGTCCTTGATCATGCAGTCTACTGCGTAAGGGATATAGAATTCAGCCTTGAGCTCTCCGATGTTCTTCTCGAGGAATGACTCGAATATCTTGCCGCTGTTCTGGAAATAGTCTGGAGTGAATCCCCACATGTTCATCGAGCAGAGTGCCTTTGCGCCGAGTTCTACCTTTTCGCCCTTGCTGTTCTCTCCATATATCTTTCCATCCTCGGCCATCGCGATCTTGTGGTGCTCCTCTACATCTGTGAGGAAGCCGGTTGCGTCAGCAGTACCGATTCCGCGTGATACTCCGCCGGACTCAGACAATGTGTTGTCGAGTTCGAATCCTACGAGAGCATATTCTCCGGTCTTTCCTTCGTGTGCCCTGAGCCAGTCACCGAGGATTCGGAAAGACTCTTTGCCATAATAATCATCTCCATTGATTACTGCGAAAGGCTCCTTGACTATCTCTGCACCTATAAGCACTGCGTGAGCTGTACCCCATGGCTTTTCACGCTCCGGATTAAGAGTGAACTGTGAAGGAATCTTGTGGAGTTCCTGAGTCACGAACTGGAATTCAAGTGGCTCTCCGTCAATACATTTCACATTGCTGTACTTCTCCTTCACCACCTGTTCCATCTGCTCCTTGAAATATTCGCGTACGATGTATACGACCTTACCGAAGCCGGCCTGCACGGCGTCATAAATAGAGTAGTCAATGATGGTTTCACCATTAGGACCGAGACCGTCCATCTGCTTGAGTCCGCCGTAGCGGCTGCCCATACCGGCAGCAAGTACCAAAAGTGTAGGTTTCATGATTGTATCTTTGTTGATTAAATTTCTTAAAAATCCCCCAAAATTAATAAATTTGTCCGAACAAACAATCTGATACAATGGAAATCTGGAACAAGATAAAGGGTATATTTTCAGGCGAACGCAGCAGATTCGCATGGTTTGTAAGAGTAGCGCTTGTAGTTTTCATCCTCTCATGGCTGTTCGGCAGGGGAAATACCATCATTCACTGGATCAAGGCCGCGCGTGAGATCAATCGTCAGGAGGCGCAGATAGAGGAGTATCGCCGTCAGATTGAAGAAATGGACGGAAGTATAGACCAGCGCGAGACAGACGTGGATACATTAGAAAAATTCGCCAGAGAGCAATATGGTTTTGCTGCCCCTGGCGAAGATGTCTATATCATTGAAGAAAAATAACCTGTCCTAGAAACCTGTGTAAGTCCAAGGAGTGATGACGCGGAGTTCTTCCTTCACGGACTCGCTTACCTCGAGAGTCTCGATGAATTCGGCGATGACCTCGTGGTTGATGCCTGCTCCGGTACGTGTGAGTGCCTTGAGGGTCTCATATGGGTTAGGATAGTTCTCTCTGCGGAGGATGGTCTGGATAGCCTCTGCAACTACTGCCCAGTTCCTCTCCAGATCGGCCTTGAGAGCATCCTCATTGAGGATAAGTTTTCCGAGTCCCTTCTTAAGCGAGTTCAACGAGATCATCATGTGCGCGAGCGGCATTCCCACATTTCTCAATACTGTAGAGTCTGTGAGGTCGCGCTGCAGACGTGAGACAGGAAGTTTCATCGACAGATGTGTCAGGAGAGCGTTTGCCACTCCGAAGTTTCCTTCTGCATTCTCGAAATCGATAGGGTTCACCTTATGCGGCATTGCAGATGATCCCACCTCGCCGGCCTTCACCTTCTGGCGGAAATACTCCATTGAAATATATGTCCATATATCACGGGCAAAGTCTATAAGGATGGTGTTCATGCGTCTCATGCAGTCAAAGAGTGCAGCGAGATTGTCATAATGCTCGATCTGAGTTGTCGGGAATGACCTCTTGAGGCCAAGCGAATCAACGAAGGCATTGCCGAATCCGATCCAGTCGATTGCAGGATATGCCACCTTGTGAGCGTTCATGTTGCCTGTCGCGCCGCCGAACTTCGCAGGGTATGTAAGCTGCTGGAACTGACGGATCTGCTCTTCGAGACGTACCACAAATACATTGAACTCCTTACCTACGCGGGTAGGGGAAGCCGGCTGGCCATGAGTCTTTGCAAGCATTGGGATCTCAGCCCAATCGGATGCCATGCCCTTGATTGTGCCCAGCACCTCGTTGAGAAGCGGCATGAACGACTCCTCTACAGCCTCCTTGAGTGAAAGAGGAACCGATGTGTTGTTGATGTCCTGAGATGTAAGACCGAAATGAACGAATTCACCCCATTTGAGGATGTCCATCTCCTTGAAGCGGTCCTTGATGTAGTATTCCACAGCCTTTACATCGTGGTTTGTCACCTTTTCGATATCCTTTACCTTGGCTGCATCCTCCGGAGTCATGGTTCTGTAGATGTCTCTAAGTGCTTCGAACTTAGATGAATCGAAGTCAGCAAGCTGCGGCAGAGGAATCTGGCACAATGCTATGAAATACTCGATTTCCACGCGCACTCTGTACTTGATGAGTGCATACTCGCTGAAATACTCTCTGAGAGGCTCTGTCTGACGCGCATAGCGTCCGTCTACAGGCGATACCGCCAAAAGTGATTGATTGCTCATTTTTGTCTTTTTATAGATTTTGCGCCGCAAATATAGTAAATAAAGGAGAAAAATTTTACCTTTGCCGCGATATATCGGAATGTAAATCTGATAATTATAATTTTTATCAATCATACTATCTATTACAATCAATGAGAAATTTATTCAAGATTTCCCTTGTAGCTCTTCTCGGTATTGTCTTCAGTGCATGTCAGAAGGAGGGCCTTGGCGATTTTTCAGTATCGGTATCCAAAGCTGGTCCTGACTATGTGGAGGTTTTCATAACCGCTCCGTATCAGATGGAGATGGCTTATGTGATCACAGATGAAGAGACTTTGTATACCCCTACCACCCTTTTCCAGGATGCCCAATTAGGTAAAGGCGGAGAAATCATTACAGTAAGTCCAGGACAGAAAATCAAACTCGGAAGCGGATTGTCCGAGAATACAAAGCACACCCTGTTCGCTGCTGGACGTATGTCTGACGGTAATCCTACCAGACTTATCGAGCTCAGCTTTACAACCAAGTCTTTCAAATTTGACGAGATCCTTACCCTCATGGATACATACGAGGACGGTTTCAAGATGCATATCACTGTCCCTAAGGAGGTCAAGAACAGAAACCATGCGATGTGCTATGGTTATGGCAGTCTCGTGGTATATAATCTGGCCATAGCTGAAAGCAGAGCTCCTGAAGAACTGATTGAGGCATCTGTCGATCTTGAGGCTGTATTTGCTGGATATTATGCTGGTAATTACTGCCTGAACGACACTACCATCGTCATCAACGACAATAACCAGATCATGTATGATGAGTTCGGTAAGCCATTAGTGGGCGCATCCGGAGAATATACTACAGTCCATGATCCATATACCCCGGGTGAACCTATCGTCTTCCTCACAACAGAGGCCTTCTATGGAACTCCAGAAGATTTCAATGCTGTGATGGGATTCACCCAGCCTACAGAAAACTGTTACATACCATATTTCGACAGAGCTTCATTCTCATTCAAGGGACCTTTTGAAAAAATGACATTCCGTATTGATGAACCGGAGCTTTGTGATGCCACCCTTGATATCAGCTATCCTGAGGATAGGCAGGGCATCAATGATTGGGCTGTGCGTTTCAACCCAGTGGGAGACTACTTCCAGTATGCATATCTGGTTCTTCCGGCCGGTCTGTATAATCAGATGACTGATACTTTGTTGGGAGGAGATGAAACCCTCTGGCAGTGGTTTCTGGCGTCGTATCCGATATTGGGAATGAATATATGTTGGCCGCAATATGCAAATGAGCCGCTGACAGTTCCTGTGGTGCAGACTTTCTTCCAGGAGCCTCTTACAGGTGGAGAGACATATGTCGTGCTTGCTACTCTTCTTGGTGATGAGGCTGGACTTACCCAGAGATTCTATAAGGAGGAGTTCACCACAAAAGAGGTCACCAAGCCTTCTCCTGTAATTGAAGTGACAGCTTTGGATATGAGTGAGAGTCCATATTATGCAGGATTCAATATCAAGGCCGGTACGGATATCACTGGAAATGTCCAGAAAATAGAAGGCGCATATTGGGCTTGCGAAATTGCCCGTGAGTGGAAGAAATATACTAACGCCGGATTCCCGATGACTGATATCATCAAGTCTTCAAATCAGGTGTTTACCTCTGAAGAACTTGAAAAGATCAATACCCCTGAGGGTCTTGATCTATACTTCCCGATACTTGACGGTGAGACACTCCGTTTCGCTGCATACGGCTGTAATGACGAATATACATTCAACCGGATCGATATGGATGACAATACTGCCGGATGGGCTGATTGCACCACTGAATTGTATGCAGTAGATAAGACACCGGTATCTTCGCCTTATTTCACATCTTTGTTGGGTGATTGGACAGCAAGGGCGACCATGAGCGTCCAGTATGTTGCGGATGACGAGACTATCGGCACTATGGAAAAGACCCATCTTTCCAAAGTGACAATTTCTGATAAGGCTCCTGAGTTGTCTCCAGCGCTTGATCAGTCGGTGTACGCTCTGTATCAGGGTATGGATAAGACAGAAGTGGATGGTATGTATGAGGAACTTCACCTGTTGACCGACAAGTTCACTGAATACCGTATCGAGAACCAGAACAGACTGCTTTGCACAGGATTCTTTGATCTCGATCCGATGGTGACGCCGAACGAGCCTGTCAGCCGTCTTGACTATCGTTCGCCTTATGACCTTTTTGTCGCAACCGATTATTCTTCAGTTGATATTCCGCAACTTATCTATGACTTCGGACCAAAGTGGTTCCTTGAAGTCCTGGAGGATGGAAGTGTCATTGTTCCTTTCAACTCAATGACCATACCTCCTTTGACTGCATGGCCTGGTTATCCGTTCTATCTGGGCGGTGTGAACGCGGGTGCATCCAAGGTGGCGGCATTCTATGATTCTACTGAAGCAATCAAGGGCTTCCCTGTCGAAGTTTCAGATGATGGCAATACCATTACAATCAAACCTATTGTGATAGACGCATCTCTTGCTTCTGCATATCTTCCGGCTGGTACTTACTATATGAATGCAATCGGTGTGCAGCCGATGAGTACAGATGTGGAACTTATAGCCACAATCCATACTGAGATTGTACTCACAAGGGGTTGGAATGGTGTGTCAAAGTCGTCTGTAAGCAATGTAAGACCGATGTCAGTGCAGCCTGCCCGTCTTGACGGTCAGACAGTCGATGAGCTGCCGAAGGTCATGAAGATAAGGTCCCTCTCCAAGTTTGACTCTTCATCACTTGTGCACTACAAGGTTGCCGAGTCACCTGCTGTAATGACTTGGGAGAAATATGAGGCAGGACTTGAGGAACTCAGAAAAGTTAAATTCAACAGATGTGGATATGTTAAATAATTTGTTCAGATATGCATCGCTGCTTTTTGCAGCAGCGATGCTTCTTTCTTGCTCAGGTGCAAGCGACAACGGAGGTTCCGTTGAGTCAAAACAGTTGGTCATAACTGCTGACAGACAGTTCGTTCAGACTTTCGGAGATGATTATGTTACACTTACTGTGACACTTGGCGACGAGGTTGTCACTGAGGGTGTGACATTCTATGATAAGAAGAACAATGTCATAGATGTGGAGAATTTCAAGTTCAAGACTCAGACTCCAGGTGAATATGATATACGTGCGGGCTATCTTACGTATTTTACCAAGGAACCTGTAACTGTCACAGCTTTGGCGGTCGAAATACCTGAAGCCCCTGCTGATACTGCTCCAGCAAGCACTGATTTCGAAACAAAGGTTCTCCTCGTGCAGCATACCACCACCGGATGTAGTGCTTGTCCTTCGATGAAAAAAACGCTTAAGAATGTAATGGAAACATATTCCGATAAGGTTGTGAAGGTGGATTGTCACAATGGAACGGTGAATAAACCAAATCCAGATGGTACCCCCTCAAATGTACCGCAAGACGACCCAGCATTTGTCTATATTCCTAACTATGGAAGTACTTCATTTCCTTATGTGAAGTTCGATTACTATACTGGAGGCGGCAATAACTTGAGCGAGGATGCCATAAAGGCAACGATTGATGCAAGGCTTGAGTATAAGAAAGGAAGGTCTGCTGGAATTGCAGTGTCCTCGGAGCTTAAGGATGGTCAGATTGTAGCGAAAGTTATAGTGAAGGCTGCAGTGGAAGGAGAGTATAATGTGGGAATGATGCTTCTGGAGGATAATATCGTTTCCAATAGTAACCAGTTGCAGCTTGGAAGTGGTGTCGAGGAATGGATGCATACTCACAATTCATGTATCAGGTATCTGGATGCGGGTAGGAAGTATAACGGACACTCTCTTGGAACGATTGAAGCTGGTGCGACATCTGATTATGTGTTCGTATTGAATCTTCAGGATATCTGGAACAATGGTATTATAATGGCGGATGCTGCCAAATGTACCTGGAGTCCGTCGTGGGTGGAAGATGAACTTCATCTCGGTGTCTTTGTTACAACAGTGGGCAAGGATCACATGCTCTATGTAAGCAACGTCATTGACTGCCCTGTGGATGGTGTAACTCCTTTCAAGTACAACGAATAACTACAACAACAGCAATACTGCAAAAACGTATAGAAGGAAGCCTTGCATCGCGAGGCTTCCTTTGCTGTTATGGGCAATGGATACTTCGGTCGTGTCGGATGAGATTATGTCATTCAATTCGGCCTGGTCGGGGTATCCTGCTCTGGCCCATTTCCTTATGAGTTCTCCGTCATGGAAGAATGTCGCTCCGCCGTTGGATCTGTTCAGCGATATCAGAGTCTTGTAGTCGGATATATATGTCCTGTCGGCAAGGCTTTCCGGAATCTGATCTGCAGATGTTGTCAGAAGGATGGTGCGGTATCCGGCCTTCTCTGCAGTTGCCATGAACTTTTCAATCTTTCTCCAGGATCTGGCAGAAAGGTCAGGGTCGTATGCTGATATCAGCATTGCCGGGCCTTCTGTAGCGAGGCTGTCTGCGTATTCTCCTGTTGCCGGATCATATAATGACAGGCTGACCTGAATGTCGTCATATCCCTCTTTCAGGCGGGTGTCCACGTCTACGAATGTCCATGTCGAATCCGGAAGATGACCTAATGTGAAATCCTCCAGCACTCCGTCCTTTTCGTATGTGAAGACACTTTCGTACATCTCGTCAGCATCCATGACTGCGTCTACGATGTCTGTTCCGGGCTTGTATGCAGTGTAGTCTATAAGGGGGATATGTATCCATGAATAGATTGTGAATGCTGCTATGGATGTGCATACGACAGCGTAAGAGACGTATTTCTTTCTGCGGGTTTCTCCCAGGTGCTGTCTCGGAATATAGTAGACCAGAAGCATAGCCATCAGGATGAGATTCTTGACGAATGTCTGCATGTGGGTAAGATGAACTGCCTCTCCGAAGCAGCCGCAATCCATTTCAGGATTGAAGATTACCAGCAGCATTGTGAGCAGCGTGAAGAATCCCTGCAGTATGATCGCTGCCATGCCAATGATCCTGCGCCATACTCCTGTGACAAGTCCTATACCGAGCACGGTCTCTGCAAGGGCAAAGGCTGTTCCCATCACCTTTGATGAGAATGACAGGAAGCCCAGATGAAGAAAACTGTAGTACTCGTCCATGACAAGGCCCGCTCCGACGGGATCCATGAGTTTGAGGACTCCAGAAATGAAGAATACAATTCCGGTAATGAATCCGCTGAAGCGTTTCAGGCGTAGGAGAAGGTATCTCATCTTACTTATCGATTACTTGGTCAACAACTTCCTGTATCTTGGCAAAGATTGCACCCGGAGGCAGCATTTCTCCGTATTCGTCAGAACAGTCGATGCGGATGAACTTCGGGTCAAGCTCGCACTGCCTTCTATAGATGGCGCGTACGCGTTTCTGGAATTCTATGTCAGCTTCGTGGATGTCCTGTCCGCCTTCCAGATAATCGCGGTCCTGACCGTTTCGCTGGGCCTTCAACTTTGACTCCACGAATCCGATCGGCACATCCAGGAAGATGTTCAGGTCTGGAACGGGAAGCGCGAAGTCTCCGTATTCGGTGTTGAATATCCATTCCCTGAGCTTCTCTGCTTCAGTTTCATCATTGAGCTTGGCGCACTGGTAGGCTATGTTGGAATATACGTACCTGTCAAGAAGTACGTTGCCTCCGTTGTCCAGAGTCTGTCTGATGCCGGGCGCTGCTCCGTGTCTGTCCTCTGCAAACAGCAGAGCCACAAGCTGTGGGTGCACTGCCTCATTCGATCCGAAATCTCCACGCAGGAAACGGCTGATAAGGTCGCCGTATACGGGTGCGTCATAACGTGGGAAATGTATATAATCAAGTGCTCCGAGGCGGCTTTCGAGATAGTTTCTGAGTTTTTTGACCTGAGTGGATTTTCCTGCTCCATCCAGTCCTTCGAGTACTGTAAGCATTGATGTCGGTTTTGAATTAGCCTACAAATATAGTATTTTTGCGGCAAATTATGAATAAGGGCAGACATATAGATATCATGGGAATCGTCAACCTGACTGACGATTCATATTTTGCTGAAAGCCGTTGCAGGGATGTGGCTGCCGTGCTCAGGCGTGTAGGAATGATGGTCGATGAAGGTGTCGATATCGTCGATCTCGGTGCATGTTCTACTCGTCCCGGGTCCCTCCCTGTGGGAGAAGATGAGGAATGGCGTCGTCTTGCCCCTGTTCTTGAATTGTTGAGGACTGACTTTCCTGACCTTCCCGTTTCAATCGATACATATTACGCGTCTGTGGTTTTGCGTGCGTATGACCTGATAGGTGATTTTATCGTCAATGATATCTCTGCCGGGGAGATGGACCCGGAAATGCTGCCTGTTGCAGGTCGTCTTGGATTGAGATACATCGCCATGCATATGAGAGGGAATCCTCAGACTATGCAGATGCTTACAGAATATAACGATGTCACTCGGGATGTCATCGGATATTTCAACGGATTTGCGGAAAAAGCAGAGAAAAACGGCATCAAGGACTGGATTCTTGACCCTGGTTTCGGTTTTGCTAAAACGATTGAGCAAAACTATAAGCTGCTTTCGGAACTTTCAGCCCTGAAGACAGTTGTCAGGGCAGATGGCACGCCTCCTCCTGTTCTTGTCGGTATTTCACGTAAAAGCATGGTGTACAAGCCATTGGGTATTACTCCCGAAGAGGCGTTACCGGCAACCCAGGCCCTTCATATGGTAGCCTTACAGAATGGAACCGACATGCTCAGAGTGCATGATGTAGGCGAGGCCGCACGTACGATTCGTATATATAAGCAGATTCTCTCCAAATAAATTGCAGGAAAACGATTTAGTTTTATTATCTTTGCATGATTGTGCGCGTTTTGTTTTGTGCATGATTTCTTAATTGATATTAAAACTATGAGAAAAATTGTTTTGATTCTGACTCTTTTCATGTCAGCGGCAGTAGTTTCTATGGCCCAGGTGCCTTCTGTAACCGTTGAGAATACCAAAGGTGAAGCTGTAAATACCAGAAGCCTTCTGTATGCCGGAACTCCGATGATCGTTTCTTTCTGGTCTACTTCGTGCAAACCATGTATCCGTGAGCTTGATGCAGTCTATGATGCACTCCCGGACTGGCTCGAGGAAGCAGATTTCCGTGTGGTTGCCGTATCTACAGATGACAGCCGTCTTCTTGCAAAGGCAAAATCGTTCTCCGAGGGACGCGGATGGGGTGAGGATTTCATCCTTCTCTTCGACAAGAATCAGGACTTCATGAGAGCCATGAATGTGTCTGTCGTGCCGCATGTTTTCGTTGTTGACGGTAAAGGAAAGATTGTCTATTCGCATACATCGTATGTGCCGGGCAACGAACTTGAGCTTTTTCAGGCAATCAAGAAATGTAGCAAGAACTAAACTTCTCCATAAGAATGAAAAAACTGTTTGTATTGGCAATCTGCTCCCTTGCTTCTGTATGTGCATTGTCTGCGCAGGATAAAGGATATGTTACCGGAAGTTTCGAGAGCAATAACCATATCTACGTCAACGATCCGGCTAACATACCTCTTTCCGGAGGTATTGGTGGTTTTGATGTCGATATGTCCAGAGATGGCGAGAAATTCGGCTCGAACAACTATCTCAAGGTTGATTATTATAACTCGAAGTTTTCAGCAGGGCTTCAGCTTGAGGCTTATGCCCCGGCTCTATATGGCTTCCCTTCCGATCTCAACAAGTATGCTCTCAGCAATCTCTATGTGAACTGGAAGGATGAAGATTTCCAGATTACTGCAGGAACGTTCTACGATCAGTTGGGAAGCGGTCTGTTGTTCCGCAGCTGGGAAGATCGTGCCCTTGGAATCAACAATGCTGTAATGGGTGCCCGTTTTACATATAATTGGGACAATAAGGTTGCAGTCAAGGCTTTCTGGGGTATGCCGCATCTCGGTATGGAGTTCTCTGACTCGCAGGTAAGAGGTGCTGACCTGTCTGTGTCTCTTGCTGATATAATCGGTATGGACCAGTTTGTGCTTTCTCTTGAAGGCTCAGTACTGAATAAATATGAGGCAATCGGTACTACATGGGAAGAGAACGGTGCTAAACCTAATACTTTCGGATGGTCTGGTAGAATGAACTTCGATTGGAACGGACTTTTCCTCAAGGGAGAATATGTTGATTTGGGTGAGAAGTATGTTTCTTTGATGCGTGAGGTCAAGCGTGGAAATGCACAGCTCATCGATCTCGGTTACAATGCACGTGGATTGGGAATAACAGTGACAGGACGTAGACTTGAGTATATGCAGCAGTATATCAGCGCCATGTCGGAAAATCCTGTGGCGAACATGATATCCTATATCCCGGCTCTCAGCACTCAGTATACATACATGCTTACGACTCTTGATCCATATTCTCCTGTCATAGGTGACGGGTCAACTCTCAGCAGCGGTGAGATGGGTGGGCAGATCGATGCATTCTATAATTTCCGCAGAGGAACTGCTCTTGGCGGAAAGAGGGGAATGAAGGTTCACGCGAACTTCTCGACCTACTATGCAATCAGCGAGGAAGGAACCTTCAAGCCAGGTAACATGCTTTTCAGAGACTTCAGTTTTGATATAGAGAAGCAGTGGACCAAGCAGTTCAAGATGGTCCTCCTTTACTCTATGCAGGAGAAGAACCATGGTGACTACGGACGTTACAATACCACATGGCTTTCAAATATCTTCGTGGCAGACCTTCTTTACAAGTGGACACCGGAATTCTCGACAAGACTTGAACTCCAGTATCTCACTACCCATGAGAATCATAAGGACTGGATGGCAGCCCTCCTTGAAGTGAACTTTGCACCACATTGGAGCGTATGGGCTAGTGACATGTACAATCACGGAGATACAAAGATGCATTACTATAACGCAGGAGTAAGCTATTCGAAGGGACGTACACGTCTTGCGGCCGGATATGGACGCTATAAGGATGGATTCATCTGTTCAGGCGGTGTCTGCCGTCAGATACCTCAGTATACAGGAGCTAATTTCTCTATCACAACATCATTCTAATGAAAAGAATAACTTACATATTGTTTGCTCTGGCCTTAGTGTCGTGTTCCGGCAAAAATGATGGCTCCGGAATCTCGGAAGGCTATGTCGCCCCATTCACTCTTTCGGCAGATATAGATGAAGTTGAGGCAGACGGAGTTTCTGTCGTGACATTCTCTCTTACGGACGGTCATGGCCGTGAGATGCTTGATGACCGTAAAGAGAGGAGCAACATAACAATCTTCTCGACTGAGGGTGTGACAGTGCCAAGACAATCCCGCGAGGTGTCATTCTTAGATAACGGTGAGCATGTGTTCAAGGCAAGATATAACGGTAAACTCAGCAACGAGCTGACCGTGACGGCAGTCAACCGCGGAGCATATGAAGTCTACTACAAGAATATCGGTATCTTCAAGGCAACCAGCGTGGATTGTCCTGCATGTCCCAGCTTTGTACAGGCATACGAAGAGGAGATTTCAGAGGTATGCCGCAAGCATACTGTTCTGCTGGCCTTTCACGGCAATTTTCAGGGAGCAGATCCTCTTGCCGTAAGTACGCAGGTGGGGCCTCTTGGCAATTATCTGCTTAATTGCTTCAATCTGTCATACTGGCCAAGTTCCGTTTATGATCTCAGCCTTTCGATGACAGCATCTTCTCCTACCAAGATAGAGGAGAAAATCAATACTCTCCGTGTGACCAACCCTGCTACCTGCGGCATCAAGGTGAATTCGATTTCTTTTGAAGGTACTCAGCTCAAGGTGGATGTCTCTCTCAAATCAAGCAAGGGAGGAGAATACGACCTTGCCTGTGCTCTGGTGGAGGATGGTGTGAGATACGAAGGTGGCAACTCCTACAAGGATCTTGGTATATACAATGAAGTAGTCAGAGGCGTATCTGACGGATTGTTGAGATATAATTCAGAAACATTGCAGACAGTTGCAAAGGATGAAGAAATCACCAGGACACTTACTGTGAACTTTACATCCGATCTGAATGAGTCTTTGCTGAATGGCAGATATGTGGCTGTATGGGCTCATCGCAAGATGGAGGACGGAGAGTCCATAATGGACAACATTGTGACCTGCGATTATGGCAGCACATCTGAATATGTACTGAATGACTAGTATGAAAGAGATTCTTACATATCTGCTTGCATGCATGTCTGCATTCTTCCTTTCTTCCTGCAGCGGAAAGGTTGATGATGGGATGAATGTGCCTGAAGGTGTGCTGAGAATCTTTGCTGACAAGACTGAGATTCTCGCAGACGGCAACGAGGTCGTCACATTCAAGGTGATGTTCGGCAGTCGCGATGTGAGCAACGAAGGGACTATGCAGCTTGTGCGCAGATATGAGAATGACAAAGATGGAAAACTGATGGCATATGGCGCAAACAGTTATTCTACTTCGACTCCAGGTAAGTACACTTTCAGTGCAGAATATTACTACGGGGGCAAGCATGTATCGGATAACAGTGTGGAGGTGAATGCCAGGCAGTTCTTTACCGGTGAGGAACAGGAGTTTGAAGGAAGACTGCTCTGCATGATCTTTACATCAACTACGTGTACCAGTTGCTCAGGAGCGGCAGAAAACATTAAGGCACTTCAGTCAAAGCATCCGGATTCATTCTCTGTAGTTTCCGTACATCGTTATCTTGCAGATGCTGATCCTATGGAGACAGAACATACTGATGATCTGCTTGCGGCACTCGGAGGATTCAGTGGTCTTCCTTCCATATATTTAAATATGGATAAGGATACGAAGGTTCTTAATGGTGATGTAGAGACTGCTTTTAATAATTATATTGTGTCATACGAGCCGTTCTGTGGTATTGACGTAAAGACTGAGTATGACAGTGAGACAAGAAAGCTTGATGTGGAACTTGGCATTACTTCTAACCTTCCGGCTGTGTTCCGCTATTATGTGTTCCTTGTAGAGGACGGAATTGATGAGTATGAACAGTGCGGAGAACCATATGTTCATGATAATGTGCTGCGCGATTTACTGACTGCTGCAACCGGTGATAAGATAAATGGTGACCTTCCTTTAAGTACGGGCGTTGAGGTCAAGGCGAGTGAGACAACTGTCCTTGATTCGGAATGGGACGTGGAGAATATGCGTGTCATAGCAGCGGCAGCGACATCCATGGATAACGGACGCACTTTTGTGGTGAATAATGTAAAAGAATGTAGAGTGCTGTAGTATGAGTGAGTTGAAGAGTATATTTGCGTTTTTTTCTGTCATGCTGATCATTTCAGCATGTAGCGGACAGACCGATTCAGGATCAGCACCTGTCCTGTCTGCCGACAGGATGTCTTTTGACCTTGCAGAGCATCACGAGGTCGCTCTTAAGGTTGATTTCGGAGGACGCGACGTGACCGCATCATCTGTAATCAGAGTCGATGATGAAGAGCTGGAAGGCGGGATATTTGTTCCTGAATGTGGAGGCATCTATACCTTTGTCGCAGAATATGACGGTAAGTTCTCAGAACCTCTTGAGATTTCAGTATGGCATTCTGCTCCGGAGGTAGAGTCTGCTTTTGAAAAGCATGTCTGTGTAGTTGAATTTACCGGTGCATGGTGCATCAACTGTCCGGATGGATATAACAAGATGATGGGAATGCTCTCGACCCCGTCGATGAACAGAAACAAGGACCGTATTCATTTTCTTGCCTTTCATTCTGATGCAGAAGGATTGGATACTCTGGCAATCCCGGGCACTCAGGATATAAAGAAACTGTTCCCGAAAACTCAGGAATTTCCTGCTTATGTAGTGGACTTAAGGCCATCGACTTCCGGTCTTCTGACGGGAGAGGGACTGTCACAGTTTCTTGATGCAGTGTCAGATGCCCTGGACGCAATACACCCCGTATACTGTGGAGTCGCCGTTTCATCTGCCATAATCGATGGAGGCAGGCGTGCCGCCGTAACAGTCAAGGTCAAGTCGGAGTACACAAATCCGTTTTCTGTAGTTCTGGCTGTGGTGCAGAACAGAATTGCCGGATATCAGATGACAACTATGTTTCCCCAAGGTCAGGATGATTATGTCCATAACCATGTTGTGCGTCAAATAGTGACATCCTATCGCAATACCTTTGCAGGAGAGAAAATCACCGAGGATGGCTATATCCGTGCAGGTGAGGAGGCTGTAAAGTCATTTGAAGTGGAAATTGATGACAGATGGGTGCTTGAGGATACCATGGTGTATGCCCTGGTACTTGACTGCAACGGATGTGTCAATAATATGAATTTATGTGATATGGCAGGCGGAGATTCCGAATTTGCCGTTAAATAAGAATGATTGCTTTATGAAAAGATTATTCAGTTTTTTACTCGCTGTTACAGCAGTTTTCTGCATGTTTTCATGTACTGACCCGCAGCAGCCGTCTGGAGACGGAGGTACTGCGTTCGTTCCGGGTCCAGGTATGCAGAATCATAAGGATTTCACTCCCATAGCGGAGTTTCCTCTTGACTGTACCAGCCTTTATGCAGAAGAGAATGAGGTTGGTGTAACAATTGTGACCAAGAGCATCAGCGATGACAATTTCGTGTTCGAACTTCGTCCGGGAGCAATGGTCCAGTCTTTCAGGTTGGATGTTTATCCTCTTGCCCGCCTGTACAACAATCTTCTTGATGATGATATGGCAGGAAGCGATGCGATAGCAATTTCGGAAAAGATCAGAAGTTACCTTCTTGACGGAACGGGTAGCGGAGGATTTGAATTTTCTGTGAATGATGCAACATTCAAGGATAATCCTGAGGATTTCCTCCAGATAGAGTTCGACTGGATGAATACGATTTATGCGGAGGCGGCAGCAGTGGCAATCCCGGATTGCGATTATGTCATAGCTGTCCTTTCGTCATCAGAAACAACTGTCAATGAGACTAATCAGGAACATCTCACGCTTTGTCATCTTCACACAACATCACAGCCTCTTTTAGGCGATCCTGTCATGGAGATTGATGTGAAGGCCGGATTTACAGCTTTTACAGTAAACCATATCCCTTCTGCTGATGCGTATGGATATTATTATCTGGGAACAGACACTGCCAGCATCGATGAGTATCTGGATGCATTCGGAGAGGTGATGCTTCGTGACTTTGTCAGAACGCTTTATCTCACACCGATGGATGTGAATGACCCGGAGCAGCTCTATTACCATAATGGAGGATATGAAGCAGGTACAGGTTCTGCATTGAAGGTTACTACAATAGCTGTAGCTGTCGATGAGAATCTTACTCCTCAGGAAGACTTTTCCCGTTTTGATTTCACCCTTAAGGATGTGCCTGAGGGTATGCCTGAGGCTGAAGCTGAGATTGATGTCATTGAGAGCAAGGTAGGAGCGGCTTACTTTGAATTCGATATCCGTTTCTCGGAGACATGCCGTACTGTTTTCTATCGTCTCTATACCAAGGAAGAAAAGGAGAATTTCGAGGCGATGACAGCTTCCGGACGAAGAAAAGAGCTTATTGATATGGTTCAGAACGGTTCGTATGGATGCCATAACCCTAATTTCCCTGCTGAAAGTATGGAGGGCTCTTCAGCAGTGCTTCGCGATGCATGGCTCGGTAGTTTTGATGAAGTCAAGGCTACTCCTGGAACAGAGGTCTATATAGGCTATTTCTGCAGGAATGCTGCCATGCAGTACGGAGACATGCGTTTCTCTGATGCAGCTATGCTTGATGAACGTAATATTACATCTCCGGATGAGTGTAACGTCAAGGATTTCCAGCTTGCAGTAAAGGATCCGGGACGTCAGAAGTTCACTGTCGAACTGACATATGATCCTGAAACTGTTTCTGTGGTGCATATCCAGACATTGCTCCCTGCTCATGTGCCTGCTGCAATTCCTACTGAGGACGGTAGTTCATGGCAGGATTGGGTAGATTTTGTCCTGAATTGGAATGATAAAACTTACAATACGGATGAATTTACCGCTAAAGTCATGATGTGGTATCCTGAGTCAAGTGGAAGGGATGGTTTCACATTCACCGGTATGGTTCCGGGAATGGATTATCTTGTATATTGTTGTGCCGAGGATTTTGACGGCAATATAAGTGAGATGAAGTTCGCCCATATAAAGACCCAGGATATACAGGTGGGCCCGAATCCTACCATGAAGCTGGAGTTCTCGAAAAGCAACATGTATGAAAATGCAAACCGTGTTGATTTCTTGATTGAAAGTGATGTGGAGTACTACATCTATGGATTGTGCGGAACTACACAGAACTTCTCCGATCTCAAGAAGGCCATGCCGGAGGTTACTCCTGCAGCTCTTGCTGATATAAAGAACTCAGGCATTGACTATGAGACATGGGTTGATGGCCTCTATAAGTGGTGTGCCTACGGTTTCCAGGAAAATGGTGGTGGAATGCATACAGAGAGCGACACTATGCTTGACTGGAAGGGCGACGCTACCGAGTTTGCGGTATGTATTGCAGTGGGACGTGACGGAAACGGAGAACCGGTCTACAGGATGTTCCATCTTGTCTGCCAGAACGGCGAGGCTACCACTCTTGAAGAGATTTTCGGAATAACTGAATAAACAACAAAGTTTTATTATACCTATTTATTAACTAAATCCTATTAATTATGAAAAGACAATTTATGAAGAGCCTTATGGCTTTGTGTACAGGTGTCATGACACTTGTCGCAGCATCTTCTCTGTTTGTCTCTTGTTACGATGACAGCAAACTTCGCGAGGACATCAGCAAGTTGGACCAGCGTCTGAAGGTTGTCGAGCAGCTCAAGAGTGAACTTGATGCCCTTAGCGCAAGGGTAGATGGACTTTACACTCTCCAGTTTGACGTGACAAGCGAGGGTGAGATCCAGTACTCTTTCGACGGAAAGACATGGACTTCTACCGGCATCGAATTGCCGAAGAATGAGCAGGGTGAAGTGTGTGAGTGTCCTGAGGTGGCAATCGTTGACAATGGTGAGACTGTTACCGTGAAGATCGGTAACGCTGAGCTTACAATCGATAAGCCACAGGAGATTGCTTTCGAGCTCCGTTCAGGTAAGCTGTACTTCATGTCAGAAGCTACTGAGCAGGTTGTCATCAAGTCTTCAGGAATCGAGGACATCACAGTGATGGCAGCTCCTAAGGGCTGGTGGGCAGAGATCAACTCAGAAGGACTTCTTGAGATTACAGCTCCTGACTACGCTACAACTCAGGAAGATGGATACTGGGATGAGAATGATGAGTACGTTGAGGTAATACCTACATGTGCTGCTTCAGGATATGTGAAGATCCATGCTTGTGCTGAAGATGGAAAATGTATGGTCGGTAAGCTTGCAGTTGAGGTAGTATCTCAGGCTCTCTCAGTGAAGGCTTATTCAGGCAAGGCATATTATAATGTTGCCGGAGCTGAGGATTGGGCTAACAGCTTCTACTATGGAGTTTCAACAAAGGAGACTCTTGATGCTGATACAGCACCTCTTTTCGAGGCTATGGCAAAGTATGACTATTCTGCTTTGAGTTCGTATCCATACAGCGATGGTGAGGCTGCAGTTTCTGTGGATATAGCAAAACTTCTTGGCGCTGAGCCGGAACTTGGCAAGGAGTACGTTGTCTGGGCTGTACGTGAAAGTTATAATCAGGATTCATTCTCACTTGAGGATCTTGTAATCGCTTATTATAGTCCTGTTCAGGTGTCTGTCAAGGAAGTTGAGTCTGAAAGAACTGCCTACAACGTGACAATCGATGTAGAGGTTCTTGGCGTTGACAGATATGTGGCATATGCTACAAGTGCAGAATACGTAGACAGTGAGGAAGATGCAAAGGAGAGGATGGTTGATGCTATTTCATATGGTGAGTATCTTGGTCAGGTTCATGATGCAAACTATACAGGATCCGCTTATGATATATCAAATGATCAGATGGAGTACGCTCCTTTGCAGGACCTCTACGTAATCATCCTTCCTCTCGACGGACGTCCAAATGAGGATTACACTACAGATGATGTTTATGTTGCTTCTTTCACTACTGCCGGACTTGAGTCAGGTGGTGCAGTTAATGTATCGGCAACAAAGATCACTGAGTTTGAGTATTGGGGAGAACCAGTTCAGCTTGACCCTTACAGACATGTAGGAGTAAGCGTAGATATGCCTGAAACAGGTTGGAATGCATTCTATTATGAATTCATGAGTGCTGAGGATTATAACCTTTATAATCTTGATGATGAACTGCTTGTTGAGCAGCTCCTCAAAGGTTATGGTTATACCCCTGGCGATCTTGAGTATGCAGATAAATGGCCAAATATCGTAAATCAAGAGTGCTCACCTGCAAGAACTTACTATTTCGTGGCATTTGCAGTTGATACAGACGGTAAGTATGGTCAGCTTGCAAAGGTAGAACTTACTACAGCGGAAGTTGAAAAGGCAGAGATCCTG
Source organism: Candidatus Cryptobacteroides sp. (assembly GCA_045614805.1). Classification (GTDB taxonomy): domain Bacteria; phylum Bacteroidota; class Bacteroidia; order Bacteroidales; family UBA932; genus Cryptobacteroides. The sequence continues at coordinate 39,931 of JAZLDR010000031.1, read as the reverse complement.
TGGGATGATGCATATACAACAAACCTCGTTGACGGCGTGCTGAAGAATACAAAGGTGTTTGAGTTCACTCCTTCTCTCTCTGAAGAAGTAGCTTCTTACAAGTATCTTGCAATTTCTACCGACAGCTATATGTATGATCAGTTTGCATCTTATAATGATGCTGATTTTGCTGATTTCTTGTATTTTGCCGAGGAGTGGGAGGCAACTGAAATCGCTGCTTCTGAGCTTGTAGACGGAAAACTTGTTGTTGAGTTTGATTCATGGGGAGAACCATTCCATCAGTATGGATACTCTTACGTCTTTGCCATCATTCCTATTACACCGGAAGGACTTCCAGGCAACTCTGCTGCTGTCGTGAAGTATGACTGCGTGTTCGAGCTTGACGCACTTGAGTCAACAGATTTCCCTGTTGCAGAACCTACCATCACTTTTGCTGTTCCTGAGAAAATGGATGGCGGTTGGGGTGAAACCTATTACTGGAAGAATGAAGACTATAATGAATATCAGTATTCTGTTTCATGCCATGTAGAGCCAGTTGAAGGAACTGAAGTTAAGGTTCTCATCGCAGATTATACATATGATTCTGAGTATGTTGACTTGGCAGGTATGTCAGATCTTCAGAAGGCTTCTGCACTTTGGTCTGAGACTGTAAATGGCTTGCAGACCTATATCAGCGTTCTTACAACTGAAGGCGATTCTGAAATTAGATCTTTCTTCAACGAGGGACAGCTTCTCTCGCCTACAATCATGGTATGCTGGACATATGAAGGTAAGTACTACTACAAAGAAATCAGCCTTGCACGTCAGTTCGAGAGAATGCTCAATGACCTGAATGGTGTAGTTTCTTCTCCAGACGGAAAGCAGCTCGTATTCATTTGGGAAGATGAAGGTGGTGTATCTTCATGTTTTGACTTCGGTGTTACTCAGCCAGGATATCTGGTCTTGGGTCAGGATATGGAATTCTTCTACGCGGATGATCCTTCTTTCCCTGAAGAGATGAAGGGTACTTATATGGCACCTTACTTCTGGACATATTCATTGACTCCAACAAATGCATCTGAAGGTACATTTACTATAAGCCAGATGTCAATGATGGGTGATGAGGTGACATCGGAGGGAACGTACACCGGTTGGGATGGAAGTTCTTGCGTCGTTACATTAGAAGCCCTTGATATCGTTGAGGTTAAGATGACAGTTTCCGAAAATCTCATACCAATGTATATTGTTGGCTAGTGATCTAATACAATCTCAATAAATTTTATTAAAAGTTTTGGGAGGGAGTTCATTTGAACTTCCTCCCTCTTTTTTTATTCGTAAAAAAAACGTATTTTTGACGGTTTAAGGCCAATTTGAAACGATGAAGAATTTTTGCAGATATATATTCGCATTCATGATGGCGGCGCTATTTGGCGTAGCCTCGTGTCAGACTGCAGATCCTGAGGAGACAGGTCCAGGTACGGATCATCAGGAGGGTATTACCAATATCGATAACAGATATGAAGATAAGAACGTATCTTATCGAGGTGGTACCATAACCATCAAGTTTGACTCGTCAGCACCATGGACCGCAGAATTGGATGATGAATACGATTGGGTGGAAATATCTTCTGCATCTTCAGGCGAGGCAGGTGCGTGCACTGTAAGACTTGCTTTCGAAAAGAACGAATCCGAGGAGGAAAGGTCAGTGAGTATATATGTGACACTTGAGGACCACGATCCGGTGCTTATCGCGACATTGACCCAGGCAGCCTCAGGTATGAGTGCTGACGCAGCGATAAATCAGGCTCTGAACACATATATGCATGAAATCCTTACAAAGGACTATCTTTTCAAGGATGCATATAATGCCCAGGACATAGATCTTAGCCTCGGCTATACGGACTTTCTGGAGGCTCATCTTATGTACCTCGGTCAGGTGAATATCGCTGACGGTGGTTATTACAGGGCCTCGCACTCTAATGCCGGAAGCAGATATATCTATACTAATATCAAGGAGATCAAAACTGTTACTGCATCGGAACAGCCTATGGCAGTGCAGACCGGTGGTCTGGGCTTCGGACCGTTCATTTCCACCGCCCTCAAGAGCGATGGCTCCACCGACATGGGTATAGCTCCATCTTATGTGCGCCGTGGCTCTCCTGCAGAGGCTGCAGGTCTGCGTAGGGGAGACCTCATCTATGCCGTGAACGGTACGCGGCTTACTATGGATAACTACCGTGGATATATGGATGCCCTTTATCAGAATCCTTTCGGCTCATATAAGTTCCATTTCCTGAGATATGAGGATAACGGTCAGGGCGGTTATGACCATGTGTCTTATGAATCCAGTGAAGCGGTCGCAGGTGTGCATGTGTATGATCCAGTGCTTCATGCCTCGACCATGGAATATTCAGGCGGAAAGATCGGTTACTTCGTATATGAATCATTCGATCTTGGTTCTCAGGATCTGTTGGAGGAGACAGTCGACTGGTTCGCCGAGCAGAATATCACCGACCTCATCCTTGACCTGAGATTCAATGCCGGAGGTGCTGTGGCCCAGAGCCGTTGGCTTTCAGGTTGTATTGCAGGACTCGCAAACAAGGACAAGACATTCACGAAGGTCGTTTTCAATGACGGCTCTCAGGAAAACTGGACATTCGGATACGGCTACAACAATGACACGGATCCTCTCGGTCTGCCTGTGGACCTTGGTCTGAAGCGTCTGTATGTGATATGCTCATATAATACTGGCTCTGCGGCTGAGCTGGTCATCAGTTCGCTCAAGGGCATTGATTTTCCGGTGAAGCTCATTGGTTGTCGTACAGAAGGAAAGAATGTCGGTATGACAGTTTCGGAAACCGTATATAACGGAAGACGTTTCCAGTTCTCTCCTGTGACATTCTGGGTGAAGAATGCAAAGGACTGGGGTGACTATGCAGACGGAATCATTCCGGACGAATATGTCAATAACGATAACGGAGACTATAGTGATGATGCAGATAACGTGTTCCCGTATTCTTTCGGAGATTGGGCTAACAAGGATTATAATATCGCTCTCCAGTGGACATGGTGTGATATAACCGGAGAGCCGAGATGGAAACATACCCCAGTTTCATCGTCTGTGCATGGCTTGAGGCAGTCTGCCCGTATGCCTTTGTCCGGAAATCTTGTATATGAAATTGAATAAACAAAATAAGCTATGAAGAACTTTACACTAATGAGAAGTCTGCTTTGTCTGCTTCTTGCAATTCCAATGGCGGTGTCCTGCTATGATGACTCGGACATCCAGAATAAGATTGACATCCTTGTAGATAAGGTGTATTCTATTGAGCAGAGGATCAATTCCGAGTTTAAAACTTTGCATGACCTGCTTGACGGAAAGATTCTTATTTCGGATGTTTCCATCAATGCTACGACAAATGTCACAACTCTTACGCTCAACAATGGAGTGGAACTTCAGCTTCTTCCAAAAACAGACCTCAAGTCGTTTGTGACCTATCTCAAGATAGGTGGCGTGGATTATTGGGCATATGTCAATGCTGACGGAACCAAGGAACTGTTCAAGGATGCAGCCGGTCAGCCTGTTCCGGTTCTGACAGATGTGCCTGAAGTCGTGGTAGAGGATGGTGACTATTATATCATTGTAGGTGGTATGAAGTACCCTCTCGGAGGAAACTCTGTCTTCTCTGACTATGAGGTGGTTACTGATGAGGTTTCAGGCGAGGTACTTGCTGTGACATTCACATTCGGTGAGGATATGACATTTACAGTGACTGTAGATGGTACCTGCGGATTCCATTTCCTGCAGCCTGGCGGTCTGGGAAATGCTGTCATCATTGATAATTACTATGTTGCGTACGGCCTGACTGCAAGTGTGCAGCTGGAAATGAGAGGAGTCGAGGATTATGTGCTTCAGACTCCTGAGGGATGGAGAGTGAAGGAACGTGCAGATGTGTATACAGGTGAAAAGTATTTTGACATCACAGCTCCGTCATATGCGAGAGTACAGAATAATGAAGTCGATCCGGAAGGCTATCTTAAGGTAGTGGCTGTACTTCAGGGAGGAAAGGCTACAACAGCTAGACTGTTTGTGACTACAAATCCTTTCAAGAAGTTCGGACCTGATTACGGAAAGGTCAATATCGCACGTTATAATGGACTTGAAAGATATTTCTATGGCATTTGTCCTGCTGCTGAATATGACGAGGAGACAATCATGACTACCGTGGAAGGTCTTCTTGAGGCTTATGAATATCCGGCAGGTTATGCTGAAGCCAGTGAAAATCTGGTTGACATGCCTGTTGCAGAAGTGCTTGCTGCAGATCCTGCTTATGGAGAGGAATATGTTCTCTGGGCACTCCCTATGCAGTATTATTCAGATGATGAGGATGCCTATTATTATCTGCATGAAAATACCATCGTGTATGAGCCGTTTACTCTGAATGATGTGACATTTGAGGTGTCAGACGTGGCATTCAGTGATGCAGCCCTGACAATGAACATGCAAGGTGTGACATCATATTACTCAGAACTTGTCCTTGCAGAGGATTTCATGCTTGAAGATGTTCTTTCTAATCTCCATAGAGGAACATACGAGCCAAAGACTGTGCTTGAATACAGCGGTTCTCTGTTTGAGTTTGCAGGAGTGACTGCGGCATCAAATACTTCTTATGTGGCATGGTTTGCGGCGGATCGTGCAGACAAGGATTATTCTTCTGACGATGTGATTGTGCGTGAGTTCTCTACACTTGGCCTTCTGCCAGATGGCAGCGTTGAGATAAAGGCTGGAGATGCAGAGCCTTCTGCACTGGATGTTGAGGTTAATCTTGCTGCTTCTGGAGCCCAGGCGATCTACTATGCTTTCCTTACCACAACAGAAGCAAAGAAGTATGCTACTGATCAGGCCAAGGCTGAATATGTCTACGTGAAGGGACTTTCTGCGCAGGGATCCTCAGCTGTTGCCAGACTTTCAGAGTTTACTGACATCAAGCCTAAGCTCAATACAAAATACGTGCTTCTTGCCCTTGCCTTGGACAAGGACGGAAAGTATAAGAATGTACTTGTAGAGGAATACACTACAACCAATATCCCATTCAATGATATGAAGGTAAATGTAGTGGTAGAGAAGAATGTACCTGGAGATGTGCAGTTGTCCATCAAGGCAGAAGGCGCTGTGGAGTTCCTTTATTGGTTCGGAAAGACTTCTGATAATACTTGGACAAGTACAAATTATCTCGGAGCCGATGCTACAAAGGCAGAGGTATATATGTTCCTGAACAGTTCAGGAAAAATAATGAAGACGTCAATGGAGAATTATCCTATCAAGAACGGTATGATCTCCAGCACAGAACTTGAACTTGGCGTTCAGTATGGTATTGTAGTGATGGCCAAGGATACAGAAGGAACATGGTCTCATGCAACCCTTCATAAGTTCACGGCTCTTCCTTTGAACATCGGTAAAGTAGTTCTTCAGTCAGATCCGAAGTGGGAGGCAGCCAGACCGACCGTTACATATCTTCCGGAGTCTTTTGAACCAGGTACTAACTATATGTTTGGAAAATATGCATATACAGTCACTATACCGCAAGGTTATACCGCTTATGTGGTATCAGCCTCTGTCGAAATGTATGATTATGAATGGGCTGAGCTGAGTCTGGAGGATTGGATTGTCGATCTGATGACAAATGCAGACGATTACAGTGGCTCGACCTATACAGTTGATGAAACAAAGGAATTCCCATACGATTCGGAATATCATCATTATGAACACGGATCTTCTCAGTATGGAAACAGTGCTGGATCAGCTGTGATATGGGCAAGTCAGGCGTTCCATGACAAGGCATGTGCCGGCCACAAATCTTCGGACAAAGCGATAATCAATGAAATAGAAATTCCGGCAAGATCGATTGTAAATATCAATGACGGCAATCCTGTAAGGTTCTATAAGCCATCAGCAAATGGTAATACCCAGAAGGTTTCGGATCAGGTATATATCGTAGTTCAGGACACAGATTTCAACTGTTACTATCCTTACGTTTACGATGTGCCTGTCGAATACTTCGTCAATGCCAAGGAGAAATAATAATGAATAAGTTTTCCTTCATCATATTGATCATCTGCATTTCGCTTTTCTGTGCAGGATGCCAGAAAAGCGAAATGCAGGTGCTAAGGTCCTTGCCTTCCGAGGTGAAGTTTACCAATATTGATCTTACCGGAGCCCGTTCTCTGGCGGTAATGCAGACAAAGGATGGCAATGTTGTTACCAGGTCTTATGGTAATCCGGATTACAGGTTATGTGTTCTGGACGCTGAAGGTCAGGCTAAAATAGCATCTCTTACTTTGCGTACAGCCGGAGATGAATCCAATAGTGCATGGAAGAAGATCAAGAAATCTCTGACATTGGTTCCGGAAAAGATAGTCCCGATTTCAGATGACTATCTTCATCTTGATGGTGTGATGGCTGTTCATGATGAAAACCTTTCAGAGATTACATACGGTGCAGCCGAGTATGAGGCAATCAGCGGATATCTTAGCAGGCTCGGTGGAGGCTATATATTACGCCTCTCCGACGGAGCACTGTTCAAAAGTCCTATTCCATATATCAGTATGGATAAATCTTCGGTTCGCCGGAATATTCAGGTTACACCTGACGGAAAGACCTTTATAGCTGTGAATCCTAATAATGGAATCGATCTTCAGAATCCTGTCTATTCCCCAATACTTATTTCCGATCAGGGAGCATCGCTGAAGGTGATAAGCAGTCCGTCTGATATTCTGGGCATGTATGCGGATAATATTATTGTTTGGGCTCCTGAAAATCATAGGTTTGTGGTTTTTAACAACTATAATACCCAAATGGGAGCCTGGAGTTTTGATAGTAATCTTCAGCCTCTTTTCCTTGATTATTCGCCTCAACTTTCACCACTTGTCAATAAGTCCGGGTTTATGTTTACATATAAGGGTGGATGTTATATAATGGATTGGGAGAAGAATTCTGACTGGGAACAGGAAAATATTCCTAGTCATAGTGTTCATCTTTCCCAGATTACAATAAACGGAAACGTTTTAGACTGTTCTGCGTTTGTATCTACCCAATGTTATATGGAATATGAGCCGTCATACTCTTTTGAAACGCAGACTATCGAGACAGATGAGAGTATATTGTTCGTAGACGGGTCAGGATCTGTCTATATTGAATTCGGTAGTTCTCCATCTATCACATTGAGGAAACATCCTGGTCATTATAGCGAATTTGATTCGAATGGAATGGCCTATACTCCAGGAATAGATACCATAGTAGCATACAATGTCTTCACTGGTACCGAAACACAGATTCCGGTGCAATGGGACAAGACATCAGTAGGTCGCTTGGTAACTGCAGAGTTGAATAACACCTCAGGTGACTACTATACCGTAAAGGGCAGGACCAGAGAAGCAACAACAGTTGTTGCCCTCATCGAGAAAAGTACCGGTCTGGTGACAATAACAGATCTGACCGAACTCGGTAATCCAGTTATCACCGCTTCATATAGATTGAACTGATTGACGGGTAGGAAGGTGTTCACTAATGCAACAGCGAAGGCTGCTTGTTCAGACGGCATTGGCTCCCGAAAAGGGAGGGGACCCACGAAGTGGGGAGGACCGTAGGAACAAGCAGCCTTCGCTGTTGTTTATATGTTAGAGAGTTCTCTTGATCTCCTCGATATTGTATGCTTCGACAACGTCACCAACCTTGATGTCATTGTAACCCTGGATGTTAAGACCGCAATCCAGACCCATATGAACCTCCTTGACATCGTCCTTGAATCTCTTGAGCGATCCAAGTTCTCCGGTGTACACAACGATACCGTCGCGGATCACACGCACCTTCGCAGTTCTCTGGAGCTTACCCTCGCGGACAATACATCCGGCGATTGTACCCACCTTCGAGATCTTGAATGTCTCCTGAACCTCGGCAGTAGCAGTGACAACTTCCTTCTGCTCAGGCTCAAGCATACCCTCGATACCGCTCTTGAGCTCGTTGATACAGTCGTAGATGACAGAGTAAAGACGGATTTCGATCTCCTCCTTCTCGGCAAGCTTACGTGCTGAAGGCATAGGTCGTACCTGGAAACCGATGATGATCGCATCTGAAGCAGCAGCCAGAAGGATATCTGACTCTGAAATCGCACCCACAGCCTTGTGGATTACGTTCACGCGAACTTCCTCAGTAGAAAGTTTGATGATTGAGTCTGAAAGGGCCTCAACCGATCCGTCCACGTCACCTTTGACGATGACATTGAGCTCCTTGAAGTTTCCGATAGCGATACGGCGACCGATCTCCTCGAGAGTCATATGCTTCTGAGTCTTGATACCCTGGATACGGATGAGCTGCTCACGCTTGTTAGCGATTTCCTTAGCCTCCTTCTCGTCAGCCATCACAACGAATGTCTCACCTGCTGTAGGGGCTCCGTTAAGACCGAGGACAGAAACCGGTGTTGAAGGACCTGCCTCATTCACCTTCTGACCACGCTCATTGAACATAGCCTTAACCTTACCAGTATAACATCCTGAGAGCATTACATCTCCTACACGGAGAGTACCGTTCTGAACGAGAATTGTAGCAAGATATCCACGACCCTTATCGAGTGATGACTCGATCACTGCACCGGAAGCCTTCTTGTTAGGATTAGCCTTGAGCTCGAGCATTTCTGCTTCGAGGAGTACCTTTTCAAGCAGAGCCTCAACATTGATACCCTTCTTTGCTGAAATTTCCTGACACTGGAACTTTCCACCCCAGTCCTCAACGAGGATGTTCATGTTGGAAAGCTGCTCACGGATCTTCTCAGGGTTTGCACCTGGCTTGTCGATCTTATTGATAGCGAATACCATAGGGACACCGGCTGCCTGAGCATGGTTGATCGCTTCAACTGTCTGAGGCATTATGCAGTCGTCGGCTGCGACGATGATGATCGCAACGTCAGTCATCTTGGCACCGCGGGCACGCATCGCTGTAAACGCCTCGTGACCAGGAGTATCAAGGAATGTGATTGCCTGTCCGTCAGGAAGTTCCACGTGATATGCACCGATGTGCTGTGTGATACCACCTGCCTCACCGGCAATGACGTTGGCACTACGGATGTGGTCGAGGAGGGAAGTCTTACCGTGGTCAACGTGACCCATCACAGTGATCACCGGTGGACGTGGGAGGAGATCCTCATCAGAATCCTCCGCCTCTCCCTGTGCAATAGCGTCTGTAAGGTTTGCAGTCACGAACTCGACCTCATAACCGAACTCCTCAGCGACAAGTACGAGTGTCTCCGCGTCGAGACGCTGGTTGATGGATACCATCATTCCGAGGCTCATACATGCACCGATTACCTTGGTCACAGGAGTGTTGTTCATGAGGGTGGCGAGGTCGTTTACAGTCACGAACTCAGTTACCTTGAGTACTTTCTGCTCGAGCTGCTGCATCTCCATCTCCTCCTGCATTCTCTGTGAAGCAGCCTCTCTCTTGTCCTTTCTGTGCTTAGCTCCGAAGTTATTCTTCTTACCCTCGTTCATGCGGGCATAAGTCTCCTTGATCTGCTTCTGGATCTCCCTCTGCATTTCTTCCTGCTCCGCCTCAGTCATCGGCTTGAACTTGTCCCCGCCATGGTCGCGACGGCTCTTCTTGTCCTTCTTGCCCTGATTCTGCTGCTGAGCGTTATTGCCCGGCTTATTGTTCTTGTCCTTCTTTGCAACCTTGTTGTCTGCTTCCACCTTGGTCACATCAACCTTCTGGCTGCCTCCTTTCTCAATTCTTTCTCTCTTCTTCTTTTTCTTCTTCTTGTCGAACTGTGAAAGGTCAATCTTGTCTACAACCTTAGGACCAGCAAGCTTCTCGACTTCAATCTTCACCTCGCGTGGCTCTGGCTTACGCTCTGGTTCAGGCTCTTCCGCTGGGGTTGGGGCGGGTGCCTGTACAGGCTCTGGCTCTTTTTCTGCCACAGGCTCGGCCTTAACTTCTGGCTGAACTGCAGGTTTCTCGTCCTTCGCTGGTTTCTTGTCAAATTTAGAAAGGTCAATCTTGTCAACGACCTTGATACCAGAGTTCTCCTTTGGATCTTCAGTTGTCTTTGCAGACTCAACTTTCACTGGCTCAGGTGCTGCAACGGGCTCAGTTACCACGACTGGTTCCGGTACAGCAACAGGCTCCGGCGCCTGAGTGATGACGTTGCTCTTGATCACAACCTCCTTCTCCGGTATGAATTCATCCTCTGTCTCGGCCTTCTTCTTACTTCCCATCTCAATGATTTCCTTCAACTTGATGGTGACCTTCTCAGAGTCTTCCTTAAGTTTCTGGTCTTCACCGAACTTGGCCTCGATAGCCGGCAGATACTCATCCGAAACCTTTGCGTTCGGATTCATCTCTACATTGGCTCCTTTCTCATTGAGGAAATCAACGAGTCTGGCAAGTCCGATGCTGAACTGCTTTGTAAGTTTACTTAATCTTATTTCTGCCATATATTACCCCGATTAAATTCAATTATTCTTCTTCAAATTCTGCGCGGAGGATATCAAAGGTTTCCTCTACTGTTTCGTCCCCAAGGTCAGCTCTCTTTGCGATGTCAGCCGGAGTGCATGCGAGTACGCTCTTGGCTGTGTCGCAGCCGATACCCTGAAGCTTCTCGATGATCCACATTTCGATAACGTCATCGAACTCGCTGAGGAGTACGTCCTCTTCTCCATCTTCAACATCCTTAGGAAGCTCTCTCCATACCTCGATTTCCTTTCCGACGAGCATGCCGGCCAGACGGATGTTGCATCCACCCTTACCGATACCCTTCTTGACTTCGTCAGGCTTCATGTATACCTTGATCTTCTCATCCTCACCACCGATTACGATAGATGAAATCTCAGCCGGGTTGAGTGCTCTGCTGATGAGAGCCTGAGTGTTGTTTGTCCACTGAAGCACGTCGATATTCTCGTTGCGGAGCTCTCTTACGATACCGATGATACGTGATCCCTTGACGCCGATACAAGCTCCGATAGGATCGATTCTGTCGTCGTATGACTCAACAGCCACCTTGGCACGCTCACCAGGTACACGTACGACCTTCTTGATTGTGATGAGGCCGTCGTAGATCTCAGGAACTTCCTGCTCGAAGAGCTTCTCGAGGAACTCAGGAGTAGTTCTTGAAAGCACGATGTATGGAGTAGTGTTGTTCTTCATCTCCACGCTCTTGATGATCGCCCTCACTGTATCATTCTTCTTGAAGTGTTCGCCAGGGATCTGCTCTGACTTAGGGAGTCTGAGTTCGTTGCCGTCCTCGTCGAGGATGAGCACTTCCTTAGCCCATGTCTGATATACCTCCCCGGTGAAGATCTCACCTATCTTTCCTACATACTTATTATAGAGGTTCGCCTTCTCGATGTCCATGATACGACCCTGGAGATTCTGGCGGATGTTAAGGATACCGCGACGACCGAAGTCCTTGAGTTCGATCTTCTTGGCGAAAGTCTCGCCGATCTCGTAGTCGTCATCAAGTGATTCATCGTTGATGGCGATCTGAGTGTTAGGGTCCTCAACCTCTTCCACTACCTCTCTGTTCCAATAGATCTCGCAGTCTCCCTTGTCGATGTTGATGATGATGTCAAAGTTGTCTGCCGATCCATAGCTCTTTATGATCTGAGTTCTGAATACATCCTCGAGCACACCCATCATTGTAGGCCTGTCGATGTTCTTCTGATTCTTGAACTCGGCAAAAGCGTCTTTAAGTTCAATCTTTTCCATATTATTTATATAGTTTTTGTTTTTATTGTCAATTAAAATTCAATATAAGGTCTCACTGAATTCACCTGGTCCATGGTGAAACGGTCGTTGTGCTCCACGAGTTCCTTCTTCTTCTTTCCGTCAACTGCTTCCTTGGCGGTGTAGTTCAGGGTTATGCTCTCCTGATCAGCAGCTGTAAGTGTCGCAACCATCTTCTTGCCTCCCTTCAGTTGTACTTCGACCTTCCTGCCTACTGCCTTCTGGTACTGCTTGAGAATCTTGAACGGCTGGTCAAGGCCAGCTGAGGTCACGGTCAGCGAGTAATCTTCAACCTCTCTGTCGAAGCATGTCTCGAAATGGCGGCTGATGGCCACACAGTCCTCAAGGTCTACAATTCCTTCCTCGGCTTCGATTACAACCTCCACTTCATTGTCCTTGTTTACAGAAACTTCAATTAAATAAAGGCCCCTTGCAACAATTTCGTTGCCGATTGCATCTATAATTTCTGATATTTTCATAACTTTGTATTCGTGACAGTGCATAAAATAAGGGGGCTGTCTGCCCCCTGAATCATTCTCACGCTGCAAATGTAAGAAAAAATTCAGAATAAACAAGAAACTTAACTCGTAAAATCATGGAATTCAAAGCAAAAGAAATAGCTGAGATTCTGAATGGAACTGTGGATGGCAATCCGGAAGTCTCTGTTTCGACATTCGCCCGTATAGAAAGCGGAAAGCCCGGCGCCATATCTTTCTTTGCCAATCCGAAGTACGAACAGTACGTATATACAAGCAAATCTGATATAATCATCGTAAATAAATCCTTTGAACCGAAGGAAAGCGTGTCAGCCACAATGATCAGGGTGGATGACGCCTATGCGGCCGTTGCCTCGCTTCTTGATTATGTGACAGCTAAGAAGCGTTCATATAAAAGGTACCGCGGTTGTCGCAGCAGTATCCGCTGGAGTGCGAAAATAGGTAAGAAAGTTTATGTGGGGGATTTTGCATACATAGGCAAATGTGCACAGGTAGGGGATTACACTAAAATTTATGAGCATGTCTATGTGGGCGATGATGTGAAGATCGGATCGCATTGCATCATATATCCGGGCGTCCGTATTTATGCAGGATGTGTCATTGGAGACAATGTGATAATTCATGCCAATGCCGTCATCGGATCTGATGGCTTCGGCTTTGCTCCACTTGAGGACGGTACATGGAAGAAGATAGAGCATACCGGTAATGTCGTTGTAGGAAATAATGTCGAGATCGGTGCAAATACATGCGTGGATAAGTCTCAGATGGGATCTACCGTCATTCAGGATGGTGTCAAGCTGGATAATCTTTGTCAGATTGCACACAATGTCGAGGTGGGCAGGAATACTGTAATGGCAGCTCAGACAGGAGTTGCCGGATCTGCGAAAGTCGGGGAACATTGTATAATCGGTGGTCAGGTGGGTGTTGCCGGTCATATAACCATTGCTGATAATACTTCTGTGGCTGGTCAGTCTGGTGTGTTGGGAAGCATTAAGGAGGAAGGTAAGGCATGGATGGGCTATCCGGCAATACCTCATAGGGAGTATCTGAGAAGCTATGCGGTATTCCGTAAGGCCGGTAAATAGGAATTAAAGAAAATATTCCTATCTTTGTCGGCTAGTTTGAATAAGAATAAAGAAGAAATGCAGTTACAGCATACATTGAAAAGAGAATACCTGTTCGAAGGAAAGGGACTTCACACCGGCAAAGTTGCCAGGATGAAGGTATGTCCTGCACCCGTCGATACAGGAATAATCTTTAGGAGAACAGATATAGGAGAGGATGCTTTTGTCGAGGCATTGGCGGAAAATGTTTCAAATACCGCACGCAGCACAACTATAGCAAAGGGAGATGCTTCGGTTTCCACAATAGAGCATATACTTTCTGCCCTGACAGGAATGGGTGTGGACAACGCCCTGATTGAGATAGATAACGTTGAAGTGCCGATTCTTGATGGTAGTGCCAAGCCGTACATTGACGCAATGTGGGCCGACGGCTTCCAGCAGCAGGACGCTCCGCGCCGCTATGTCGAACTGAAGGAGACTGTGGAGATAAGGAATGATGAGAAGGGATCGGTAGTGCGTATCGAGCCTGCAGAGGAGTTCTCTTACAATATCCTTGTCGATTTCAATTCAAGAGTGTTGGGTGTGCAGAATGCAAGATGGGACGAAACTGTCGTCTATCCCGAGGAAATCGGTGTCTGCAGGACATTCGTATTCTTCCATGAGATCGAGTTCCTGTTCAATAACGGTCTTGTAAAGGGCGGAGATGTGGATAATGCGATCGTCATCGTCGAGCATCCTGTTACAGATGACCAGGTGAACAATATGAGCAGACTGTTCAATGTTCCGGCTCTCCAGGTGCGTGAGGACGGCTATCTCAGCAACCTTCAGCTTCGTTTCGACAACGAATGTGCAAGACATAAACTGCTTGACCTCATAGGCGACCTGAGACTTTGCGGAGGTTTCCTCAAGGCGAAGGTCACTGCGGAAAAGGCAGGTCATGGAATAAATACTGCAGCAGCCAAAGCTGTACGAAACCAGTAAAACGAATAAATCTTTTAATATGGCAAATATACATCCACTCGCAACAGTGCACCCTAATGCAAAGCTGGGCGAAAACGTAGAGGTAGGTCCATACGCCTACATCGAAGAACATGTAGAGATCGGTGACGGATCGAAGATTCTTCCTCACGCTACCATATTCAATTATGTGAAGATGGGCAAGAACTGCTGCGTGTTCCCGGGAGCAGTCATCGGTGCAGTCCCACAGGACCTTAAGTTCGATGGCGAGATTACATATGTAGAAATCGGTGATAATGTGAACATCCGCGAGTGTGCTACCATCAACCGTGGTACAAAGGCCAGCGGAAGGGGAGTGACCAAGATCGGAAACAATGTGCTTCTCATGTCATACACTCATGTGGCGCATGACTGTACAGTAGGAAACAACTGTATCCTCGTAAGTTATGTAGGTATTGCCGGTGAGACAGATGTCGATGACTGGGCTACTATCGGAGGAAGCTCTGTGGCTCATCAGTTCTCAAGAATCGGAAAGCACGCGTTCATCGGTGGCGGATGTAAGATCAACAAGGACGTCCCTCCTTATATCCTCTGCGGACGTGACCCTCTTACATATGCAGGTGTCAACATCGTAGGTCTTCGCAGAAGAGGATTCACATCTGACCAGATCCGCAGCATCAAGGGTATGTATGATATCATCTATAATGCGGGTACCAATTTCTCTGACGCAATTGCAAAGATCGAGTTGGGATTCCCTCAGTCTGAGGAGAGAGATACAATCATCACTTTCATCAGAAACTCGAAGAGAGGTATCATCAGAGGTTTGAACTCTGATACAAAGGGTAATATAGACTAAGGTGGCCAAGCTCCTTTCAACAGCATATTTTCCTCCCGTATCTTATTTTGCAGCAATGGCTGAGGAGATGTCGGGACTCAGAATCAGACGAGGCGACGACAGTTCATTGGAATTGTCGCCGTCTGTCGTTTATATCGAGGCCTGCGAGAATTTCCAGAAGCAGTCATACAGAAACAGGTGTCTGTTCTATGCGGCTGATGGAGTGCAGACACTGTCTGTCCCTATAGTCCATGAGGGCGGGACTCACAAGATACCTATATGTGATCTCAAGATAGATTATAAGAAACCATGGGTACAGCAGCATGAGAGGGCTATTATATCAGCATACCGTACATCTGCTTACTTTGAATACTATCAGGATGAGCTGTTCGCTATTCTGGAGAGTCGCTACGAGAAACTCTTTGACCTGAATATGGCGTTGACAAAGTTCTTTATAGAGAAGACCGGAATCGCGGTTGATCTCAGACTTACTGAAGAGTACTCTGCAACTGTCGGCTGTGAAGATCTCCGTAATGTCATTCATCCGAAACGTCAGGATGAAGTTCTTCATAATCTTGGACTGGAAAAGCCGTATTTCCAGGTCTTTGCCCAGAAACACGGCTTCAAGTCAAACCTATCCATCATGGACCTTCTGTTCAATGAGGGTCCGGACAGTATCCTCTATCTTAAAACCTCCATCCGAGAGTAAGGAGGACCTTCCATGCATCAGCTTTATTTATGATGACAGGAACTTCTGCATTTGATGCAGGCATTCCGTTGTCGTCAAATATATAGTTGTCATATGGCATGAAATATTCGTCCTGTGCGAACATATATCTGCATGCGATATCTGCATAAAATGATTTTCTTGTGATGAGTCCGAGTCCGAATGATACGTTATGAACGGATGAAGTCGATCTTCCGGCGATCCAGCCCATGCCTTTCGCAGCCTCGTATGTATCCAATGCAGGAGCGTAGAACTCCTTGTCCGGGGATGTCGTGAGGTTGTATCCGGCCCTCACTGCAAGTCTGTCAATCGGCTTGACTTCAACTCCCG
The DNA here is from genome assembly GCA_045614805.1 of Candidatus Cryptobacteroides sp. GTDB lineage: Bacteria > Bacteroidota > Bacteroidia > Bacteroidales > UBA932 > Cryptobacteroides. The sequence continues at coordinate 23,769 of JAZLDR010000031.1, read as the reverse complement.
CTCTGAGCATGTGAGAGGTGCGGAATGTCTTCTTTATCTCGACATTCATGTCTTCAAAGTACTCTCTTCCATCGTTCAGACCATCTCTTCTGAATGACATTGCGGTGTAGTCGCAGAATTCGTAATCTGCACTGAAGACTGCAAGTTTTCCAAGTGTATATGCAATACCGAAATTGGCTCTCCATGGCTCTCTGAATGAATATTCATCCTTTCCATATGGGCTCATGGCTGAAGAACTGTATTTGTCGGTCGAGAAGTTGGTTTCGCCGCTCATCTCCCAGGATTCATACACTGTGCTGGCTGTCGGTGTCTGGATGGCAGCGCCAAAGCGAAGACCATATCCCGGAGTGACGATGATGCCGATCTTTGAATATACGCCGGTAGAGTGGCAGTTGAAGGAATGCGTATATTTCAAATCGTTGAAATACATACGCTCTCCGTTTTCCAGATCTATCTCGAAGTCTGTCTGGTCGATGGCTTCTTCCTTGAAATACTCGTTGTAACTGTAGTCCATTGATGTGATTCCGAGGTTGGCTCCGATAAACAGGAAGTCTGAGATGTTGAAGCCGACATTGAACAGGTAGTCGTTCCGTGTGCCGTGTGCCTGTCTTCCATATCTCTGGTCCAGAGGTCCGCCGAGTGCGATTTCTATGCTTCCGTCATTATGTCTGATGAGGACTTCGTTCGCTCCGGCATATTCGTCATCCCTTCCGTCGAATGTCGAGATGATTCCGCTCTGGAATCCTATGACATTTTTCCAGGAGTGATCATCATATGCGGAATCTCCCGATAGTCTCGAGCTTGAGTATTTAAGGTCGGTTGTATTTGCAGCCAGAGCACCTGCGAATGATGTGTTACTGTTTCTGTATGCAGCATACATGTCCTCGTTCCAGCTGTTGGTCTGATTGGATATGAATCCGAATGATATGCCTTTCAGACCGTAGCTTCTGCCGGTCTCCCAATAGAAGTTGAATCCGATGTTCGGGAGGTTGGTGTTGGCTGTGGTGTTCCTGTAGCTGTTTTTTGCATCAGGGGTGAATCTCGCTGTGTTCGAAGTGATTGTAAGCGATGGTGTCAATGCAAACTGTGAGTATTTTGACACTGCGCTGCCGGCAGGATTTATTCCGGTCGATCCAAGGTCTCCGCCGAGCGCCGTGAATGCGTTGCCCATGGCGACTGACCTTGCAGTACCTTCATAATTCCTCTCGCTCATGCGGAGTCCATCGTATATTGTCTGCGCCTGAGTGTGGAAAGTTACCAGTAAGGATATGATTACCAGTGCTGTATTCCTGATGTTTGTCTTCATAGTCTGATTCTATGTTTTGGAATGTGTATTATCTCCTGCCACCGTAGCTGCCGCTTCTGCTGCTCGATCCGCCGCCGAAACTTGACGAACGTGATGATGATGGTGATCCGGAACTCCTGTAACTGCTTCCGGAACTCCTGTAGCTGCTGCTTCCGGAGCTTCTGTAACTGTCTGAACTTCTGCTGCTTCTATAGCCGTCAGAGTTTCTGTAACTGTCGGAACGTGATGGCGACACCGTACCGCTGTTTCTGGTTGTGCTGCCGGTACTTCTGACAGTCGCAGGCTTTCTGATTTTTGGCTGAGACGAACTTGCTGCAGCTCTATTGCCGGTTCCAGCGGTTCTTGTCACGGATGTTCTTATCGTGCTTGCCCTGCTGGTGCTTGTCCGGCCTACGGATGAGATGTTTCCTGAGGTAACCCTGCCGGTTCCTGTCCTGCTTCCGGTGACCGATTTTCGTGAGCCGTACCAGACATCCTTGCCACCGCCGGCTATATGGTGTGACGGGTAGTAGTGGTGATGATGCCAATATGGGTCCCAGCCTCCATACCAGCCGCAGTAATATGGTGACATGTAGCCATACCATCCGTACCATCCGGCATAATAGTGGTACCAAGGGTCATGCCATCCTGAATGACCATAGTACCATGGGTTGTACCATCCGCCATATCCATGGTAATACCATGGCGAGTATCCCCATGAGTTCCAGTACCATGGGTCGTAGTGTCTGCTCCAATACCACGAACTCCCTATGCTGTATGGAACGTATGGGGAGTAATATGTGTATGGTGAATTGTAGGACCAAAGGTCGAGGTGATTGGTCGGATCGTATGTGTAACCCTCTGTCGATGGTGCCGGAATCATCTCCTTCTGCTCTACCTGACGGTATATATTTGAGGATCTGGTCTTCTCGACCAGGTCTTTGACATCTTTCTCCGAACTCTGTTTCTGTTCCTTTGACCTGAATGTCGGAGCGCTGCTGTATATGCCGTCTTCAAACCTCGAGTTACTTTCTGATGTGACGGACTGATTGAGCAGTCCGCATGCTGAAAGCATGAGGGTGGCGGCAATTATAAGCAATGTACTCTTTTTCATAGTCTTTCCCTTATATTATTTCGTAATAATTTCTTATCTTCGCGACTGGTTTCGCAACTGCGCAATCAATCACAATTATAGAGATAAAAACAATAAAAAGCAAAAATACAATGGCAAAAGAAGTAACAAAGAGGTCGGATAACTACTCGCAGTGGTATGATAACCTTGTAGTAAAGGCTGATCTGGCAGAGCGTTCCGCAGTAAGGGGATGTATGGTCATCAAGCCATACGGTTATGCAATCTGGGAGAAGATGCAGGATGTACTTGACAAGATGTTCAAGGAAACAGGCCACCAGAACGCATATTTCCCGCTTTTCATCCCTAAGTCGTTCCTCAGCCGCGAGGCGGAGCATGTTGAAGGTTTCGCCAAGGAGTGTGCTGTGGTGACTCACCATAGACTTATGGCAGATCCGGACGGCAATGGTGTTGTCGTGGACCCTTCTGCAAGACTTGAGGAAGAACTTATCGTCAGACCTACTTCCGAGACCATCATCTGGAACACATACAAGAACTGGGTGACTTCATGGAGAGATCTTCCGATCCTCTGCAACCAGTGGGCTAACGTTGTCCGTTGGGAAATGCGTACCCGTCTTTTCCTCCGTACAGCCGAGTTCCTCTGGCAGGAAGGCCATACAGCTCACGCAACCCGTCAGGAGGCTGAGGAGGAGACAATGAAGATGGTGAATGTATATGCGGACTTTGCACGTAACTATATGGGTGTACCTGTCGTTGTGGGTCACAAGAGCCCTAACGAGCGTTTTGCAGGTGCTCTCGATACAATGACAATCGAGGCTCTCATGCAGGATGGCAAGGCACTTCAGGCTGGTACATCACATTTCCTCGGACAGAACTTCGCAAAGGCATTCGATGTGATGTTTACAAATAAGGAAGGTCAGCAGGAATATGTCTGGGCAACTTCATGGGGTGTTTCGACACGTCTTATGGGTGCTCTCATCATGGCGCATGGCGATGATAACGGTCTTGTACTTCCTCCGAACCTCGCTCCTATCCAGGTAGTGATGGTTCCGATCACAGGTAAGGATGAGACTGTGAACAACGCTATCCTTGACAAGATGGATGCCTTCAGAAAGGAACTTGAAGCAAAGGGTATCAGTGTGAAGATCGATAACCGCGATACTCTCCGTCCTGGCTTCAAGTTCGCAGAGTGGGAACTCAAGGGTGTTCCTGTGCGTCTTGCAATGGGTGCACGTGACCTTGAGAACGGTACTGTCGAGCTCGCCCGCCGAGACACATGCGAGAAGTCATCTCATTCTCAGGAGGGTGTTGCAGATGTCATTGCAGCTCTTCTCGATGATATTCAGGCAAACATCTATGCAAAGGCTCTCAAGTTCCGCGATGACAGCATCCGTAAGGTCGATACTTGGGAGGAGTTCAAGGAAGGAATCACAAAGGGAGGATTCCTTCTCTGTCATTGGGATGGTACTCCGGAAACAGAGGAGAAGATCAAGGAAGAGACAAAGGCTACAATCCGTTGTATCCCTGTCGACAGCGCTGTATGCGTAGAGGAAGGTAAGTGTATCTACACCGGCAAGCCTTCAAGTCAGCGTGTTCTTTTTGCAATCTCATATTAAACCAACGTCATCCCCGGCTTGACCGGGGAACTATACCATCAAATCATGAAAAAATTATTCGTAGCATTGTCAGCAGCCCTCCTCTCAATGGGCGCTTATGCACAGGACGCACAGCAGGCAGCGGCAGACGCTGCAAAGATGGTGGAAACTGCCCCTGCAGCACCTGCAAAGGTTGAAAAGCCTAACTATTGGACATCATCATTGAAGACTCAGATCAACGTCGGTCAGACTCAGCTTACCAACTGGGCAGCCGGTGGTGACAACACTGTGTCTTTGGCGGCCTTCATTGATGGCAATGCCAATTGGAAGAAAGGGGATATGTTCTGGAACAACCGTCTCCAGCTTGATTACGGTTTCCTCTATGCTTCTTCAAAGCCGCTTCTTCAGAAGAATACCGACCGTATCTACCTTGAAAGCAAATGGGGATATAAGGCTCCTTCAACCAAGTATCTTTACTTCTCGGCCAACTATGACTTCAAGTCACAGTTCACCAACGGTTATGACTATAATACTCCGTCGAGCATGACAGATGACAATGGTAATAATCTTGAAGGCAATGCTCTCAAGCAGGCATGGAAGGATGCACGTGCTCTCAAGTCCGGTTTCCTTGCTCCTGCATACACCAATCTCGCGCTCGGTATCGATTACATCCCTACAAAGTGGCTCTCGGTCAACTTCGCGCCACTCACAGGAGGTTTCGTGATTGTCAGGGATGCTGCATTGAGACAAAACTACGGTATGGCTTTGAAGAAAGAGTTTGAGACTGTTACTGATCCTGTCGGATCTCAGTATAGAAGCGCACGATTCGAATTCGGTGCTCAGCTTAAGATGGATGCAAAGGTCAATGTCAACGACAACTTCTCATACAGCACTCAGGTCGTGCTCTTCACCAACTATCTCGATATCAAGCACTGTCCTCGTATCAACTGGGATAACCGTATTGACTGGAAGCTTGCAAAGTATTTCTCATTCACAGTCACTACCAACCTTATCTACGATGACACAATCATGATCGCAGACAAGAACGGTGAGAATCCAAAGGCACGTGTTCAGTTCAAGGAGTCCCTTGCATTCGGATTCACTTACACGATTGCGAGCAAGAAATAGTAATGCTCAACCGCTTCAAGCATAAAGTAGAAGAATTGAGGGGGCTGCTTCCTGTCATTTCGAGCGAGCGAAGCGAGTCGAGAAATCTCTTTCTCCTTGCTGTCAGCGGGGGCATGGACTCAATGTGTCTGGCCGAACTCTGGCTCCGTGCCTATGGCGCTGATTCATTCGCGGTCGCCCACTGTAATTTCCACCTCCGAGGTGAAGACAGCGAAGCAGATGAGGCCCTTGTGACAACGTGGTCCGAAAGTAATGCTGTGAAGCTCCACAAGGTGTCATTTGACACCATGAAATATGTCAGGGAAGAAGGCGTGAGCGTAGAGATGGCTGCACGTGATCTCCGCTACAACTGGTTTGCGCAACTTTGTGAGGATTACGGATATGCGGCAGTAGTTACCGCACATCATGCCGATGACAATGCCGAAACGATGATTCTTAACATGGTGCGAGGCACCGGACTGACAGGTATCTCCGGCATGAAGCCTGTCTCCCCTCTGTCATTTCGACCGACCGAAGGGAGTGGAGAAATCTCCCTCCTCCGCCCCCTACTTGCATTCACCCGCAGACAGATCGAGGGCTATGTTTACGCAAACAAGATTCCATACCGGGAAGACAAGACCAACGCTTCAGTCGAATATCGACGCAACAGCATACGTCATGAGGTGCTTCCTGTCCTCAAACGTATGAATCCGTCAGTTGTCCGTACCCTCAACCGTGAGATGGCGTATTTCAGCGATGCCTCATCAATTGTAGATGACTGGTGCCGCACCCAACTTCCGAAAGTCCTGGAGCCTCATTGCGAGGAGGGCCGAAGGACCGACGTGGCAATCTCCACCCAGAAACTGATGGCCATTCCACAATGGCGATACCTATTATATTATATACTGCAGCCATACGGATTCAATACTTCTGTACTCGAATCCATCGAATCTCTTCTGACCTCTGACCGTACAGTCTCAGGCAAACGGTTCGAGGCGCCGGACTATGTCCTTCTTACAGAACGTGACTCTATGGTGGTCGTAGGGAAGATGGCCGGTCATACCGGCCATGACGTCCATGACATCCATGACGACCATGACGTCCATGTCATCCCCGACTTGATCGGGGATCCCTTCATGCCGGTGAGAGGTGCCGGTAAATACAATATAAACGGTCAGTCAGTAGCGGTCGAAGTCCTTGCATGGACCCCGGATATGCCAAAGAAGCAGCCGGACGGCACATTGATATTCGATGCCTCAAGACTCCGTTTTCCGTTTGTGTTGAGGAACTGGCGTTCCGGAGACTGGATGATTCCTTTCGGAATGAAAGGCAAGAAGAAGATCAGCGACCTTTTCGCAGACCTGAAACTCACCCATGCGGAGAAGGAACAGTCTGTAATCCTTGTGGATTGTACCTCTGATATGGCTGAACAGCAGCATGTTGCAGCCGTCCTTGGGATGAGGATTGACGATAGGTATAAGGTCACAGACAGGACTAAACAAATAATCAGGATAACCTTATTTTCATAATATACCATGAAACACACACTAAGCATGATTCTCTCAGGAATCCTTTTCCTGACATCTTGTGCATCACATTTCATATCAGATCAGGCATATCGTGACCAGGTGGACGGTGACTTTGCGTCCCGGACAGCCATTTTAGAAGCAGCCGGAGTAGTTCTGGAAGCTATGGATCTTGATGTGGACGAGAAGGAAGCAATGAAATTCATGTATGCCTATATGCCTCTCGGCGACATTGTCAATATGGAACCGTCCTTCTATCTTGATCAGTATCACATGACTGAGAAGGCTCTGAAGGAAATGCCATGGGGAAAGAATGTCCCTGAAAGGGAATTGAGACATTTTGTGCTCCCGGTGCGTGTCAATAATGAGAATCTTGACTCCGCCCGCTATTTCTTCTATGACGAACTTGCTCCTCGAGTAAAGGATATGACTATGGAGGAAGCAGTCCTTGAAGTTAATCACTGGTGCCATGAGAAAGCCGTATATATGCCTTCGGACAGACGTACAAGTTCTCCTTTGGCTACTGTGAAGACCGCATACGGAAGATGTGGCGAGGAGTCTACTCTTCTTGTCTCCGCTCTCAGGACAGTCGGCATTCCCGCACGTCAGGTCTATACTCCGAGATGGGCGCATACGGACAGTAATCATGCTTGGGTAGAGGCCTGGGTGGATGGTGAATGGCGTTTTCTTGGCGCCTGCGAACCGGAGCCTGTGCTTGACCTCGGATGGTTCAATGCCCCTGCCAGCCGAGGAATGCTCATGCATACCAATGTATACGGAAGATATAATGGACCGGAGGAAATCGTACGTGAGACTCCGAACTTTACTGAAATCAATGTCATCAGCAACTATGCTCCCCAGTCGGCATCTGTAAAGGTGAAGGTGATTGATATGGAAGGAAATCCTGTAGAAGGAGCAAAGGTATACTTCCAGATATATAATTATTCGGAATTCAGCAGCGTTGCATATCGTTATACCGACGCCGAAGGTGTCAGCAGCCTTACAGCAGGTCATGGAGATATGATGGTATATGCCTCTGCGGGAGGCAGGTTCGCTTTTGCAAAGGTTACTTTCGGTAAGGATGAATCTGTGGAACTCCGTCTTGAGCATTATGAGGGCGAGAGGATTCCACACATCGAGATGGAAGTCGTACCGCCGGTTGAGAATGCTCAGCTTCCTGATGTCACCGAGGAACAACGTGCGGAAAACACTTGCAGAATGGAGTATGAGGACTCGTTGAGAAACGCCTATGTTGCTACATTCTATAATAAGGACAGGGCTATGGCTCTTGCCACAGAAACCGGTCTCGATGCTGCAGCTGTTGCGGATTATATGATTGCTTCCCGTGGCAACCATGCTGAGATTGAGTCTTTCCTGAGGAAGGCTGCTGCGGAAGGTCGAGGTGATATGGCATTGGCATTGCTCGGATCACTTGCTCAGAAGGATCTCAGAGACACTCCGGCATATATTCTTGAGGACCATCTTTATAATACTGAGGTCGGTTCAGATGTGGAAAAGGTGCTCTGCCCACGTGTAGCTACAGAAATCCTTACTCCGTTCAGGAAATATCTCCAGACCAATATCCCTTCTGATATTGTAACTGACCTGCATATGGATCCTGCAACTCTTGTAAGTTGGTGCAAGGAAAACCTTACTGTGGTCGACAGTGTCAGTCTCAGACATGTACAGCTTACTCCTCAGCGAGTGTGGGAAACAAGACTTACAGATACCTGGTCAAGAGAGATATTCTTTGTGGCTGTATGCCGCAGTTTCGGCATACCGGCATGGCAGGATACAGTGACCGGTGTATTGAAATATGAAAAGGACGGACTTGTCTATGATGTTGACTTTGCTGCAGAAAAGCAGGTTGTGTCACCGAAAGGGCGTCTGAAACTTACATTCAATGAGATACCTATGCTGGACGATCCTAAGTACGGTACCCATTTCACTATATCCAAGTTCAACGGTGACACATTCAATGCCTTGAACTATGGCAGGACCACCTGGTCAAAGCTTTTCAAGTCACCTGCTGAAATGGATTGCGGATACTATATGCTTGTCAGCGGATCGAGAATGTCCGGAGGAAATGTGTTTGCTGATGTGCAGTTCTTTACAGTTGAGGAAGGAAGGACAACGGTAGTTGACCTTGTGATGAGGGATATTGCAGATCAGATCAGAGTTATCGGAAGTTTCGACTCGGAAATGAAATATTCATCTGTCATTTCTTTCGCTGTCGCTCAAGCGACTTCGTCGATTACGACCGAGGCCGAAGGCCGAGTGGAGAAATCCATCCTCGAAACCACAGGACGAGGCTATTTTGCCGTTGCCCTTGTGGATTATGGAACAGAGCCTACCAACCACGCCTTCATGGATATCTCGGCGGCAGCCAAGGAACTTGAAGAGTGGGGCAGACCTATAGTTGTAATCTTCGCTTCCGAGGAGGATTACAGGAAATTCCGTCCGGAGCACTTCAATCTCCCGTCTACAGTCCATTTCGGAATCGACGTAGATGGCAGAATGCGTAACATGATTGCTTCAGAGATGAAACTGGACAAGGGAGGCCGTCTGCCGCTGATAGTATTGGCAGATACATTCAACCGTGTCGTCTTCTTCTCTCAGGGATATAATATCGGATTGGGAGACAGTCTGGTCAAGACCTCAAAGGCGCTATAGTCGCTGCCACCCTGCGTGCCGTGGTCTGAACATATCCGTAAGGGTCTTCTTCAGTGCCCATGGCAACTTCGGGGTTACGGAATATCATACCGCTTTCTACGGACTCTCTGGCAGAGAAATGAAACTCTCTAGCTCCGGAGAGTCTTGCTATTTCTGCGATATTGCCTTCCTTTACTCCGCAGCCAGGCATGATGATGATTCTGTCACCAGCGACTTCTACAAGCTGGGCCAGCAATGATACGCCTTCCAATGCAGTAGGTCTGCAGCCTGATGTCAGGATGCGTGCGCAACCAAGCCCGATGATGTCCTCAAGGGCCTTCAACGGGTCTGATGTGTGGTCAAAAGCCCTATGGAATGTTACAGGAGTGTCACCGGCAGCATCCATAAGCTTCTTCATCGCCTCGATGTCCACATTGCCATCAGGTGTCAGGCAGCCGAACACAAGTCCGTCAGCTCCAAGTTCCTTTGCGACCCGGATGTCGCAGACCATCTCCTCAATTTCGGACTCGCTATAAAGAAAGTCTCCTCCGCGGGGCCTGATGATCACGTTGAGGCCTATATTTATGCTTTTGCGGGCATTACGGATCATACCGTAAGAAGGGGTGGTGCCTCCTTCCGGTATTCCGGCACAAAGCTCCACCCTGTCTGCTCCGCCTTCCTGTGCAGCAATGCAGCTTGCCACAGAATTGGCACATATTTCAAACTTATACATCTCTACCTGATAATAAATTCATACGGCATCCTTGCATATACCTTTCCGCTTTCCATGCCTTCCCATGCAGTGCCTGCAAATACGGATGTGTTGCCGCCGAGTGATTCGAGCAGGCTTTCAAGCATGGTCTGCGGTTTAGGATAGCTTACGATCTGTACGTCCTGCAATCCGGTAACTCCCTCCACAGACAATGCTGCATGGAGGATTGCGTCTTCGATAGTTCCGATTTCGTCAACAAGTCCGATTTCCAATGCTTCAGCTCCCGACCATACTCTTCCCTGTGCGATAGCGTCCACGTCCTCGACAGTCATGTCTCTTCCTTCAGCTACGATACTTGTGAACTTGGTGTAGATTCTCTCGACGCTGGCCTGCATATATGCAATCTCATTCCTGGTGAGCGGACGCATCATGCCGTACATGTCTGCATGACTGTTTGAATTCACCGGTGTGATGTTGACATGAAGCTTGTCCTTGACTGTGCCGCTGAAATCAGGAATCATGCTGAATACTCCGATCGAGCCTGTAAGTGAAGTCCTGTTGGCAAAGATATAGTCGCAGTTGGAACTGATCCAATATCCGCCCGAAGCGGCATAGTCTCCGAATGATGCTATCACCGGAACTCCGTTTTCCCTGAGCAGGTCGAGTTCGGCCTTTATCTTCTCTGAAGCCAGTACACTTCCTCCTGGTGAGTTTACCCTGAGGACGACAGCCTTGACATCATCGTCCTCTCTTACCTTTTCAATTATCTTCGCGAAACGGTCTCCTGCAACCTCCTCTTTTGCATCTCCATCTACGATATTGCCTTCAACGTAGATGACCGCCACCTTGTCTGTCACTGTGATGTCGGTGGTATTCCTGAGTTTGGAATAGTCGGCGAGTGAAATGCTCTTTATGTCCTTGTAACTGTCTGTCATATAGAGAGTCGCGAGCTTTTTCTGAAGCTCGTTGCGTGTCAGCAGCTCATCAGCCAGCCCCTTGGCCAGGAAATCACTAGGGAAGTTCAGTTTAAGGTTGTTCAGCATGGCATCCAGTTCTTCTGTGCTTATCCCTCTTGATTCAGCGATGTCGTTTGCCCAGCTTTCCCATACGGAGCTTATCATAGCTTCGTTCTGCTCCATGTTGTCCTTGCTTGATGAGTTCCTGACGAACATCTCTCCGGCAGATTTGTATTTTCCATGACGGATGAGCTGTACGTTTACTCCCAATCTGTCAAGTGCGTCTTTAAGGAAGATCAGTTGCGACGAAATACCGTTGAACATATTCATTCCGCCGTCATGATCTGTCATGTATATCTTGTCAGACACTGAAGCCAGGTAGTAGCCGGCATTGGTCGGATTCTCTATATAAGACACGATAGCCTTTCCGCTCTCTCTGAAATTCTTGAGGGCGGTCCTGAATTCCTCGATCTGAGCCAGACCGCCGACGGCAGCGTCAGGCTTCATGTAGATGAATTTTACGGCAGGGTCTTCTGCTGCAGCGTTCACTGCTGTTATTGCGTTATATATTCCGACAGGCATGATCATGTCGCCGCCCTGAAGGGCAGTAAGAGGATCGGCCTCCTGATCCTGCTCGGCAAGAGACATCTTTGAAAAATCGATTGTAAGTACTGCCTGAGCTGGCATGACAGGCTTGCTGTCTCCCAAAGCAGCAATGGCTCCGATGATTCCGGTAGTCAGCAGAATGGATACAAATCCGAACAGAATGAGACCGGTCAAGGTTGCCAATGTCATTTTGATATACTCTTTCATATTTCGTTGTTTAGTTTACCTATTGATATTCAAAGATAATACAAAAAGTCCAAATATCCGGTTTAATTAAATTTTTATATCTTTGCAAATTGGATATTATGCGTTTTTAGAGAATTTTATGAGAAGATATATACTGATTATCATTGCATTACTGTCTGTCGTCCTGGCTTCCGCACAGGTTGCGGGCGTCGGTGGCAATGTGGTGGATACGACAGGAATATATGGTGAGCAGGCGGACAGTCTTAATGCGGCCGTATTCGTATCACGCCAGGAAGGAAATTATATTTCACGCTTCAAGGATGTAAGGACGGAAGTCATTTCGGCTGCAGGTCTGTGCAAGATGGCATGCTGTAACCTTGCTGAGAGTTTCGAGAACTCTGCAAGTGTGACAGTGGGTTACTCTGATGCTGTGACCGGAGCACGTCAGATCCGTCTCCTCGGATTGTCAGGTGTCTATACACAGATGCTGGATGAGACACGTCCTGTGATGCGTGGACTTTCCGCTCCTTTCGGTCTGTCTTACGTTCCAGGTCAGTGGCTTGAGAGCATTCAGATAGCCAAAGGCTCTTCATCAGTCCTCAATGGTGTGGAGTGTATGACAGGTCAGATCAATATGGAGCATCGCAAGCCGACAGACGAAAAGCCCCTCTTCCTGAATGCAGCCGTGATGAGCGATACTAAGATGGATTTCAATATCGCCTCGTCTATTCAGATGGGATATAAGTGGAGCACCGTCATTCTCGGGCATGTTTCCGGCAATATCGCTTCGCACGATATGAATAATGACGGATTCCTTGATGAGCCGAAGATGCTGCAGTTCAATCTGGCCAACCGATGGCTCTATCAGGCTGACAACGGTGTGCAGGTGCGCTTCGGAGTCCGTGCCCTTCAGGACCGCAGACATGGCGGACAGATGTTGAAGGATGCAGATGGAAAGGAAGTTCTGTATGACAGGAAAACATATATTGCCGATCCATTCATGGCTGTCGGCAAGGTCAATCCATGGGGCTCTGACATATTGAACCGTTCCATCAACGGATATCTGAAGATGGGAGTTCCACTCAATGAAGAAAACACTCAGAACATAGCACTCGTGGCTGATTACAGCTATCAGGATATGGATTCATATTTCGGTGCAACTAAATATCTTGCCGGACAGCATTCTTCATACCTTAACCTCCTGTATCAGAATGTGATAAATGACTCACATCGATTTACTGCCGGACTCAACGGAACCTTTGACCGTTATGATGAGGACTTTGCCAGGACAACATGGGTCATCCTGCCTGTGAAGGAAGATTTTGCAGGAGTGAAGAATCTCGCCAATGCCGGTGTGTTTGGAGAATATACCTATAGTGCAGGTGAGACGTTCTCTGCAATCGCCGGACTCAGGGGTGACTGGTTCTATGGTCAGGGATTCAAGGTGTCTCCGAGAGTTACTTTGAAGTATATGCCTGTTGATGAAATCGTTATCAGAGCCAATGGCGGTCGCGGTCTGAGGTATTCGACTCCGCTTGTGGACAATATCGGAGTGTTCTCGACCGGAAAGGAGTTTGTAGGGGCTTATAATGAACATATTCTCGAGGATGCATGGACATTCGGAGGAAATATCACCTACTACCTTCCGTTCGGAGCTTCGTCCAATACATATGTAAGCTTCGATTATTTCAGGACCCAGTTCGCACAGCAGATGGTGGTGGATTATGAGCAGGGAGCGAATGTGATTGATTTCTATGCTCTTGACGGACGTCAGTCATTTACTGACAACTATCAGCTTGACTTCTCGATCGATCCTGTTGAACGCTTCAATATCACAGCGACTTTCCGCTACACCAATGCGATGATTGAGATGAAGGGTAGCCATGCGCCTGTTGAGAAACCTATGACAAGCCGCTTCAAGGGAGTGCTTAACCTTCAGTATGCTACACATCTGAACAAGTGGATCTTCGACTTCACTGCGTCATTGAACGGGTCATGCAGGGTATATGATTTCATGGCAGACATGAAGGACAAGGATGGCAACCTGCTGTACAAGAACGGCCGCACTCCTGTGTATCCTATGCTTTATGCGCAGGTTACCCGCAGATTCAAGGGATGGGATGTCTATGTCGGTGCTGAGAATCTGACAAACTTCCGTCAGAAAGACGTGATAATCGGAACGGTCGGTGCGGACGGATATGTGAATCCTCGGCTCGCTTCGTTCGACGCAAGTTGCATCTGGGGACCTCTGATGGGAATCAAGGCCCATGTCGGTTTCCGTTTTACACTTTGGAAGAAGTAAAACCAATCAAATATGAAAAAGATTATCATCATCATCACAGCCTTGATGGCATGTTTAGTATCATTGTCAGCAGGACCAAAGAAAAAGGCAGAGACCAAGGAAGTGACATTCAAGGTGCACCTTCATTGCGAGAACTGTGTAAAGAAAGTTGAAGAGAACATTGCTTTTGAGAAAGGAGTGAAGGACCTTAAGGTTTCGCTCGAGGGTCAGACAGTCTATATCAAGTATAATGCTGCCAAGACTGACGAGGCTGTTCTCAAAGCCGCTATTGAAAAATTCTATCCGGTATCAGGTACCGTAGAGTCTGGATGTGAGTCGGATTGCTGCGGCAATCATGATGGCCATAACCATGATCATTCTCATCATGAGTAGATTCCTGAAATATATTCTCGCTGCGTTGCTGGTCTTTTCAGCATTGTCCTGTACAAAGAATTATCAGGAAGGATCTCCGTTCATCCTGTTTGAAGTGCATGGCAGGGTAGTGGATGTGGATGGAAATCCTATCGAAGGCATTCAGGTATCTTCTGGTACTGCAGAAGTGCGCACTACCAATGTGAATGGCAATTTCTCGTTTTTTGGAAAGGGTGTACCGGTATCTGCCGCCACTCTTAAATTTGAGGATAATGACAAGGAAGATAATGGCGGTCATTTTCTGACTACGACCAGGAATGTGCCTCTTGTTCTTAAGACACCTGGAACAGGTTCCGGAGGTTACAAGGGTACATATTTCGCAAAGGATGTGGAAGTAGTGATGATTCTGAAAGAGGAAGGCCTTGATCCTGATGACGGATTCATCGGATTAACTTCTCTTGAGTAAGGTCTGCGCTGGTAGCAGTGCGATAAGATATCCCACAACCGTCACCCCTGCTATGGTAAGTAGGATGTCGGACAATGATAGGATTATAGGATATGCCTGGACAACAAAATGTCCGGGCATCTTTATGAAACCGAACTCCTGCTGCAGCAAGGCAAAACCTATTCCGACGATAAGCCCCGCTGCCAGACCGGCCAGGGATATCATCCATCCTTCAAGAACAAATATCTTTCTGATGAGGCTGTCTGTTGCTCCAAGACTTCGGAGTGTCCGGATGTCATCACGCTTTTCTATGATAAGCATTGACAGGCTGCCGAAGATATTGAAGGCAATGATGATGACGATGAATATAAGGATCATGTAGATTGCAGCCTTCTCATACTTCATCATCTTGTACAGGGACTCGTTCTGCTGGAATCTGTCCTTTACCTTGAAGTCAGGTCCAAGCCTTTGTGAGATCTCTCTGGTTATTCTTTTGATTTCCTTTTTGTCAGAGCCTTCCATGAAGCGTATTTCCACAGCGGAGACCTCATCGTCGTACTCCAGCAGCTCCCTCATCTTTTCGATAGGGACAATCATCAGCTCCTGGTCGACGTCATTGTTTACAGAGAATATTCCGGATGGCCATACCTTGATGGACTCGATTGATGCAGCTGGATTGCTTAATGATATCTTGCCGGTGCGTGATGGGAAGTATATGTCGATTCCGGAAAGGAAACGAGGATTTATGCCCATCTGATATGCCAGGCCTGCTCCTACGCATGCCTGTGGAATATCTCCTTTGTGGAGGGAGAATTTCCCCTCTACTATGTGGTCTTTGAGAGGAGTCTCATCTTCGTAGATCCAGTCTACGCCCCTTGCTTTTGCTATTCCCTGCCTGTTCTCATAGTTGATGAAAACCTCTTCCTGCAAGGTGCAGCACATATTCCTTACTGCATCCTGCTCGTAAATCCAGTCATAGACATCTCCTTCAGGGACGAAAACCTTGCCTGTGGCAGGGGTTATCATAAGATCAGGTTCGACATTACTCAACATTGACCTGATGAGTGAGTCGAACCCGTTATATACAGATAGTATTATGATTAAAGCTGCTGTGCCGATAGCCATTCCGACAGCGCTTATCGCAGAGATTATGTTGATCACGTTGTGTGATTTCTTTGCGATAAGGTATCTTCCAGCTATGAATGGAGCAAGCTTCACTTTTTCAATAGACTTTCAATATGCTCGACATAGTCGAGTGATCCGTCCAGATAGAATGCGATTTCAGGAACTATGCGCAGTTGCTTGCCGACCTTTGCGCCAAGCTCTCCGCGCAGTGCCTTCGCATTTTCCTCAAGCACAGCCATTACAGCTTCTGCCTTGTCGGAAGGGAAGATGCTGACATATATCTTTGCTACAGAAAGGTCCGGGCTGATCTTTACACCGCTGACTGATACAAGCGCACCGCCGAATGCCGCCATGCCCTTGCTGCGGATGATTTCTGCCATTACCTTCTGTATTTCTTTGGCAACCTTCAGTTGCCTTGTGCTCTCAATACCTTTCTCCATAATTAATTAGACTACTTTGATGATAAAGTAATTCTTCTTTCCCTTCTGTGCAAGAATATATTTGCCGTTGATGAATGACTCTTCACCAATCTGGGCGTTTATATCTGCTACCTTCTCTTTATCAATACTTACGCCATTGGCCTGGATCATCTTGCGGCACTCACCCTTTGATGGGAATACTGCAGTCTCTCCAGCAAGAAGATCAATGATTCCCATAGGGAACTTGTCTGCTGCCACTTCGAATGTAGGTACACCGTCAAATACTGCGAGGAAAGTCTTCTCGTCAAGATTCTTGAGAGCATCCTTGGTTGCGTTACCGAAAAGCATCTGTGAAGCAGCAACGGCATTCTCATACTCGGCTGCACCGTGTACCATTGTTGTGACTTCCTTTGCGAGGAGCTTCTGGAGTTCACGGCGCTCAGGAGCCTCAGCATGTGCTGCAATGGCAGCGTCGATCTCGTCCTTTGTCAGCATTGTGAAGATCTTGATGTATTTCTCGGCGTCAGAGTCAGATACGTTGAGCCAGAACTGGTAGAACTGGTAAGGTGATGTACGCTCCGGGTCAAGCCAGATGTTGCCCTTTTCAGTCTTGCCGAACTTTCCTCCGTCCGCCTTGGTGATGAGAGGGCAGGTGAGTGCGAAAGCCTCTTTGCCGAGAATACGGCGGATGAGCTCAGATCCTGTTGTGATGTTGCCCCACTGGTCAGCGCCACCCATCTGAAGGGTACATCCCTTGTTCTCGTAAAGGTAAAGGAAGTCATATCCCTGAAGAAGCTGGTATGTGAACTCTGTGAATGACATGCCGTCACGAGCCTCTCCTGAAAGTCTCTTCTTCACTGAATCCTTTGCCATCATATAGTTCACGGTGATGTGCTTTCCGATTTCACGTGCGAAGTCAAGGAAGGTGAAGTTCTTCATCCAGTCATAGTTGTTGACAAGCTCTGCCTTGTTCTCTACCTCTGATTCGAAATCAAGGAACTTGCTCAGCTGTGCCTTGATACATGCCACATTGTGGTTGAGGGTCTCCTCATCAAGAAGGTTACGCTCCTGCGACTTCATTGACGGGTCGCCGATCATACCTGTTGCACCTCCTACCAGTGCGATAGGCTTGTGGCCGCAGTTCTGGAAATGCTTCAGAATCATGATACTTACCATATGTCCGATGTGGAGCGAGTCAGCTGTAGGGTCAATGCCGACATATGCGGCAGTCGATCCTTCCATAAGCTTTTCCTCTGTTCCCGGCATGATGTCCTGAATCATGCCTCTCCATCTGAGTTCCTCTACAAAATTCTTCATATCTATATTGTTTTTATCATTATTCAATCTGTCATCTCGAGCGCAGTCGAGAGATCTCTTTGCAACCTACAAAGATAGACAAAAAAATCCTCCTGACCATAAATCAGGAGGATAAATCGTAATATAGTCAGCTGTTTGATTACCAGGCGAAGTCGAATACGATGTCGCGAGGAATGCCTGCACCGTTCACTTTCTCGATGTCAGCTGCAAGAGCATCGCGGATGCTTGCGTTCTCGGCAGCGTACTGCTGTGCGAACTCGAAGTTTCCTGTAGCCTGAGTCTCGAGGATGAGACTTGCCCATGAGTCTACTGCTGCGGCTGCCTTCTCGAAGTCGATCACCCACTTTCCTTCCTCGTTGCGGGTGAATGCGCCATGGTCTTCCATGTAGTTGTAACACATCATGTTGGCCTTGCCGTGTGATGATGCGAAACCGAAGCGTACCGAACGGACGATACCTGCTATGAATGTCGCGATCGACTGTTCCTTTGTGATGTCTGTGATCTCACCCATGTCGATGAGCTTGCTTACCATGAACAGACCGAGGATGTCAGCCTTGGCTTCCTCCCATGATGTCTTCTGGTCTCCCATAGCCTGGTCTACTGTACCCTTGCCGTTGATTGTCTGCTTTACTCCAAGTCCGTGAGCTACCTCGTGGAAGGTCACGTTCCAGAAGAATGCGTCAGCGCTCAGGTGCTCAAGCTGCTCGGGAACCATGAGGAGTTCTCCGATTGGCGCCATGATCTTGTCGAACTTGGCCATCATGCTGTTGTAGAGCTGAAGACGGCGTGCTCCCTTTGCCGCATGTACTCTCTCGTCGTTAGGGAGATTGATTGCGATGGTCTTGCTGCCGGCATTGCAGTCTCCTGCATAATAGATTGCATCATAAACGTTGAGGTCAGATGATGTTCCCGGTACGAATGTCTTGTACTCAGGTGCACAAGGAAGCATCTGCTGGAGGGTAGGGAGGAGTGCCACATACTTGGCGAGGTTTGCGCTGCGCTCCTCGTCTTTAAGGAGAATGAAGCATTCATATGCTGCCTTGGCCTCGAAGAGATGGTCGTCGTAGTTCTCGATAGGTCCGATCACGAGGTCCATGTTGCAGTCCTTCATGTCCATCCATGCAAGGTCACTTGCGAGGTAGTCGTCAGTGCGGAATGCCTTTACACGCTCTGTGAGGTATGTGCGCATGCCTTCGTTTGTTGTAAGGTTTGCAGCTTCTTCGAGGAGTGCGCAGACCTTCTCAAGCTCTTCCTTGTACTCGTCACGATACCATACGGTCTTGAGAGCTCCGTTCTCGTCGCGACGGATTACGGTGTAGAGGCTCAGCTTGTTTGGGTCCTCAAATGCATTCCACTCTTCCATTGTCATATCCTGAGGATAGTACTGGCAGCCGAGCGGCTTTGCTCCATATCCTTCGAGGAACGGGTTGTTGTCGTCGAGGTGATCCCATGCGCCGTAGTTGATCAGGGCGTATGACTTTGCATAACCCTCAGGGAGTGCCTCGATTTCAGCCTTGTCTCCGAAAGTCTGCTTCCAGAACAGACCGTCCATGATTTCTCCAGCCTGGCGGAAGAGGTCTACGATCTTCTTGTCGTTGTCAGAAAGTGCGTCGTAAAGAGGTGACTTCACCTCTACTACTGCATAACTCTCTACCTTCTCTTTGAGGTCAGACTCCTTGTTCTGACCACAAGCAGCCACTGCGAGTGCAGTGGCTGCTATGATGTATGACTTCTTCATAGTCGATTAGAAGCTAAGAGCAATAGCCTTGAAGCTGTCTGCCTTGAGGGCAGCGCCACCGATAAGGCCACCGTCGATATCCGGACAAGCGAAAAGCTCCTTGGCGTTTGTTGGGTTGCATGAACCGCCGTAAAGGATAGAGATTTCCTCAGCAAGCTCACCGAACTTCTCAGCAAGAACCTTGCGGATCTCAGCGTGGATCTCCTGAGCCTGCTCTGCAGTTGCAGTAAGACCAGTACCGATAGCCCAAACTGGCTCGTAAGCAACAACTACCTTAGCCATCTCCTCAGCTGTAAGCTCGAAAAGAACGTTCTTAACCTGCGCAGTAACAACCTCGAAGTGACGGCCAGCCTCACGCTCTTCCTTCTTCTCACCGATACAGAAGATTGGAGCAAGACCCTCAGCGAGAGCAAACTTTACCTTCTCAACGAGAGTAGCGTCAGTCTCACCATAGTACTCTCTTCTCTCAGAGTGACCGAGGATAACGTACTCGCAACCTACACCTGAAATCATGTTTACAGCTACCTCTCCTGTGTAAGCACCCTTTACGTGGTCTGCGCAGTTCTGTGCAGAAAGACCTACAGGTGAATTCTTAACTACCTCAGCTACTGGGTAAAGGTGAGTGAATGGTGGAGCAATGATGAGCTTTACGTCAGTTGGAACTTCAGCTGAAGCCTCTACTACTGCCTTTGCGAGCTCAACGCCCTCTGCAACTGTTGTGTTCATCTTCCAGTTGCCTGCTACGATGTGTTTTCTCATTTTATTAAAACTTTTATTTGATTGATATTTTCTGTCGATATCAGATTTTTTTCTGAAAAACATGCAAATTTACGAGAATTTTTCTAATTTTACGGAGTTTTGCATCGAAACAATACTAAATATTAATACAAACTAAACCCAAAACTTTATGAAAATCGGACAATTTTTCCAGAAGGTAGCCGGAGGAGCTATGATTCTCGCGGCTCTTGCATGTCCAGTATTCACATCTTGTTATGATGATACGGCATTGAATCAAAGAATTGACAAGGTAGAGCAGGATGTAGAGGCTCTCAAGGGTAGCCTTGCTGCACTCGAGAATGCTGCGGAAGCTGGCTTGTCTGTCAAGGAGTACAATCAGATCGAAGGTGGTTATGAGCTTGTTTTCACAGATGACAGCAAGATCAATATCTACAACGGAGCCAAAGGTGACGATGGCGCTAAGGGTGACAAGGGTGACACCGGCGCTAAGGGCGATAAGGGCGACACTGGCGCTCAGGGTGATAAAGGCGATAAGGGCGACAAGGGCGACACTGGCGCTCAGGGCGACAAGGGCGATAAGGGCGACAAGGGTGACACTGGCGCTCAGGGCGACAAGGGCGACAAGGGCGACAAGGGCGACAAGGGTGACAAGGGCGACACTGGCGCTCAGGGTCCAAAGGGTGAGGATGGTGATGCATTCTTTGAGAAAGTCGAACTCAGCGAAGATGGCCTTTACCTCGTGATCACTCTCGTTGACGGTCCAGTATACGAGCTTCCTCTTGCAGGATTCAACATCGTGTTCGACCTTAGCGAAGTTAAGGGATATATGGAAAGTCAGCCTGTGAATATTCCTTATTCCTTCGTTGGTGGAGCTCTTGTATCGGAGGTGACAGTACGCGTTCTCAATTCAAGCAATTGTCAGGTTGAGATTAAGAAGTATGATCAGGTGGTTACAATTACTCCTGAGGCAGGTGAGGGTTATGTCGACCTCTATGCTATCTACAATCCTACCGGAGAACTTAGAGCAAAGACCATCTCATTCAGAGCAGATAACTATTTCACAATCGAAAATTCTACCTATTCAGTGTCTCCATCCGGTGGCGAGGTAGAGGTGCCTGTAACTACTTCTGCTGAATATGATCTTGAAATTGAAGGTGATTGGCTTACTCACACCGAGACAAAGGCAATCCGCACAGAAACTGTCGTCCTTACAGCAGGTGCTAATGAAAGTGGAGAGGCTAGAACAGCAACTGTGACCCTTAAACTCAAGGGCGACACCAAGGTTCTCGGTGCATTTGAGGTTACTCAGAAAGTACTTAACACAGAGCTTGTAGGCAAGGAGTATGTCGAGAGCTATACCAAGTCTTATCTGCCATATGACGGAACACTTAAGTTCGAGTTGAGCGATGACTTCACAATGGGAGTTTACAAGGTTACAATCTGTGGTGTGACCGTATATGCTGATGTGGATGGCACAAATCTTTACCTTTATGATGGAAAGAATACTAGACCTCTTACATTCTCTGCTGATTACTCAACAGTAACTGCTGCTTCGTTTGAGATTAGTTCAAAGGGAGTGTATAATGTTACGAATTACAAAGCATTCCTCCCTCTTGGACCTGCTGAACTTACAGAAGCAGAGGCTGCTCTTGTAGGAACATACGATGAGTCTTGGAAATTTGGCAATGACGCAGTAGCTGCATTAGGAGGTATGGTTATTTCTGCAAGCGATGAGGCCTCATATGGTAAGCTCAAGGTAAAATTCTTTACATATCAGGGTGGATCATTTGATGTATATGGAGTTTTGAATGAGGGTAAACTTACAGTGAAAGTTGGTGGCTTGACTCATCCTACTATCGGTCAGGTCTTTAATCCTGATGAAAAGATAGAATTTACGGTGAATAATGATGGAACCTTGACATTCGCTTCATTCTATCTTTCAAAGACCCATACTAACTACGTTGCAACAAAGGTTGTTGAGCAGGAAGGTGGTGACGAGCCATCATCCGGTGTTACCGCAGCTGATCTCGTAGGTACATGGCATGAGACATTCTCTGCTGGTAGCAACTACGAGAATGACCTTATGACAATCGAGCTTTCAGACGATCCTTCAAAGGGTCAGCTTAAGGTGGTGATGTTTAACTACACATCAGGTGGAAAGGAATATAAAGTAGAATGCTACGCGAATCTTTCTGAGGACGGTACTATACTTACCGTACTTTCAAACGGAGTTGCCTATGGAGATTTTGGAACTTTCCCGGAAAATATGGTTATGACCGTAAGCGAGGGTGGTAAGAAGATTGAGTACAAAAATACTATCACCACATCTGGGTATATGCCAGTAGGTATGTTGACTGCAACTCAAATAGTTGAGGATGCACCTGCAGGCGTTACCGCAGCCGACCTCGTTGGAACATGGGATGAGTCATTCTCAGCAGGTAGCCCATATACTAGCAAGCTTATGACTATTGCATTGTCTGATGACCCTTCATAAGGTCAGCTTAAGGTGGTGATGTTTAACTACACATCAGGTGTAAAGGAATATAAAGTAGAATGCTACGCGAATCTTTCTGAGGATGGCGCTACTCTAACTGTACTTTCAAATGGTGTTGCCTATGGCGATATGGGCAATCTTACTGAGAATATGGTGATGACAGTCAGCGAGGGAGGTAAGAAGATTGAGTACAAAAATACTATCACCACATCTGGGTATATGCCTTTAGGTATGTTTACCGCTACCAAGCAGTAAAATAATCCCGATAATAATTTCAGCGAAACCGGCCGCATGGTCGGTTTCGTTTTTTTGTCTTGATCTTCGCCTATATGATATCCAAATATGACCGTAAAATGCAATTGTTTGGTAGTTAATATTTTATGTATTTTTGCCTGCCTTCCCGGCCATGCAGGCAAAACCATTCAAATATATGAGCAGCAATGTCTTGCGATTTACGCTTGTCGTAGTCAGCCACCATTCGCCTGACGGATAACCGCAAATTATCCATGCGACGTCAATATTTTGCCTGTGTCATTGACGACGTTCTTCAATTTCCTTGCATTTGACAGGTCGACCAATATTCCGATTACTGAAATTAAGCGTATTTTTTGAAAAATCTCCTTAATTTCTTGTTGCATATCTGCAATACAGACACTCCAGACATCGATTTTTGTCGATAGCCGCGTACATTTTGTGTACGCGACTATTTGTCTTGACCTTTGCTTCAAACTTAAAATTTGAATTATGGAAGCAAAAGAGAAGGAGATTAAAGGTAAGGCGTATGCAAGTTTGCTATGCGATTTTATGTTCAAGAGACTGTTCGGAAGTGAGGCGAACAAGGATGTGCTGATAGGATTCCTTAACATGATCATCGAAGATGGCGAGATTGAGGAGGTTGATTTTATCCCGACAGAGTATATCGGTCTGACTGAGGAGGACAGGAAGTCTATTTTTGACCTTTCGTGCCGCTGCAAGGATGGAAGAACTTTGATCATCGAGGTGCAGAAGGGATATCAGAAGCATTTCCGTAAACGAGCAGTGTTCTATACCAGCTATCCGATCAACGAACAGGGCCGCCTTGCAAAGGAGGAATTCATCCGTGCGCATCATTGCAAGGATGATGGA
>JAZLDR010000030.1:0-2902 GCA_045614805.1 Candidatus Cryptobacteroides sp. | reverse complement strand
CGTTGAGGATAATGTTGCAAAGATCGACAACCCTGAATCAGGAGAGATCCTTATCTCGTCCATCACTTCAGGCAATCGTCTTGCCGCTGAGACCAAGTACTATGTACGCGTCTATACCAAGGATGCGTCAGGAAAGGTGCTCTATACTCCTGCTGAGGAGCTTACTACTCTTGCAAACCCTATCCAGAACTGGGTGAACACCGACACAAGAGCTGAAAACAAGTTCAACTCTCTCTGTGAGTATGGTCCAAGCTGGGACGGTGAAAGCGACTACAGCCAGTATGTTGTAGACAATGGATCGGATATTCAGTTAGAGTTCAGAAACATCTGGAACGATGCATTCCTCTCATATACAGATTACCACTACTCATACTCAAGCCTCATGTTCAGGGAGATAGGTGGAAAGATGTATATGTACCATCAGATCTACCGCGAGGGATCCGTTAACGAAGGTCTGCCTAAGGAGGCAAACTTCATTGGAGGACTTGTTTATGAAATGGAATTCGATGCAGATGGAAACATGAAGTTCACGTTTGCCGGACTTCAGCACATGAGCACAAACAACTGGGTATGTGACAGACAGGATGTGGTGAAGAATGAGATGTACCATCTCTACAACACCAAGGCGACCAATAAGGATGCTATCCTGAAGATCCAGAAGTTCTATGAGGACCACACCTTCTTCGTGGACTACGGACCTGCAACAGAGTATAACGATGCTCCATACAGGGAACTTAGATTCTATGCTGCTGATGACCTCAGCCTTGCATTCAACTACAATCAGAGAATCATAGGCTTCAAGAACTATGACTTCAAGACTTATGCAACCGATGATCCTGGCGAAGGCAGTGGAGAGACTGGAGGCGGTGACATTTCTGACGAAAGTTCAGTTCCTGCTCCTGATTCATATGCAGACATGAGACATAATGCCGTTGCGATCTCATGGGCAGACAACAACTCTGTGAATGGTCTTTCAGCCATAACAATGGAGGCTCTCTTCAGATGGGATAACTTTAACCCAGAAGAAGGAATCGACACAATGTTCGGTATTGAGGGTTCATGGATTGTGCGCAGCTTCAACAATTTCCCATGGATTCCTGCTGACGGATGGTTTGTAGGTGCTCCTGGCGGAGAATTCTGCTTTGCACCGTTCCAGAGAGATGGTGAAAAGAATGTTACAAACTGGGGTGGCATGACACAGGATGTATGGCATCACCTTGCCTTGACATATGATTCGAATGATGGCTCAGTTGTGGTTTACATTGACGGTCAGGCTGTTTCTTCAGGAACATATCCGCTTGGTCCGGTGAATCTCTATAACTCAGGTCTCACAGATCCTACATTCTACCTCGGAAAGTCATATAACGATACAAGATGGTTCAACGGTGACCTGTCTGAAGTCCGTATCTGGAGCCGCGCACTCAGCGCAGAGGAAATCAATGCTGAGGGACATTTCTACAGTGTAGACCCAACTTCTGCAGACAAACTTCTTGCCTACTGGAAGCTTGATCAGGGAGACGGCACATTTGTAAAAGACTATTCGGGCAACGGAAACCATGGTACGGCAATCTCTGACATGGTATATAACGGCATCCCTTCAGATAATCCAGGCACAGAAGCTCTTCCTAAGGATGCTGAAGGTAACTATCTTCTTGCATCTGCTGCCGACTGGGAAGCCTTCGCTGAAATCGTGAAGGAAAACAGGAATGCCAATGCAAAGTTTACTGCGGACATTGACCTTGGCGACAGTCAGACCATGATCGCCAACTATGATAATCTCACAGAGAACGCCGGGCTCAGTTATAATGGTACCATCGACGGTGACGGACACACGCTTACGATTGCATATACCGTGAACTACTCCGTTTCCGAACCTACTATGGCACCTATTTACTTTGCCGGCAATGCCACTGTGAAAAACCTCCATGTAACAGGTACTATCCTCAGCGACAATGACAGGTCCAACGGATTTATCGGAGTTATTGACTGCAACAGCAGTGCTACCATTGAAAATTGTATCAGTTCAGTCAAGATTACTTACGAAGGTAGCTACCACTGGACATACGCAGGAGGATTTGTCGGACGAGTAAACAGCGGCGCTTCCATTATATTCAAGGACTGCCTGTATAATGGTTCCCTTGTCTGCTCTAACGGGTCTAATGGATGGGGACCTTTCGTTGGATGGGCTCAGGGAGGAGCTGGCGTAACGCTTGAGAACTGTCTCTGCGACCCTGAGACTATCAATGTCAATGACTTCGGAGACACAAATACATTCTGTAACACCAACGACGGACAGACACTCACCAACTGCTGGTATACGCAGACCGTTGGCAATGCACAGGGTAACGACGGCTCATCGCTCACTCCGGAAGAGCTTGCAGGTAAGCTTAACAACGGACGTAATGTATGGGTTGTAAAAGGCGGAAAAGTTACATTGAACTGATGGTAGCAATATCAAAACTGAAGTGTAGCAGCCATTAAATAATATTAATAAGGGAGGAGACGATCCTCCCTTATTCTCCATTTTATGAAAAGAATTCTTTTAATATTTATTTGCTTGGGGTCATTCATCAGCAGCTATGGATTCGACTGGAAAAGCCAAAGCAATGAGTCTTTAAGATCTGATATGTTGAACTTTGTCAAGGAATTCAGCAAGACCACTCAAGACAAAAAGCTCTCCAAGGCACTTGAAAGATTCGTATCGTCCCAGATGTCCGAGAAGGATCCTTACACATGGATTGCGGCCACAAATGCCTTTGTAGACAAATGGCTCAAGCGCTATCCTGCTGAACTCTCCGAAGGAGGAGAGTGCAGCTACGAAAGACGTGCCCTGCTTCTTCTGAGAGACTATCCGATGCATGTGGACAATTATCGTGAGGATGCCACTCAGGAGGTCAAGGAC
>JAZLDR010000029.1:0-5109 GCA_045614805.1 Candidatus Cryptobacteroides sp. | reverse complement strand
TGTTGCAGAGTTGTCTGCGGTCATTTCAGAGGCGAGTGCAAGCGCTGTCTTTACTGGAATCTGGGACGAAACTAAACCGATGTATTCTGTGGGAGCGATTGTATATCCTGCCTCTGTAAACTTTACAAGTAGCCAGAATACATCAAACAGATATGTGACAACAAATGTCTCATATAATCTTCCTGTTGTGCAGGAAGCTGTTGAAGGATCTTTTGTTGAAAATCTCAATCTCTCTTATGCTACCGTAACTTACAATCAACTGAAGAATAATAATCCTGATGTTACTTTCAAGAATGTTTGCAGCTTGATCAGAATTAATCTTCCAGAAGGAGACTATGATCTTAAGTCCATAAAGATTGAGTCTGGTAACGAATCGTGTATTATGGCCGGAAATGCAAAATTGCAGTGGTCAACAAGTTCAACATCTACAGGCCTGTCTTTTAACTCGTCAGATACAGGCATATCAGAGTCAACTCCTGTGATTTTGTCCAAAGCTGATGGCAGTAGTTTGCAGCCCGGCGCGACTTATTATGCTGTAGTGTGGCCAAATACCCATAATAAACTTGATTTCACTTTTACTGATGTCTCGGGAAATGTTGTAGTCAAGACCCTTGATCCAGATTGGGTGTATTGTAATCCGAGCCAGTGTTTGACAGTCAATGTCAAGTCGCTTGACTTCTCAGCAGCGCCTTTCCTTGATGTGACGACAACAAGCATTACAGCATCTGCAAAGGGAAGTACAGAATCGTTCTCCGTTAATGCAAATAATGACGTAACTGTAACTATTCCAGGAAATGTCGGCTGGATTACGGGTTCATACTCAAATTCACAGTGCGTTCTAGAGATTAAGCCTAATAAGGAATCAGGTAGCAGATCGGCAACAATAACTATTTCTTCCGGAGGACTGTCTCGTAATGTTACTATTTCTCAGCCGAATATTACATATTCGCGCACAGGCAGTGCTTTGGTGAGAGCTTCATATTTTGAAGATGGTAAGAAGTATGTCGCTACAAGAAATTCTAATAGAGATCAATATTGGTATAACAATAATGGAAATTTAGTTGTTTCAACATATACTAATTCGGCAGCTCTACCAGCAGGTTGCGTGTTCGTTTTTGAGAAAGACAATAATAAGTATAATGGACCATCATACGGATGGGGCTCGGGATATAAATATAGCTATATGTCGGCAGGAGCATGGAAGTCAGCATATAGTGACCAATATCTCAATCATAGCTTCTACTTTGGTTCAACAGCATATTATTTTACTGTACTCAGCGGTTGGCATAGTGGCTCTGCCGGATATGTAAATGGAGAGGATTTCGATATTTACAAGTCTAATACAGAAAATGAGTTGATGGACTGCGAATACAGTTTCAAATGGGGAAATACAGGAAATTATAAGTGGTCGTTCTATGAAGTCGTAGAGAATTAAGTTCACTGACATATATATCAAGCCGTTCGGGAGTGCATCCTGAACGGCTTTTTTAAATCCACTCCTCGACTCAAAAACAGCGTAAGGTGTAAACATTATCCATGCGACGTCAATAGTTTGCCTGTATCATTGACGTCGTGCTTCAATTTTCTTGCATTTAAGCCAAAAATACTATCTGACGTCAACAGATTGCAGGTTTTGTTGACGTCATCGTATGGCGCACATCAATCTTCAAGTGCAAAGTGCAGATATCTATCAGTGTATGACGGCAAAAGTGGTCGAACTACTTGTCGAAGACTGCGACATTAAGGAGTCTGTCAGCCATGTCACAGACAAATATCACTTGTATACCGAGGAGCCTGTTGAATTCGTAGAGGGGAAGACAACGCTTTGGCTGTCTCCGAATTCTGTCTCCTACATAGAAATCAATTGATGCATTACTGAACAATCTTCAGTCCTACCACAGATGCGATAAGGGTGAAGATGAAGAACAGTCTCCAGAATGAGGCTGGCTCTTTGAATACCAGAATGCCGACAATGACTGTTCCGACGGCGCCTATTCCTGTCCAGACCGGATAGGCGGTGCCAAGCGGGATGGTCTTTGTTGCTTTTGTAAGCAGAACCATGCTCAGAAAGCATAGAAAGACAAATGCTGCGTACCACAGGGCAGCTTTGTTTCCTGTTTCAATATTGCCTTTTCCGAGGCAGAATGCAAAGCCTGTCTCGCACAACCCTGCAATAATCAAAATTATCCAATCCATATGTCTGCAAAGATAGATAATAATGCTATATTTGTGAGGATTAGTTTGTTGTTTATCTTATCTTTCAGTCTTATCATGAAAAAATTATTTGGATCTTTAGTAGCTCTTACAAGTGTTGCATTGCTTTTGTCGGCATGCTGTAATAGAAGCGTGAAGTCAGGAATACCTGCCTATCTGGATGATTCTCTTCCTATCGATGTCCGTGTCGAGGATGCTCTCTCCCGTATGACCCTTGAAGAGAAGGTGAAGATAATTCATGCCCAATCCAAGTTTTCTTCCGCTGGAGTTCCTCGTCTTGGAATTCCTGAACTCTGGACTACTGACGGCCCGCATGGTATCCGTCCTGAAGTTCTTTGGGATGAGTGGGATCAGGCAGGATGGACCAACGATTCATGCGTGGCGTTCCCTGCCCTTACATGTCTTGCGGCTACATGGAGTGAGGAGATGTCCGCTCTCTATGGAAAGTCTATCGGAGAGGAGGCCCGTTACCGTGAGAAGGATGTTTTGCTTGGACCGGGAGTCAATATTTACCGTACTCCGCTGAACGGCCGTAATTTCGAATATATGGGTGAGGATCCTTATCTGGCATCTCGGATGGTAGTTCCGTATGTCCGTGAAGTGCAGAAGAACGGTGTGGCTGTATGTGTAAAGCATTTTGCGTTGAATAATCAGGAGTCCAGACGCCATGAGTATGATGCCGTCGTTGATGACAGAACACTTTATGAAATATATCTTCCGGCGTTCAAGGCTGCTGTCCAGGAGGGAGGTGCGTGGTCAATAATGGGTGCATATAACCTGTATAAAGGTCAGCATTTATGCCACAATCAATATATTCTCAACGATATTCTGAAAGGAGAATGGGGCTTTGACGGAGTCGTGATTTCAGATTGGGGCGGTACGCATGACACCGAGCAGGCGATCACAAATGGTCTGGACCTGGAATTCGGAACATGGACAAACGGTCTGAATGCATCAGGTTCAAAAGGTTATGATGCATATTATCTTGCAGATCCATATCTTGCCCGTCTCCGCAATGGAGAAGCGTCTGAAGAAGTGCTCGATGACAAGGTGCGCAGAGTGCTGAAGCTCATATTCCGTACGGCATTCAATAATGACAAGCCTGTGGGCTCGATGTGTTCGCCGGAACACTATGAAGCAGCACGCAGAATCGCCGGTGAAGGCATCGTCCTTCTGAAGAACGAAAATGATGTACTTCCGTTGGATATCGAAAGCACTCGGAAGCTTCTGGTTGTCGGTGAGAACGCCATCAAGATGATGACAGTAGGCGGAGGATCATCTTCACTTAAGGTGCAGCACGAATGTACTCCTCTGGAGGGTATACTTGCGGCTGCGGGCGGCGATATGGAAGTCGTTTATGAGCGTGGTTATGTCGGTGATGTAACAGGCGACTATAACGGAGTGGTGACCGGTCAGGATCTTTCGGAATCACGTTCTGAAGAGGAACTCATAGCCGATGCTGTTGCAGCAGCCAGGCTTGCAGATGCTGTGATATTCATCGGAGGCCTTAACAAGTCATCGCATCAGGACTCTGAAGATACAGACAGACACGGTCTCGAACTTCCGTATGCTCAGGATAAGACCATCAGGGCTCTCGCTGCTGCGAATCCTAACCTCGTTGTCGTAATCATCTCAGGCAACGCGGTTGCGATGCCATGGGTGGACGATGTGAATGGTATCGTTGAAGCGTGGTTCTCAGGCTCACAGACAGGCCATGCACTTGCAGACGTGATCTTCGGCAAGGTCAATCCTTCAGGAAAGCTTCCGTTCACATTCCCTGTCAAGCTTGATGACAGCGCTGCTCATGCTCTTGGTGCATATGATCCTGCCGACCTCAGTGTGGAATATAAGGAGGGCATCTTTGTAGGCTACCGCTGGGCTGAAAAACAGCAGATACCTCCTCTGTTTGCATTCGGTCATGGTCTGAGTTATACAGATTTTGCATATGGGAAAGCGGAACTTTCAAGAAAAGCCATGAAGGCAGACGGTAAACTCAAGGTGTCGGTTGATGTTACAAACGCCGGAGACGTGGCTGGAAAAGAAGTCGTCCAGCTCTACATCGGTGATGATCAGTCCTCTGTGGCACGCCCTGTAAAGGAACTCAAGGGATTCAGGAAGATATATCTTGAGCCGGGACAGACCAGGACCGTCACATTCGACATCACTCCTGATATGCTCAAATTCTTTGACGACAAGAAACATGAATGGGTTCTGGAAAAGGGTACTTTCACAGCATACATCGGATCTGCCTCTGATGACATCCGTTCGCAGGTTGTCTTTGAAGTCAGGTAAAACAGATGCCGCAAATTCTTAGTGTGATTCAATTATCTGTCATCCCATTCCGGATGTGCCGGGTCTTCAGCTATGAGGGCTTCTTCCAACGATAACCCTAATGCTTCCGCTACACCTTTACCATATGCCGGATCGGCTCTGAAACAGTTGCGTATGTGCCTCTGCTTGATGAATATCTCAGAGTCGGCCATCGCGCGGGCAGTGTTTTCGCAGGTCGTTTTCTGGTCCTCTGCCGACATCAGTCGCCACAACTTTCCCGGCTGGGTGTAGTAGTCACTGTCATATTCACGCTCATCATAGCTGAATACATCTCCCATGGCAGCCAACGGCGGTTCCTTTGCCGAAGGCTTTTCTCTCCATTCTCCATAGCTGTTAGGTTCATATGAAGTTGCGGCTCCCATATTTCCGTCAGTGCGCATCTGACCGTCACGATGGAACGAATGGAAAGGACATTTCGGACGGTTTACAGGAATCTCGTTGTAATTCACGCCGAGGCGATAACGCTGTGCATCACCATATGAGAATAGACGTCCCTGAAGCATCTTGTCAGGGGAGAAACCTATGCCCTCGATGATGTTTGCCGGATTGAACGCTGCCTGCTCT
>JAZLDR010000028.1:0-17386 GCA_045614805.1 Candidatus Cryptobacteroides sp. | reverse complement strand
ATTGCAGGAAGTCAAGGGGATATTGCACTTGTGTTTTTATGACTTCATCATACCTTTGCCGATGTAATTTTGTCAAACACTAAAACACAAAATCATGTATCCGTTAAACATCATTTCAGAGACAGTTGACACAATGGCTTGTGATCTGTCCGGCGCTGTTCAATTGGCACCCCCTCCTCATGTTCCTCTTACTGATTATTTCGTTAACAGTGGCCCGATCTTGATGAGCATCATTACGATCTTGCTTATAGCCGTTCTATTTGCGGCTTGGAAAGCTCCAGCTTGGGTGAAGGAACTAGGCATCCTAGCATTTGCAGCGTCTTTGTTCATGACATGTATGAGCTTATATCAGTTCTTTGAAACAATTATGCTATATGGAGAAGCCTCATTCAGAGTTTACTGCCAAGGGTTGACAATAGCGTTGCTGCCATTCCTATATGGACTGCTTGTCTATATAGTTTCAATTATCATTCGTATTGCTCAGAAGCCGCGTATATAGCTGGATGTCTAGAATTATTTCAGCCATCGCTACTTGCATGGCATTGACATCGTGCTCCTGGGGTACTAAAATAGTGCCCTGGGATGATTTTCAGTATGTATTTGACAAAGACGGAAGATGTAATGTAACAATTGATTCGACAAAGCATCATTACATACTGTATACAACTGAGGCCAACTTCAGCCACGTTCTGTCTCACACCCCCGAAGGTAAGATTGATAAGATAATGAATGTGAACTCGTCATGGCAGTTCCTCATATATTGTAAGACGGAACCATCTGATTCATTAAAACTGATGGGTTTGTTGAATAAGTACAATTGTAATTTTCCGGTGATACTGGATCCCAATGGAGAATTTCTGTCTATAAATAAGATAGAGTCTACGTATACCTTGATTGGATATTTCTGTGATAAGAATGGGAAAGTTCTCGGAGCTTCGATAATCGGTACATCCCAAAGTTTCTTTGACCAGGAGTTCCGTTACGCGAAACAAGAGGTAGACATATGATTTTACAACTTTACAAAAGTGTAAAATTTCTTTACAGTGAATAATTATGGGCAAGTTGTCAATATGGTAGATATCAGCACATTATCTATTTTGGCACAACAATAGTTGGTGATTCTTAGGTTAAAATATTCAATCATGAAAAGCTACCTGAGATTCCTGAGCCGAAATAAGCTGTACACCGCGATCGAGGTCGTGGGACTGAGTCTTGCGCTGGCATTTGTGATTGTGCTAAGCGCTTACATCGTGGATGACATGAGTGTAAACAAAGTACTGAAGCACACTGACGACATCTATCTATGCAGTCTTTCCGAATATATTACAGCAGATGCATCATTGAATTCATCTATAGGAAAGATTCCTCAGATCAAGGATGCATGCACTTTCAGTCCCAGCACAGGACAAAAGAGGATGTTTACCGGTGTCACGCTTGCCAGATATGCAGATGATGAGTTGCAGGTCTCAAGCATGGCGGCATCTGCAAACCTATTCGATTTCTTTACGTTCCCATTGTCAAAAGGTGATCCGAAAGAAGTACTGAGATCGAAGAACTCGGTGATAATCTCTGAGGAGCTTGCGCTGACCTTCTTTCCTGACGGAGATGTATTGGGTAAAGAGATAAATCTTTTTGAGGCTAACCCGATGAAGAGTCAATATCCAGACTTCACCGATCTTGACGTGAATCTCACTGTGACCGGTGTCTTCAAGCCCTTTTCAAAGACCATATTCCATGAACCGGACATCATCATCAATATAGATCTATATAACGAACTTATGCAGAATATGTATCAGGGTATGCTCATACTGAACGGATGCTGCTGTGTAAGATTGACGGAAGGTGCTGATAAAGATTCCGTAGCTGTCCGGATCAAAGAGGAGCTTGAAGAGCTTGTCGATCATCCTTTCTATAAAAATTACAGACTTACTGCATTCGATGATCTGAAGAATCCAGCGGAAGGACAATTCCCCGATATAAACATGTATTTCTGCAACATCAGAAACGGCAAGCTGTTCGGAATCTATCTCCTGATGTGCATATTTCTGACAGTTGTCGCCTTGCTCGACTACATCGTTCTGACCATAGCATTCTCAAGATTCAGAATAAAGGAGATCGCCACACGTCAGCTTCTCGGTACGGACAGAAAAGGAGTGATAGGAAGATGTTTCATTGAAGCCTTCCTGCTGCTTGTCTCTGCATGTATCTTTGCAGCGATCATTGCTGTATCGCTTAAGAAACCTGTCGGCCTGATACTCGGCATGGAAATCAATCCCCTATCTCATCTGAACGAATACCTTATTCTCGCAGGAATCATACTCGTGATGGTAGGATTGGCCAGTGCGGTTCCTTCAATCATTCTGTCATCCTACAGTGCAATCAATGTAATTAAAGGAGAAGCAAGGTATAAGGATAAAATGGTCTATGGGAAGCTATTCGTCGCTTTAGCAGGTCTTTTGAGCATCAGCGCACTTGCTGTCTGTTTCGGAATTACCAGACAGACCCGACATCTGATGAACCAGCCTCTGGGATATGATTATGAGGATATCATATTCATCCAGTTCCTGGATAAGAACATGAACCGCTATTACGAAGAATTAGAGTCACAGTCATATGTCTCAGAGATAGGCTATTGCACAAACAGGCCTGACAGTCCCTCAGCCACGATAATCGGCCGACCTGACGGAGAGACTGAGTCATTGATATTCATAGAGGGAAACAGAGCATATTTCGATATGTTGGGAGTGGAATTCATTGAAGAATTCTCAGAACCGTATGAAGCGGAAAACATATATCTGTGTCAAAGTACCTATGATGCGACTTCAGGGCTAAGGGATGGTAACACAATTATGACATGGAGGGGGAAGACACCGGTCTGCGGCACAGTCAGCGATTTGAAAATGGGAAAACTGTCGGAAGATACTACCGGAAAACTGATGGGTATAACGATTATCAATGACTACGAGAATTCATTCGGTCTAGGTGTCCAGATTTGTGTCAGGACGGATGGTGACATCGACGATATCTGTCAGAGAATAAAGGAGTTCTACCATTCAAAAGGGTTTAATGACGAAACTGTTTTTGTTGTACCGTTCAGGGATCATCTTAAGGCAGAACTGAAAGAGGAAAATGACCTTCTCAAACTTCTCACCGGCTTTTCCATCATATGTATCCTGATGACGATAATGACAGTTACAGGTCTCAGCAGTTACCATGCGAAGACAAACGAAAGAAACAATGCTGTGCGTAATGTATTCGGATGCTCAAAAGGAGAGTTGGTCAGAAAACTGACCTTTAACTTCATGCTTCCTGTCATAATTTCCGCTGTAGTTGCTATCCCTATTGCCTATATGGTCATCGGACGTTGGCTCGAGGGGTACGTAATCCGCACCGACAACTCCCCTGCGATATACGCCGGAGCTCTTGCACTTGTCCTTATAGTGGTCCTCGTAGCTATCCTTCTGCAGGCCCTGCATATGATGAGAACGAATCCTGCTGAGGCGCTGAAAAAGGAATAAAGCTCGGTCGGAGCAGGACATGGCGGGAAACTGTCATCCTGAACGAAGTGATGGATCTCTGACAGCATCTGACACCGCATTGATTTTCAAAGACTTACACTACCTGCGTGCGGTCTCCCGACAGCACGCACAATAAGGAAAACACTGAAACACAGGCGTTTACGCGCTACGATAAAGCAAGAGAAATGAAAAGCTACCTGAGATTCCTGAGCCGAAATAAACTATACACCGCGATCGAGGTCGTGGGACTGAGCCTCGCGCTGGCATTTGTGATTGTATTGGGTTCGTATATTCTTGAAGATCTTAGTTGCGACAAGAGCATCGGGAATGCCGAGGAAGTGTACGTACTGCGTAATATGAACGGTATGGAGGAGTTCTTTGTGCGGCACGACATGAATGAAGACAGATTCAGTGATATTCCCGACATCAAGAGCATGACCCAGATAGTCTTTGAAGAAGATAACCTGGGAGGGCAGACTTTCATGGCGGAATATCAGGAAAATGAACATTACTTCACTTCCCTCCTTGCCGTGGAGGATAACTTTTTCGATTTTTTCAGCTTCCCTCTTGATTCTGGAAATCCTCTGAAAAACCTGACCGGGCACAATGGAGCAGTGATATCAAAACAGCTTGCCGAAAAGATTTTCGGAAATGAAAATCCAGTAGGAAAGATGATCCGGATTCCTTTCGTCTCATTCGGTGAGAAGAACGAGTTTGTCGTAGAAGGAGTCTTCCCGGGATTTCCGAACACATCACTACCTGAAGCTGATGTGATAATCAGTCACGAAAGCTATAAGGAATGTGCCTCCAAGATCTGGGGGTCGAGGAGGGATTGGACAGGTGATCCGAGAGTCGAATTCATCAGAACAGAAAAAGGCGGCGATATAGAATCCATAAAGACCAGCTTGACAAATATCCTGAACAACATTGCCGGCCGGGAAGAATATTATAAGATCGAACTTGTAAGTCTGAAGGATTATCATTGTAAGTATGGGCATGGTTCCAGGGCATATGGAAGATTCAGAAATACAGATATTTACAGCGTTTATCTGAACATATGCATCATATTGGCGATTCTTTCTCTACTGAATTACATACTGCTGACTGTCGCATATTCGCATTTCAGGATAAAGGAGATGGCTACTCGCCAGCTTCTCGGCACCGACAGACACGGGGTCGTTATCAGATGTACCTTTGAAGCACTGTTCATTATTGCAGTTTCCATGATTATGGCCATCCTTGCAGCAATTTCCTGCAAGGATATATTCAGCAGTCTGCTTGACACCGAAGTGCATCCGATGCGTACTTCAGGAGAATATATCATATTGATTTTGACAGCATTATTGATGGCAATTCCTTCCGGTACAGCGTCATCGATCGCCATTGCCAAATACAGTCCGGTCGACATAATAAAGGGACAGAACAGAAGACAGGAAAAATCTCTCATCAGTAAATTGTTCATCGGACTCGAAGGCTGTATCGCGATTGCTTCTACTGCCATGCTTATCACAGTCACCCGGCAGAACGCATTCGTCATGAATTATCCGATGGGATACGAAAAGGACAATCTCATCTATCTGGATTTCAGGACCGCCGGCCCAAGATATCTGGACAAGATCAAGAGCCAGGCCTTTGTCGAGGAAGTTGGAGCGATGAACTGTCTCCCCATGTACCGTTACAGGGTCATGTTCCCGAATGGAGGTGGTGCTCTCGGCTACATCGAGGCACAACGCAGTACATTTGACATGCTGGGAATAGAGATAAATGACTATGGGGAGACACATTTCAGCCCTGCTGGTGAAGCGATATACCTGAGTGAGGCGACGATGGATGCCATCCCCGGTGCGATAACTGACAGGGAATGGTTTGCAGAAGACTGGGGTTCAAGGAGGCAGATCATGGGTACATGCAGTCACTTCCGGACAGGAACATTATTGAAGACACTCGATTCGGGAATTTGTGCCGCACTGGTCATTGCAGACTGGAGGACCGAGCACAATCCGGACGAGCATAATTATCTCGTCAAGGTTAAGGGAAATGAAGAAACGGCGGTCATGAAACTACAGGAGATGTATAAGGAACTGGGATACGACGAGAAGATGATTTCAGTCAAGTCTTTAAACCAGTATCTGAAGGATGACATAAGGAAGGAGAAGAATCTGCAGAATCTTCTTATCACATTTGTGCTGGCCTGCCTGCTGCTGACTGCTTTGGCTATTGCGGCTTTCAGCGGCTATTACGCACAGCTGCGGACCCACGACACCGCTGTACGCAAGGTCTTTGGCGAATCCGGCCTGGAAGTGTTCCGCAAGACGGTATGGGGGTTCATCGCGCCTGTACTCGTATCCGCAGTCGCGGCGGTTCCGGCGGCCTGTTTCATAGCCTCGAAATGGCTCGAGAATTATATGGTCAGGATAGAAAATTCATGGCTCACATATGTAGCTGCAGTTATTTTCGTACTGATGACAGTATTCATTTCCGTAGTGTTTCAGACTACCCGTCTGATGCGGACGAATCCGGCAACAGTGCTGAAGAAAGAGTAGCAGGAGAATTATTCATCAAAAGAATCGGAATAGTCTTTGAAAAATATTATTTTTGCAGAAATACTAAAAACCAATCGATATGTCGGAGAAGGAGATGAATTCATACAGGTTCGTTTCAGGCCAGGAGCCAAGCGACGAGATGCTCAGCCAACTTATGACAGAGGTGGCGGAAGAGGCTGTAGAGCGTAAGCAGAGAGCAGACGAAGAGCATTTCTCTCAGATGAAACGTAATGTTATTGCAAAGAGGGAGAGATGGGCAGAACGTATAAATCGCGCCGTAAATGGTTAACACAGAACACAGACCAGAACTTATTATTATTGCCGGACCTAATGGATCCGGCAAAACTTCTGTTACGCAGAGGTTTCTACACCATGAATGGGCTGAAGGTTCTATCTATATCAACCCGGATGAAGTGGCTAAGGAACGTTTTGGGAATTGGAATTCACCAGAGGCAATCATAAGTGCGGCGAATTACTGTGCTGAATGGCGCGAAAGATGCCTTGCAGAGAAGAAGAATTTCGTATTTGAAACAGTGATGTCTGCAGAGGACAAGATCGACTTCATCATAAGAGCAAAGGAGGCCGGATTCTTTATCAGACTATTCTTTATATCAACATCTCACCCTTCGATCAATGCGGCAAGAATCGCCGGAAGAGTAATGGAAGGTGGCCACGATGTACCTATCCCTAAGATTATTTCAAGATATTACAAGTCCATAGAAAACTGCAAGACAATTGCTCCTGTGGTCGACCGTTTATATGTTTATGATAATTCAGTAGACGGTCAGGATGCAAAGATCCAGTTCAGACTGACTAATGGAGAGTTGGCAAAGATGTATGTGAACGAAGTGCCTGAATGGGCACGGATAATTCTTTCTGAGTAGTGTAATATCTTTGAATTTGAGAATTACAACAATAATCTATGGCAAAGAGCAAAGCAAAAATACTGGTTGTGGATGACAACAGCGGAATCAGGGCGGCACTGAAGGTGCTGCTGCCTCTGCATTTCACGCAGGTGGAACTGATCCCGTCACCGAAGGAACTGGTGACCAAGCTGGCTGACTTCGGTCCTGATGTCGTCCTGCTGGACATGAATTTCCACACAGATATAAATACAGGAAACGAGGGCTTGTACTGGCTTTCGGAGATCAAGAAGCGCACTCCGGAAACTGAGGTCGTGCTGTTTACTGCATATGCTGACATTCAGCTGGCCGTAGAGGGAATGAAGAGAGGAGCATTCGATTTCATCGTAAAGCCTTGGGACAATGATAAATTGATTGAAACGCTCAAGGCGGCATATGACAGAACCGGCAGGAAGGAAAAAGCGCCGGTGCGTCCATCTTCCATGAAGATGTTCTGGGGCAAAGGTCCGGTCATGACGGGCATAAGACAGACTGTCGAGAAGATTGCCGCTACAGATGCCACAGTGCTTATCACCGGCGAGAACGGCACCGGAAAAGACGTGCTTGCAGGAGAGATTCACAGGATGTCGGACAGGTCGCTCAGGCCAATGGTATGCGTGGATGCCGGAGCAATCACTGAGACTCTTTTCGAGAGCGAACTTTTCGGCCATGTGAAAGGAGCGTTCACAGATGCACATACTGACCACGTCGGCAAGTTCGAGCAGGCAGACGGAGGCACTCTCTTCCTTGATGAGATAGGCAACATTCCCCCGCACCTTCAGGCAAAGCTGCTGCGTGCCCTTCAGAACCGCAGCATAACAAGAGTAGGTGACACAAAGTCGATACCTGTGGATATAAGGCTCATCTGCGCCACAAATAAAGATCTGAAACAGATGGTCGCAAGCGGTGAGTTCCGCCAGGACTTGTATTATAGAATCAATACTTTCGAGCTCCACCTCCCTGCCCTGCGGGAAAGAACTGACGAGATCATTCCATTGGCCGAGATTTTCGTGGAGAAGTATGCCGGGAAATACAGGCGGAATGTAAATGGAATTTCCGCTGATGCGGCAGATCTATTGAAGGGATATTCATGGAACGGCAATATCCGCGAACTTTCCAACTGCATCGAGAAGGCTGTCATTCTTTCCGAGAACGAGTCGCTGACCGCGGCTGACATAGAGATTGTTCCGGCAAGAACATCCGGATCTATTGAAGTGTCAAGCACAGACACACTTGAGGAGACTGAAGAAAAGGCCATCCGCGCGGCCATGACCCGTTTTGGAGGCAATCTGTCCATGGTGGCGAAGTCTCTGGAAATCAGCCGCCCTACGCTTTATGCGAAGCTGAAGAAGTATAATATCTGATGACAAGTCCGACCGTCATATTTATTGTTCTGGGAGCGATTGTGATATCGTCTGCCATCACTTCTTTTGTCACGTCAAGAAAAATGAGAG
The DNA here is from genome assembly GCA_045614805.1 of Candidatus Cryptobacteroides sp. Taxonomy (GTDB): domain Bacteria; phylum Bacteroidota; class Bacteroidia; order Bacteroidales; family UBA932; genus Cryptobacteroides. Next base: position 8,969 of record JAZLDR010000028.1, on the reverse strand, counting down.
CTAAGGTAGCCTATATGCTTGATGCTCTTGCAGATAAAGAACTCAACTTCCGCTTTGACGAAAGGCGTCTCCGAGGACGGAGGTTCAACCGTACTCTCAACCGTCTGCGTAACATCTTCGACAAGGAAAGACACGAAATCATCGAGCAGGAGAAGTACTTCGGTCTGATGCTGGATCATGTAAAGACCGGAATAGCTGTGATCGAGAATGATGGCCGTGTGACATATTGCAACAAGACAGCACTCTCCCTCCTTGGAATTGCGACATTCGGTCATATCAGGCAGCTTCGTTCAGTAAGTGATTCATTGTATGCTTCCTTCCGGACTATTGCTGACGGGAATGAAGAGCGGGCAAGTTATTACAATGAAAGCGGCAAAATGACAATTTCATTGACCGCTTCTCAAGCAACAATCGGCAAGGACACTGTACGCATCATCGCATTCAACGACATAAGCAACGAGATTGCCGAGAACGAGCAGCAGTCCTGGTCTAAACTCATCAGGGTCCTGACACATGAGATCATGAATACCATTACGCCTATCGCTTCGCTCAGCGACACATTGCTGACTTTCGACGGAGCAGATGAAGATATCAGGAATGGTCTCAGCACCATTTCAGAGTCATCAAAGGGCTTGATCAAATTCGTGGATTCGTACAGAAATCTGACTCGCGTGGCTCCCCCAGTGAAGAGAGCATTCTATTTCAAGGAAGTTGCTGAAAGGGTCATAAACCTGACCAGAGAACAGACCATCATGAGCGGAGCCGTATGCACATATGTCGAAAAGTCTGAAGACGTGCTGCTGTATGCCGATGAAGGTCAGATCACACAGATTCTCATCAATCTGGTGAAGAATGCAGTTCAGGCGGAGGCAAAAAACATTGAAATAACTGCCGAGATCAATCTCTCAGAGCATATCATCATCAATGTGACCAACGACGGTCATCCGATCAGCAAGGAAAGTCAGGAGGAGATTTTCGTTCCGTTCTACACGACCAAGCAGGAGGGTACCGGCATCGGTCTGAGTCTTTCCCGTCAGATCATGCGTCTGCACAATGGCTCACTGTCATTGAGCAAGAGTGACTCCCACAGTACTGTATTCACACTGATATTCAGATAATATCTCTCCCGCCCCTCAGACGCATAGCCACAAGATGAATGGAACGAATTTTGCTAAGGGCTTCGGGTCTTACAAACTGAACACCTATGCACAGACTATCACACATCATATTCATCCTGATTCTATCCTTATGCGTCGGTTCCTGCATGCACGACAGTGAAGCGGTTATCCTGCTAGACAAGGCTGAAGCCCATCTTGAAATGCATCCCGACAGTGCCTTCGTTGCATTGGACTCCATTGACAGGAGACAGCTTAACACTTCCGAACTGCGTGCACGCCACGCCCTCCTGTATTCTATCGCACTTGAAAAATGCGGAATCAGCATGACAAGCGACAGTATAATCAATATCGCTGTAGATTACTACAGTACAAAAGGTGATAAGGAGACGGCAGACAAGGCACTCCAATGGAGAAACATTATCCTGGAACACGCTTCGAGCATAGAACCGGCAGACACTCTCCGGAGACAGAATGCGAGGATAATACAGGAGAGATATTCCGACAAGCTCGAACTTGTCGAAAAAAGAAGGCAGACATGGGCTGTCATTCTTGCCTCCTTTGCCGCACTTGCGCTCTGCATCATAATAATCAGAAGATACGCCCACAGACTGAAGCTCAAACCCGATGACGAAGCGATGGCGCTGATCAGGCAAAGGCTTTCGGTATTGGACAAGGTACTCGCATCGCATATATCATCTGATGATAAGGCATACAAGATTTCAGAGGATGAGATCGAGAACCTGATTTCCGACCGGGAAGCATTTCTGATTTCCACTAAAATCGTGTTCAAGGAAAATCATCCCGGATTCATTGCCGCCCTTGAGCAGAAAGGACTGACAGACTGGGAAATCGGTTACTGCTGCCTGTTCACCTTGGGTTTGAAAGGCAAGGAAGTCGGAGAGTTCATACAAAAGAAACGTCACTACATAATCAGCAGCGAAATCCGCAAAAAGCTCGGCCTGACCGAACACGACACCAACATCGGAATCTGGCTCAGGGCCCTCATTTCACAGACAGAGAACCTTTAAATGCCTGATGTAAGACTTTTGTCTCTCAACCCTTCGTTATTTTTTCATAAGATATTATATATCAACATATTACAACATAAAGAAACTCACACAAAAATGAAAATGTAAAACTTTCTATAGATAATTTTGTATCAAAACCGATACATTTATGACTACAGAAAGTTTCAAGAAATGCAACATCATCACATCGCTTGTCGTACTGACAATTGCGTCTGCAACCTACCTTCTGACCTTAGAGCCTACCGTCTCGTTCTGGGATTGCGGCGAGTTCATTGCATCTTCATACAAGCTTGAAGTCGGTCATCCTCCCGGAAATCCCACATGGCAGATTCTCGCCAGATTATTTACATTGTTCGTCGCTCCTGAACATGTCGACGCGGCTATCAATTCATGCAGCGCGATCTGCTCCGCATTGACCATTTTCTTTCTGTACCTGACTATTATTTTCTTTATCAGAAGACTCATCCCCCGGAAAGAATACAATGTAACAGACATCCTTGTCATCTGCGGATGTGCGGCTGTAGGAGCACTCGCCTACTGTTTCAGCGACACATTCTGGTTCTCCGCTGTGGAGGCGGAAGTGTATGCAATGTCATCATTGTTCACGGCCGTCGTCTTCTGGGCTATGACCAGATGGTATGAAGAAGCAGAAGAACCATATTCCGGCAGATGGATCATACTCATATGCTTTCTGACGGGCCTGTCAATAGGAGTGCATCTTCTGAATCTGCTCAGCATTCCTGCAATCGTATTCATGTACTTTTATCGTATACGCGAAAACAGCAGATATTCTCTAGCAAAATTGTGCGGGATTTTCATACTGTCATGTCTGATATTGCTGGCCATCCTCATCGGAATCATTCAGTTTCTCCCCAAAGTGGCCGCATATGCTGATCTTCTGTTTGTCAATGTATTCAGTCTACCGTTCAACACCGGAGCGGTAACATTCATGCTTGCGCTCATATCAGGACTGTTCTTTGGATTGTTCAGGAGCCTCAGAAGAGGAAAGGTTGTACTCAACACCGTACTTCTGTGCATTACGAGCGTAATCATAGGATTTTCATTATATGCTACGATCGTCATACGCGCCAATGCAGGCACCCCTATGAACGAGAACAAGCCGGACAATCCTTTCACCCTCATGAGTTATCTGGCTCGCGACCAATACCCGAAGGGTCCTGTTGTATATGGAGAATTCTTCGGAGCTGAATACGATATCGAAGACAAGGAATATTGGGCGAGGATGGGTGACAGGTATGTAAAAGGAAAGAGCGTGGATATTTCATATACTCCCGGCTCCCAAATGCTGTTTCCCCGTATGTGGGATAACAGAGAACAGTCATATATTGACATATACAAGAGTTACATCGGAAACAAAGGAGTCAAGGTGCCCGGCTGCAAAGACATGAAGCCTACTTTCATGCAGAATCTTGTATTCTTTTTCGACTATCAGGTCAACTGGATGTACTGGAGGTATTTCATGTGGAATTTCGCAGGTCGCCAGAACGAGATTCACAGTCCGACGCCAGGAGATATATTCAAGGGCAATTGGGAGTGCGGAATCGGCTTTATAGACAGGATCAGGCTTGGTGACCAGTCGGATGCTCCTGAATATCTGTCTGAAAACAAGGGAAAAAACCATTATTACATGCTTCCGCTTCTGCTCGGACTCATCGGAATGTTCTTCCAATACGCAAGAGACAAAAGAGGATGCTGGCTCAATTTCCTGATGTTCTTCATGACCGGAATAGCTATCGTCATCTATCTGAATCAATCCCCTCTTCAAGTCAGAGAACGAGATTACGCATATGTCGGTTCATTCTATTTCTTCAGTGCCTGGATAGGTATTGGTGCGTTTGCAATAGCAGAGAAGATACGCCTGATATTGAAAAACAGGTCAGCGTCAATAATTGTCGTTTGCTTGTGTATGGGAATACCTGCATTGATGGCCGCACAGAACTGGGATGACCATGACAGAAGCAACAGATACACGGCACGCGAACTTGCCTTCAACTACCTCAGCGGGATTGGAGAAAACGGTATTCTTGTCACACATGGAGACAATGATACATTCCCGCTCTGGTATGTTCAGGAAGTAGAAGGATTCCGCACTGATGTACGCATCGTGAACACCTCCCTCCTTGGAGCGGACTGGCATATAGACCAGATGAAATATGCGTCAAATGAATCAGCGCCGCTTGATCTGGCTATCGGTAAAAGGCAGTATATGCAGGGCGAAAATGAGTATGTTCTGATATATGACCATAGAGACACGGTATTTCCGCTGGCAGACGTCATGGAGGTATTCCGGCATCCGGAGGCAAAGATTCAGTTGACCAATGGTGATTATGTGGATTATATCGCATCCAGAAAATTCAGCATTCCGGTAAACAAAGAGAACGTGATCAAGCATGGAATACTTGACGCGAAATACGCTGATCTCATTCCGGAGGAGATAGTATTGACTATTCCGGAAGGAAAGAACGGCATTACAAAACCAGAGTTGTTCCTTCTGGATCTTCTTTCTGAATATCAATGGGACAGGCCGCTTAATTTTCTCAGTGCAGGCGGAGATCTCCAGGTCGGCATAAAGGATTACCTTATGTATGACGGCTTCACATACCGGTTCGTTCCTGTCAGAAACAGGACAAACCTCTCCGAGAGAGGATTTACCGATACGGATGAACTGTATCGGAAGATGACATCCGTATATGAGTGGGACAGCCTGAAGAGAACAGATTGGTTTGTCGACTATCAGAACCTGTACACATTTACCGGGGTTATGTCTCAAAGAGGAATATTTGCATCAGTGGCTATGGAAATGATTGAAAAGGGCGAATATGAACGCGCTGTGGAGATACTTGATAAATGCCAGGAGGTCATCCCAGAGCGGAATTTCCCGCTCGATATAATCATGCTGGGATTTTCCAATGAGAGAGACCTGATCTGTATTATCGAGGCGTACTATCTGGCAGGAGAATATGAAAAGGCCTCATCCTTATGTTCATCGATGTCGGATGCGGCACTTGAATCATGTCGGTTCTTCCTCAGACATTATGAATATGCCGTAGATTATTTTGACGCCTGCTGTAATGTTCTTGCAGTCCTGGCAGGTGTAGCGCATGAGTATGGCGACACTGCCCTTTCTTCATCTATAGAAACGAGATTCAATGAATTATAGGCGGACATCTTTCGCCCTCATGATCAGTTCCAGGACTTGGGCGCGATACCCGTACTTGTCGAATGATAGTCTTATCTCTTGACGATATGAACATCCAGTGCAGACTCAATGAGAGAGATGATAAAGTCCAGGTCTTCAGTGTAGAACTCTCCGCTGAGCTGCTTGTCGAGGTCTGTCGCCGCGAAAGACACATTGTAGTACTCTGAAAGAGTCTCAAGCACCTCCTTGAGAGGTGTCTTGTCGAAGATGAAAGTTCCTCGCCGCCAGGCTATGGAGTTGACGTCGGGCTCCACAGTTATGACAGGGACATTTTCGTCAGGCGAAAGAGTCGCCTGCATGTCCTTTGTCAGGATCACACCTTCGGCATCCGAGTTCCTTGCGAAAAGAACTTTTCCCTCGGCAACATAGACTTCCTTGACCGATGAACAGGCATCCACCATGAACTTTGTTCCGAGCACCCTTACGAATGCGCCGTCCGAGGTAATCTCAAACGGCACAGCCTCGTCGCGAGCCACTTCGAAGTAAGCCTTACCCTCAAGCCGGGTCTGTCTTGGATACTTCTCGCAGTAGCTGATCTTTGAGCCTGGAGCGAGGGTCACCTCAGTGCCGTCAGGAAGTACAAACTCCTGCACCTGATCACTTGCCATGAGCTGGATCTGCCGCTGATGATTGCCACGGAATAGGAAGACACAAAGAACGATCGCCGCAGCTGTCGCAACGATGCCTGACACCCACGGCAACACTCTTCTGCGAGGCTTCCGGACGATGCCGTGAGCCTCATTGAAGCGACTTATCGCCTTCTGAGTGTCGAACTTGCCCTCCTGATAATGTTTCAGGACGAAGTCCATGTGTTTATCCTCAAAGTCTGACATAAAAAGATCTAAGATTCCGTTAATCCGACATTAAGACGGAAGTGTTTTGAAGAAGTACTATATGGTTTGAGCAATTATGCGAAAAAGAATGTATAAAGTTTGTGTACACCTTCCTTCAGGACTTTCAGGGCCTTGCTGATCTGGTTTCGGACTGTGTTTACGGACAATCCCAATTCCTCGGCGATTTCCTCATACTTCAGTCCGTCACGCTTGCTGAGGATGAAGACCTCGCGACATTTTTCCGGAAGACTGTCAATTGCAGTCCACATACGCGCTTCGTTATGGGCCCTCTCCTGTGCATCGTCATCATCGATGATTCCGTAGGTGTCGTATGGCTTGAGGGATTCCGTCGGAATGCCTTTCTTACGAAGATGGTCCAGACAACGATTGCGTACCATCATATATAGATAAGACTTGCGGTTGAATACTTGAACCCCTTCCTGAAGCTTCTCCCATAGCGCCGTGTAGCTTTCCTGGACGATGTCCTCCGAAAGATCCACATCTTGAAGGTAGTGCAGAGCATACAGACAAAGAGGCCTGTAGTTGTAACGGAACAGGTCGTCAAAGTCGATATTATTGTCTTTCTGGGGCATGCTCTATATTATGGGCGGATGCAAATATAGAGGTTTTATTTGAAATACGAGTATGTCTGTCCAGGTATAGGATTTGCTGTTACAAACATTGAATAGTTTTTCATAGGTTAAGTTATAGCTTGAAGGTGTCCTGCGATGATAGTTGCAGGGCACCTGCCTTCGTACACTTTACAAAAGTGTAAAGAAACTTTACACCTGATCCCACCATCCGAATTTACATCTATCTGTATATCAATCTATTATATAGTTTGGCACATCGAATGTAATTATTTGGCTCGAAAGCTTATAAAGAACAACTTATACGTCAAAATGAAAATCAAGGAAACGATAATCAAGGCATTTTCCCTCGGTACAGGAGTGGCCATCGGCATGATTCTGATTGCGAAGATATGCTATGAGATGAGCCATGACACATGCTACACAGATTATGGACAGATTTACAAGATCCGCACATTATATACACAACAGGGTGAAGAACATGATTATGGCCAGGTTCCAGGAGCTGTTGCACCAGGATTCAAGCAATATGTCCCTGGAGTCAGGACAGCCACACGAACCACTTTCATCTGGGAGAGTGACAGGTTCATAGATGAAGACAAAAATATCATAAACGGATCGATCATAATCGCCGACACCTGTTTCTTCGATGTCTTTGACACGGAGATACTTGCGGGAAACCCGAAGCAGGCACTTGGAAAAATGGCGACGGTTATGGTTTCCGAAAGCTTTGCAAAAAAGATGGGAGGTGTATCTGAAGCGATCGGAAAGGTCATCGCAAACGAAGACCTGCCACAATTTGCCATGACTATTGAAGGAGTATTCAAAGACTTCCCTCATCATAGTTCGGTAAGGTATGATGTACTTCTGTCGATGGAATCTTATGGAAAAGGATCGACAGAAAATTGGATCGGCAACGACCGTTACAAGGGATATGTAAGACTCGAAGATGGGACGGATCCGGAAATGCTCGCTCCGGCAATCAGGCTGATGCAGGAAAGGAACTATTCTCCTGAAGACATAAAGATGGCAGAAGAATCCGGAATTGACATTAATTTCATTCTATCCCCTTTGGTTGAAGAATACACTTCATCTGACAATATCAGAAACATGATGGTTATTCTTACTGTGGTAGCCATACTTCTCATCATGATTTCCCTTCTGAACTATATCCTGATGTCAGTATCTGCATTGGTGAAGAGATCAAAGGAGATGGGAGTACGCAAGTGCTATGGTGCTGCAGGCACAAATATTTACGGCATCATGTTCAAGGAGGCGGCAGTTGATGTCGCGACGGCATTGGTCGTAGTTGCGGCTATTGTACTTTCACTTCAAAGAATCATTGAGGATATTGTCGGAGTTCATGCCGATGCTCTTCTAGTAAGAGGAACATATATTACAGTATCAGGGGTGGTACTGGCTGTATTCTTCATTGCGGCCCTTGTGCCGGGTTATCTCTATTCCAGGATTCCAGCTGGAGCAGCCATCAGAAACTATAAGGAGAGCAAAAAGGTCTGGAAACTGGTACTTCTTTTCATCCAGACCGGAATATGCGCACTTCTGCTCACATTGATGGGCGTGATTGGGGCTCAGTACCACAAGGCCGTCAATGACAGGCCGGGATATGAATACGGGAATCTTATCTATACAGAGCTCAGAGGTACAGACAATGCGATTCACCAGAGTATCATCGACGACCTGAAAACTATGCCGGAGATAACAGATGTACAGGTGTCTTACAGCCTTCCGCTTGATTATTCTTCGGGCAACAATGTCTTCAAGATGGAGAACGGCTATCAGGAACTATTCAATGTCGCCGACCAGTATTGTGGATCTGCAGGACTTTTTGAGATGCTTGAGATTCCTTTCACTGAAGGAAGTTATCCTCGGAATGCCGATGAGATTGCAGTAAGCGAGAGTTTCGTCAAGAAGATGATGGAATATCAGGACTGGAGCGACGGTGCAGTCGGCAAGCAGGTACACATCACAGAACATGACGAAGATCACGGAGCTTTCACAATCAGCGGAGTTTATAAGGACTATAGGATCAACACACTGACAAATCAGGATATGCGTGCAAGCATCAAGTTCTTCGGAGAAGTCGGTAAGGACTACATGCCATGGATGGCCATCAAGGTGTCCGAGGTCTCAAACGAGATGATTGCAAAGGTCGAGGAAGT
>JAZLDR010000027.1:0-7119 GCA_045614805.1 Candidatus Cryptobacteroides sp. | reverse complement strand
ACAAAAAATCATGGCGGGATAGCTCAGCTGGTTAGAGCGCATGATTCATAATCATGAGGTCCGCAGTTCAATCCTGCGTCCCGCTACCAACCTAAGAGGTTGATTAGCAAGCACTTATGAAGCAATTCGTAAGTGCTTTTTTCGTATCATTTTTGGCCTTGGGAACACTGAGGGAACACAAACTATTTTATTTTTCATAAAAATTCCAGTTTAAATATTTTCTGCCCAAAGAAATTTCACTTTCATCCAGAACAGAGAATAAACGATGACCACATTTAATCTATGTTCATCGTCAAGAGAGGTGGAGCAAAAATTCTTTAAGATTATGTCAAATTTAGTGTCCCTCACTCTCCGCAGAAAAGTGGCTTTACGTGTGTTTAAGGGAAATGTGAATTTGGGTAATCCTACAAAGACGAGTTCAAAGACAATATCATTAGCAGCACTGCTGTGTAGTCCGCTAAAGCAACCTTCATCTTCGCTGTAGTATTGCGAAGGCTGTGATCTATGACGGAAGTTGTGACGCCGAGTTCTTCTGAGATTTCCTTGTATGACTTTCCGTCGAATTTCTTCATCATGAATATCTTTCTGTCCTGGGCAGACAATTTTGACATCACATCATATATGATGTTGGATACTTCTTTTTCCTGAAGGTTGGCGACATCGCAGTTCTCGATAGTTCGGGTATAGATTTCCATCAGGCCCTGTTCCTTCTGGGCTATCTTGTCATAGACTGCCTTATGGATGCTGGTATCTCTTCTGTAGCGGAGACAGTTGTTGCGGATTGTGATGTAGAGATAGTCAATAAAGTCATCAACACTTTCCCGTTTCTCCCAAAGAGAAATAAAAGAGTCGTGAAGTATATCCTCGGCAATTTCGGCATCATGAACCATTGACATGGCAAGGTTCAGGAAAGTCCTCCTTTGCTTGGTGAAAAGGAGCTCTACGGCCTTTACGGATATATCATCGTTGTTCATCATATGGGACAAAAATATAAACTTCCATACGATTTTCAAAATCTGAACAAATCTCCGCAAAAAAATGATTTTTTTCGGCGAATATTTCGCACTTATGTATCTTTATATATATGAAGCTAAAATTTTGAATATGGAAATTGACAGATATATATTGGAAAAGTTCTTTATGAACGAGGCCGATGCATCTGAAATATCGGCGATCGAGGCTTGGCTAAATAAGGACGAAGCCAACAAGAATGAGTTTCAGAAGGCTTATGATCGTTTCGTGCTTACGACCTTGACTGTTTCGAAGATGGAACTTAAGGCCGAAATGACCAGGATGCAGACTGCATCAAAGGTCAGAAGAATACGCCGGATTGCTGTCTATGCCGCATCGGTGGCTGCGGCACTGATACTGGGTGTCCTGTTGAACTGGCATTTCAATGATGAGCTTTCGTTATCAAGCAGTCCTCAGATGCTCGCTTTAAGTACCGATCCGGGTCAGCGTGCAAATGTCACCCTCCCTGACGGAACAGTCGTGAAATTGAATTCGGGATCTGTTCTTGAATATCCTACAGTCTTCTCAAGAAAAGAGAGAAGGGTAAAGATTAACGGTGAGGCTATGTTTGATGTGGCAAAAGATGCAGATAAACCATTCATCGTTGAGACATTCGCCTACGACGTAAAGGTCCTTGGAACCAAGTTCAATATCATAGCTGAGGAACAGACGGGTGATTTCTCGACAGCACTTCTGGAAGGTAGGGTGTCAATCTTAGACAAAACAGAAACAGCTGTTGCCGAACTCAGACCAGACCAGATCGCCACTCTCGTTGACGGAAGGCTTCACAAGGTCCAGTCTGAGAATCTTGCTTCTCAATATAGATGGACAGAGGGTATCGTAAACTGCGGAGGCCTCTCCTTTACGGATGTTCTGGCCAAGTTTGAGAAGACCTTCGGTGTGGATATAAGGATAGAGAAAACAAATATACCGGACAAAAAGATAAGGTATATGAAGGTATATGTCAGCGACGGTCCGGCGGCCGCACTGGAACTTCTGCAGAACGTCGTGGATTTCGACTACTCATACGACCAGAAGACAAATACATACCTTGTAAGGTAAAGACTGACCACAAAAGAATTAATAACCACTAACTATAATCATTATGAAGTTCAGATCACTTCCACGGGTGTTGATGTGCCTGTTGGCGGCTTCGGTCTTCTTCGTGTCTTTCTCAAGTGAAGCAGCTGCACAGGATGCACGTGTGACACTTAATGTCAAGGACATGAGGATGGAGACAGTGATGGTTGCCATCGAGGAACAGACCCGTTATCTGTTCACCGTTGAAGATGACGTCGATATTGATGTCAAGGTGACAGTGAATGTGAACAACGCACCGCTGAGTGCAGCTCTGGAGCAGATGGTAAAGGGCTCTGATGTTGTCTGGACCTTGAAGGACAGGAATATCCTATTGTCCAAGAAGGTTGTGGCAAAGGCCAGGACAATTACAGGTCAGACCCTTGACCCCGCAGGTCTCCCGGTCCCGGGAGTTTCTGTTCTGATCAGGAATACCAAGATCGGAACAGTGACAGACCTTGACGGAAAGTTTTCTCTTGAGATTCCAGGTGAGAACCTCGGAGGCCAGCTCGAGTTCAACAGCCTCGGCTACAGCGTTGTTGTATTACCTATCGGACAACGCAGTGTCTTTAATGTGACGCTGACGGAGTCTTCACTGGAGCTTGAAGGTACGGTGGTTACCGCCCTCGGTATCCGCCGTGACCAGAAGGCCCTGAGCTACAATGTCCAGGAGGTCAGTTCAGATTTAGTGACCGGAGTAAAGGATGCCAACTTCATCAACTCCCTTTCGGGAAAGGTGGCCGGAGTGACCATCAATGCCTCTTCATCGGGAGTCGGCGGAGCGTCAAAGGTCGTTCTCCGTGGTAACAAATCCATAAGCCAGAGTTCCAACGCACTTTATGTCATCGACGGCGTGCCGATGTATAACTTCGGAGGAGGCGGTGGCACAGAGTTCGACTCTCAGGGAGCCACCGAGTCCATCGCAGACATCAACCCGGAAGACATTCAGTCCATCTCGGTGCTGACCGGTGCGGCAGCAGCGGCCCTCTATGGCTCGCAGGCGGCAAACGGAGCAGTGATGATCACAACTAAGAAAGGTGAGGCAGGAAGGCTTAAAGTGACATTCTCCAGCAATACGGAGTTTCTCGATCCGTTCCGTCTGCCAGAGTTCCAGAACAGGTATGGAACAGGTCTGAACGGCAAGAACAGCGGTTCCGGCATCTACAGCTGGGGCCCGAAGATGGCTCAGGGCAGCGGCTACACTCCGCAGGACTACTTTGAGACTGGTCATACCTATACTAATGCCTTTACCGTTTCCGGCGGAACAGACAAGAATCAGACATATTTCTCTGCTGCGGCAGTCAATTCGGACGGAATCATACCGAATAACCTGTATGACCGCTATAACTTCACATTCAGGAACACGACATACTTCCTCAATGACAAGCTCCGTCTTGATGCCAGTGCAAGCTACATTATCCAGAAGGACCAGAACATGACCAATCAGGGTGTGTATGCAAACCCTCTTACATCGGCATATCTTTTCCCTCGTGGCGAGGACTTCGACCTTTACAGGAGCTTCGAGAGATATAATCCGGGAACGAAACTGATGGAACAGTTCTGGAGCGATGACCTTACGGGAGACCTGCGTATGCAGAACCCGTACTGGATCAACTACCGTAATCTCCGCAACAACGACAAGAAACGTTATATGCTGTCGCTGAATGCAAGTTACGACATCCTTGACTGGCTCAATGTCACAGGACGTGTACGCATAGACAATGCTGACAACCTCTATACGCAGAAGTATTATGCGACGACCGAATCCACCATCTCAGAAGGAGGAAAGAACGGTCACTATACCGAGGCAAGAGGCCTTGACACGCAGACCTACGCCGACATCATGCTCAATGTGAACAAGACTTTCGGAAAGGACTGGAGCCTTGTGGCCAATCTGGGTGCTTCCATCAACGACATCAAGACTGACGAGATGCGATATGGCGGTCCGATCCAGGCAAACGGTCTTGCCAATGTGTTCAATGTGATGGACCTTGATGACACCAAGAAGAGAGCGACCAAGAGCGGATGGCATGACCAGACCCAGTCTGTGTTCGGAAGCATTGAGGTGGGCTGGAAGAAGATGCTCTACCTTACAGCGACAGGCCGTAATGACTGGGCTTCGCAGATAGCAGGATCAAGCCAGTCAAGCTTCTTCTATCCGTCTGCCGGACTTTCGTGGGTACCTTCATCTCATTGGGATATGGGAGCCTTGAGCTATCTCAAGGTGAGAGGATCGGTTGCATCGGTAGGTATGCCGTTCCCTCGCTTCCTCACTGTTCCTACATACGAATATGACCCGACCAGCAAGATATGGAAGGACAAGACGCATTATCCTATCAGCGACCTCAAGCCTGAGCGTACCCTTACTTATGAGGTGGGTCTTGAGATGACCTTCTGGCAGGATCTCAGCCTCAATCTTTCATGGTATCTCGCCGATACATATAATCAGACGTTTGACCCGCTTCTTCCTCCATCGTCATCCTATACGACGATCTATCTTCAGACAGGTAACGTGAGGAATACCGGAGTCGAGGCTTCCCTCGGATATGGACATGACTGGAACGGTTTCTCGTGGGACAGCAACTTCACTTTCTCATGGAACAGGAACGAGATCCTCGACCTTGCATCCAATGCGGTCAATCCGGTGACAGGCGAGCCTCTTGACCTTGACCAGCTTGACATCAAGGCTCTCGGAAAGAGCAAGTTCATACTCAAGCAGGGAGGAACGCTCGGAGACCTCTATACAACATCTGATATCCAGACCAATGACAGAGGATATATCGAGATTGATGAGAACGGAGATATAGCTATCACCGATGAGGCAGACGAAATATTCCTCGGAACAGTATTCCCTAAATACAATCTAGCTTGGAGAAATGACTTCTCATGGAAGGGACTCCATCTCGGCATTCTCTTCTCAGGACGTGTCGGAGGCGTATGTTATTCTGCAACTCAGGCGAGCCTTGACCTTTATGGAGTGTCTGAGGCTTCGGCTGCGGCAAGAGACGCCGGCGGAGTGCTTGTGAACGGACGTGAGATGATGGATGCACAGAAGTGGTACCAGGCAATAGGTTCGCAGAGCGGACTGCCTCAGTACTATACCTATAGTGCAACCAACTTCCGTCTGCAGGAACTCTCTGTGGGATACACTCTTCCTCGCAAGTGGTTCAAGAACAAGATGGGACTTACCCTTTCTCTTGTCGGACACAATCTGTGGATGATATACTGCAAGGCTCCGTTTGATCCTGAGGCAGTGGCATCCACCGGGAACAACTATCAGGGAATCGACTACTTCATGATGCCTTCGCTCAGAAGTCTCGGTTTCAATGTAAAACTTGATTTTTAGGAGGGACAGATATGAAGAAGATAATGATATTGTTTTCGATAGTCCTCACAACATCCTGCACAGCAGGCTTCCTGGAGATGAACACCAATCCCAATCAGGTGACAGGTGAACAGATGGAGGTGAACAACTATCGTACAGGTACCAAGGTACTGAACCTCCAGAATCTTGTAGTACCGGTTCAGGAGCATATGTATCAATTCAACGAGAGCCTTTCAGGTGGTCCGTTCGGGGGCTACATCGGCTCTACCGTTGACACATGGCTCACCCGCTTCGAGACCTTCAATCCTTCTGCTGACTGGAGAAAATGGCCGTTTGCCAATGTGATCACAGACACTTATGCACCATACAGAGGTATCGTGACTGCGACAGATGATGAAGTGGCAAATGCGTTTGCGAACCTGCTCAGGGTGGCTATCATGCACAGGATGACCGATTCATACGGACCTATACCTTATTCTGATGCAGTTGCAAACGAGTCCATCTATGTCAAATATGACAGCCAGGAGGAAGTCTATATGAAGATGTTCGAGGAACTTGATGCTGCCATCAAGGTGTTCTCGGAGAATACAGGCCTTGCTGCGTCTGCATGGAGCAGTTATGACTATGTATATTATGGCAACATCTCCCAGTGGCTCAAATATGCCAACTCGCTGAAACTTCGCATGGCAATGCGTCTGAGTTATGTGAAGCCAGAAATTTCAAAGGCAAAGGCAGAGGAGGCCATATCGTCAGGAGTGATTACAGCAAATGCTGACAATGCATACATGCATGCGACAGAGAACCGTACCGCACTTATATACAACGACTGGGCTGACCATCGTGTGGGAGCGGACATCATAAACTACATGAACGGCTACAACGATCCTCGCAGGGAAAAGATGTTCCTTACCAATGCAGACGGCAACTATGCCGGTATCCGCATCGGTTCCGACGTGTCCAGCAAGACCGCTGCCGTAAGCAGTTATTCCAATATGGTCGTGACTACAGACACTCCTTATCTGTGGCTCAATGCTGCCGAAGTCAGTTTCCTTATGGCTGAGTATGAACTCCGCTGGGGAAGCGAAGAGGCTGCACGAGAACTGTACGAACAGGGCATTGCACTTTCGTTTGAAGAAAAGGGAGCGTCCGGTGCCGCGGAATATATCGCAGACACAGAAAGCAAGCCGGCTGTCTATGTTGACCCTCTTGGTGGCTACAGCATGTCTATGCGTCAGAGTGATGTCACAGTGGCATGGCAGACAGGTGCTGATTCAGAGGTGAATCTGGAGAAGATCATCACGCAGAAGTGGATTGCAATCTTCCCGCTCGGCGTGGAGGCGTGGTCTGAATACAGACGTACGGGCTATCCTCGTCTGCTCCCGGCCCCTCAGGACAAGAGTGGCGGAACAGTGGATCTGGAACACCATGCACGCAGGCTTACTTACCCTGTGGAGGAATATCAGATGAACAGTGCAAACCTGCAGGAAGCCATATCGACTCTGAACTCCGAGACTCAGGGGACAAAGACCGGTGACGGCATGGGAACAAGAGTCTGGTGGGATGTTAAACAGTATAATTGATGAATGCCATGAAGAAATTGATACTTACAGCGATTGCTGCAGCAGCAATAGTTTCATGTTCCGACTGGACTCAGACAGAGCCGTTGGAACCGGTGGTGAGATATCCTTGGCAGGAGTCTCCTCAGC
>JAZLDR010000026.1:0-59406 GCA_045614805.1 Candidatus Cryptobacteroides sp. | reverse complement strand
TACTGATCGCAGATTGCGTTTGCCTCCTCGATAGAAGCGATACCGTTCTCGTTGAGAACTGCGAGGATCTGGTTAATACGACGATCCTGGCTTTCGAATTTTACTTCTCTAATCATATTGTCTTTCCTCCTTATTATTCGTGACGTGGGTCAATGTACTTAACTGCACCAGCCTCCTCAGAGAAGCGGCCGTATGTTCCTGTTACCTGTGCGAGAGCCTCATTAGCATCTACACCCTTCTTGATGAGGTCCATGTAGCGTCCGAGGTGGACGAACTGGTATCCGCAGATCTCGTCGTTCTTGTCGAGAGCAAGAGTCTTGATGTAACCCTCTGCCATCTCGAGGTAACGAGGACCCTTTGCGAGAGTACCGTAAAGTGTACCAACCTGTGAACGGAGACCCTTTCCGAGGTCCTCAAGACCAGCACCGATCATAAGACCACCCTCAGAGAAAGCTGACTGAGTACGTCCGTAAACGATCTGGAGGAAGAGTTCGCGCATAGCTGTGTTGATAGCGTCGCAAACGAGGTCAGTGTTAAGAGCCTCAAGAAGAGTCTTGCCAGGAAGGATCTCAGATGCCATAGCAGCTGAGTGAGTCATACCTGAACATCCGATAGTCTCAACGAGAGCCTCCTGGATGATACCTTCCTTAACATTGAGGGTAAGCTTACATGCTCCCTGCTGAGGAGCACACCAACCGATACCATGAGTAAGACCTGAGATATCAGTAATCTGCTTTGATTTTACCCACTTTCCTTCCTCAGGAATTGGAGCTGGACCGTGATTTGGGCCCTTCTTTACGCAGCACATCTGCTGCACTTCGTGTGAATAAACCATAATAGTACTATTGTTTTATAAAACGTTGTTTTCAAAATCACGCAAAGATAATAATTTTTGTTAAAGGGGAATGAATTAGATTCATTATATTTGCATAGATTCCCGATCAGGTCGGGAATGACGGGATCAGGTATGAATGACGGGATCAGGTATGAAATTCAAGATAGACAGCGAATACAAGCCATCGGGCGACCAGCCAAGTGCAATCAAAGGCATATGCAACGCTCTGAATCAGGGTGTTGACGCTGTAACATTGCTTGGTGTGACCGGTTCAGGCAAGACTTTCACAATGGCGAACGTCATCGAGAAACTGCAGCGCCCTGCCCTCATCCTGAGTCACAACAAGACACTCGCAGCACAGCTATACGGAGAGTTCAAGTCATTTTTCCCGAACAATGCTGTCGAATATTTCGTATCATACTACGATTATTATCAGCCGGAGGCATATCTTCCGGTAACTGATACATACATTGAGAAGGACCTGAGTATTAACGATGAAATCGAGAAGCTCAGATTAAGTGCAGCCTCTTCCCTGCTCTCGGGACGACGCGACGTGATTGTAATATCCAGCGTTTCATGCCTTTACGGCATCGGAAACCCGGCCGACTTCCATGAGCAGACGGTCGTGGTGAAACGGGGCGAACAGCGCAGCATGTCCAGACTGCTGTACCAGCTTGTAGACGCACTTTACTGCCGCACCGAAGCTGAGTTCAAGCGAGGCACATTCAGAGTCCGCGGCGACACAGTTGACATCTGCATAGGATATGGAGAGAATGCCGTACGCATCGAATTCTTCGGCGACGAAGTCGAGCAGATATCGATCATAGACCCGCTTACCGGAGCATTCATCGATGAGCTTAACGAAATATCAATATATCCTGCAGGTAACTTTGTCACCACAAAGGAGCGAAGCACAAAAGCCATCAGTCAGATTCAGGATGACATGGCAGCCCAATGCGAATATTTCAAGAGCATAGGCAAACACCTGGAAGCCAAGAGGTTGCAGCAAAGAGTCGAATACGATCTGGAGTTTATCAAGGAAATGGGATACTGCCCGGGTATTGAGAACTATTCCCGCTATTTTGACGGCAGGTCAGAAGGAATGAGACCGTTCTGTCTGATCGATTACTTCCCAAAGGATTTCATCACGTTCATCGACGAAAGTCACGTAACTCTGCCGCAGATACGAGCCATGTATGGAGGCGACCATTCACGAAAATCAGTACTGGTCGAATATGGTTTCCGACTTCCTGCAGCAGCAGACAACAGGCCTTTGAAATTCGATGAATTCGAGGCTATCACCGGTCAGAAGGTGTTCGTAAGTGCTACTCCGGCAGATTACGAATTGGAAAAATCCGAAGGCCTCGTCGTGGAACAGGTAGTACGACCTACCGGTCTGCTTGATCCTCCGATTGAGGTACGTCCTACAGAAAATCAGGTAGATGACCTGCTGGAGGAAATACAGAAACGTACAGAGCTGGACGAAAGAGTACTTGTCACGACGCTCACAAAGCGTATGGCCGAGGAACTGGAGAAATACTTCACAAAGATGGGTGTCCGTTGCCGCTATATCCACTCGGATGTAGATACGATGGAGAGAGTGGAAATCATCGAGGACTTCAAGAACGGACTTTTCGATGTCCTTGTAGGAGTCAATCTCTTGAGAGAGGGTCTGGACATTCCTACGGTTTCACTCGTAGCGATTCTGGATGCAGACAAGGAAGGTTTCCTCAGAAGCGACAGAGCATTGACCCAGACAGCCGGACGAGCTGCACGAAACGTAAACGGACTCGTGATCATGTATGCCGACAATATCACTGATTCGATGCAGCGTACGATATATGAAACCGACAGACGACGCACCAAGCAGATGGAGTACAACAAGCTGCACGGTATCACTCCGACCCAGGTAGGAATCAAGAAGAATGTACTTCTGGAAGAGGCAGGAAACTATGGCAGCGGCAGGGTAAGTGCAGCGAATTCATATGACGCGCCGATGTATATTCCAAGTCCGAGTGACCTCGGTAAGGGACAGATCAGCGTCGGACTTGGACACGACTCAAAACGAGAAAGCAATTCGGCATATGTCGACGGATATCTCCAGGCTGACCTTGCAGCAGTACTTCAGGATCCTGTCATCCGCTCGATGACAAGGCCTCAGGTGGAAAAGGCTGTCGAGCAGGCTAAACGCAATATGGAAAAGGCAGCAGCAGACCTTGATTTCATGGCAGCAGCAAAATATCGAGATGAAATGTGGGTGCTGCAGCAGTATCTTAAAGTCTGGAAAGTATAGAACATATGAAACAATTTATAGAAGAACTGTTCCCAAGGTATGATGAAGCCGGAAAGGAACTTGTATTCAAGGCATACAGGATTGCAGACGAAGCGCTGAAGGAGCATACCCGCAGCAACGGGCATCCTTTCATCGAACATCCTGTCGCAGTGGCAAGAATAGCCTGCGACGAAATCGGTCTTTCAGCGGAATGTATCGCTGCCGTTTTCCTGCATGAGGCTACTCGTTTTTATCCGGAGACCGACATCATGTCAGCTGGTTTCGGAAAAGATGTGTATACCATTGTCGACGGTCTGAACAAGATCTCCACAATCAAACCGAAAGACACTCAGCTTGAAGCAGAAAACTATAAGAAGCTTATTGTCTCATACTCACGCGACCCGAGAGTGACAGTCCTGAAGATTGCCGACCGTCTGGAAGTGATGAGATCGCTCGACATGTTCCCTAAACTGTCGCGTGAAAGAAAGATTCTTGAGACAATGATGCTGTATATCCCGCTGGCTCACCAGCTGGGTCTCTACAACATCAAGAGCGAAATGGAGGACATCTATTTCCGCCATGCAGATCCGGAGCAGTACAGAGCCATCACCAATAAGCTCAAGAGCACCGAGAAGGACAGGGAAAGACTTATGACGCAGTTCATCGAGCCGCTCAAGCAGAAACTGTCGGAAGAAGGAATCCAGTATAAACTTAAGGTACGCACCAAGACTGCCCTATCCATCTACAAGAAGATGAAGAAGCAGAAGGTTCCTTTCGAAGGGGTCTTCGATGTGTTCGCTATCAGATTCATCATCGACTGTGAGGAAGACAGGGCAATTGAGCACGCCCTCTGCTGGAAAGTATTCTCATACGTGACCGAAGAATACGAGTCTGACACCAAGCGTCTGCGTGACTGGATTTCGAATCCGAAACCGAACGGTTACGAGTCACTGCATATTACAGTCAAGAACAAGGAAGGAAGTTCACTTGAAGTACAGATCCGTACAAAGAGAATGGATGACATGGCGGAAAGCGGACTTGCATCTCATTGGTCATACAAGGGTATAAGGCACGAAGAGACACTCGACAAATGGCTTACTGCAGTAAGGAAGGCTCTGGAGAGTCCTCTCGGCTCCGAGACAGACCCTATGGCTTCCTACTATGAGGATGACGTGCTCGAGCTTCCGACCCAGGAGATATTTGTGTTTACCCCATCGGGTGAGTTGAGAAAATTGCCGGCAGGAGCAACAGTACTTGACTTTGCATTTGAGATTCACAGCAATCTCGGCATCAAATGTACAGGTGGAAAGGTCAACGGCAAGGCTGTAAGAATCGCAGATAAGCTGAAGACCGGAGATGTTGTGGACATCATGTCCAGCAAGAACCAGAAACCGTCCCCTGACTGGCTGACATTCGTTGTCACCAACAAGGCAAAGACTAAGATCAAGCAGAAACTCGGAGAGGGTGAATTTGCAAAAGCAGCAGATGGAAAGGAACTTCTGGGACGACGCCTCAAGAACTGGAAGATGGAGCTTGATGATGAAACTACCGCAGCCATCATCAAGAAACATCAGTTCAAGACTATAAATTCATTCTACGCTGCTATTGGAGATGGAACCTTAGATGTGGCTGACGTAAAAGAGTGGATTCTCGAGCACAAGCAGAGTACTCAGCCCCAGATTGTTCAGACTGAGGTGGAAAGGAAACCGAAGGAACTGCTTCAGGAGAAAGGCAGCGATGACATATTGATTATTGACGCCAAAAATGTCAAAGGAATCGACTACCGCATGGCACGTTGCTGCAACCCCGTATTCGGAGATGATGTATTCGGTTTCGTCACCAGGACAGAAGGTATCAAGATTCACCGTATGTCATGCCCGAACGCTGCACGCCTCATGGACATGTATCCGTACAGAATACAGAAAGTGAAGTGGAGCACTACTCCTAGCACAGGAAATTTCCAGACCGGACTGCGTATTACTGCTGCACTCGAACCGTCTGTGATTAATGAGATTATGGATATCGTAAACTCATTCAGGGCCTCGATAAGAATGTTCAATGTGGTGGAGAACGACAGACAGGGAACCTACGACATTACAATGAAGATTGCAGTGCCTAACAGTCTGGAACTCGACAAGGTCACATCACAGATCCGCAATTTACGGAATGTCGTAAAGATCAGCAGAATGTAGCTCAGCACCCATCACGCTGTCTATCAAGCAGTTAAACACAACCGCCTGCTGCAAAAATCAGCAGGCAAACATATTTAAAACACTGAATATCAATCACATAGATGATGACAATAAATATAGACGAAAGGGTTGAAAAGGCAAGGCGTCTTTTCAAGGAAGGAGGATATAACTGCTGTCAGGCAGTGGTAATGGCATACAGCGACCTCTTTGGAATAAATGATGAAACAGCCGCAGCAATGTCTTCAGGATTTGGCGGCGGTATGGGACGTATGAGGGAAGTTTGCGGTAGCGTAAGCGGCATGGTAATGCTGGCCGGACTTATCAGCCCTGCAACAGATCCGTCTAACAAGGAATGGCGTACGGCCAACTATGCTCTCGTTCAGGAAATGGCAGAAGAATTCAGGTCCATCAACGGTTCCATCATATGTAAGGAGCTTCTTGGGCTTGTTCCTATGGGCAGTTGTTCACCAGTTCCGAAAGAATCACCGGAGCCGTCTGACAGAACACCGGAATACTACAAAAAGCGTCCTTGCGAAGAACTTGTCGTAATTTCTGCCAGAATTGTTGGCAATAAGATTGCGAAATCATTACATTTGTAGAGTAAATCAGAATCATATCATGGATTATAGCAAAGCACATAAGGCACATCCCTGGCATGGAGTGAGCATTGGAAACAATGTTCCTGAAGAAGTCAGAGCATTTATTGAAATCGTACCGACAGACACAGTCAAGTATGAAGTTGACAAAGAGTCCGGTTATCTGACCCTTGACAGGCCACAGAAGTTCTCTAACATAGTGCCATCACTCTACGGCTTCCTTCCTCAGACCTATTGCGGACCTAAGATGGCGGAACTCACCAATAAGGCTCTTGTAAGATCTGACGTTGAAGGTGACGGAGACCCTCTGGATATCTGTATCCTGACGGAAAAGGATGTTACCCATGGTGATATCATTGCAAAGGCCCGCCCGATCGGAGGACTCAGACTCCTTGACCACAATCAGGCAGATGACAAGATCATTGCAGTTCTGATGAGTGACGCGGTATACGGCATGATGACAGACATCGAGCAGGTGCCACCAGCAATCATCAGACGACTGATTCATTACTTCAGCACATACAAGGACATTCCTGGTGAACATACAGAGCGTATGAAGTTCATCAGCATCTATGGTCCGGATGTAGCTAAGGATGTAATCCTGAGATCGATGGAAGATTATAAAGATTATATCGCAAAGAAATAGATATACAAAAAACGGTTCGGAAATTTTCCGAACCGTTTTTCATATCCTAGAATGCAAGTACCATTCTGATCGGGAGTTCTGTTGACTCACCGCTTGATGTTGGATCTGAACTATCTGTATAAAGTTTAGGATTTACGGCTTTGCAATCCTGCATATCGAATGCATAGATATAACTTGATGTAAAGTTATTGCAATAATAATACTGTTTATTTGCAGTAGCTGTCGTTGGAACATGACCGGCACTTGTCGGTCTGTTGTAAACATATTCATAAGTCTTGTACAACAACTGACCATCAACCTGTGCAAGTGCGGCATTGATTGCATCGATATTTTCACTCATAGCCTGCATTTCAAGGAATGACGGCATATACCACTTACTTGCATTAGCAGGAACCTGTACAGCCTCACGATGCTCAACGACCTTATTTACATAATCAACTGATACCACATCATCGTAAGAAACTATCTGTGCTTCATTGAGAGCAATAAGACCTTCTGTATTGTTATATCCGCAATACTTATCATTATTCTCCAGCATCTGATCATATCCATTAGCAGACATCCAGTCCAGAAGAGCGGAACGACTCCAACCACGTCCTGTTACGCAAGGTGAAGTATATTCCATGGTACTTACAACGAGACCATGAGAACATTCAGGATAATCCTTGGCAAGGAGATGGTCTGCAGAAGCTGCATTTGTTCTTGAGAACACTACTCCGATAACGGTCTTCGAAGTATTGAGTTCAGAAGACCATGTACCATCAGAATAATAGAAGTCTCCGACATTGAGCGGAACATCGGCTGCCTTAACTGTCATAACGCAAGTCGCAGCCTTAGGAGATGTTCCTCCCGGTACAGACCAATCATGTGAAGTGACCGCTGTAATTTCAACAGTACCGGCTGTATGTGCCAAGATCTCACCTGTCTTCTCATTAACGGAAGCAACTTCAGGATTTGATGATGACCATTTAAGATCCTTATATGTCGGCTGCACGCCCTCTTCATCTGATGTGAAAGTTGCTGGAAGAATCACGCTGGAACCTGTTTCGATCTCATATGATTCTGGAATTGACAAAGTCTCTACCCAGTATGGAATGACACTGATTGTTATATGTCTGTAAGCAGGTGTATATTCAGACACAAGGTCATCAGTTCCTCTTACAGCGAAAGTGATGTCCATTGTACCTGGAATCTCAGAAGAGAACGGAGTATATGCATCATTATCGACATGGCCACCAGGAAGACTTGATGTACAGTATGCCTGGAATCCTAGCTCCTCCGGTATTACACGTGGATTGAAAGACCACTCTTCATTGATTCTGATTGTATTGTTCTCAGGGAGATCAAGTTCTATATACTTAGGCTGTTTCGGGATTACACGAATTGTCGTATTTCCTGACACACCATCAGCAGTAACAGTCACGACAACCGGCTTCCATTCCATCGGTGACATGTCATTATTAGGATCGCTGTGGAAGCTCTCAGTATAGAGACCTGTCATGAGACCATTCTGATCCACCTGCGCATATTCATAATCATCGTCAGACATTGTCCATGAAACCGAAACAGGAGTTGCATTCTCAGGAACAAATGACACTTCAAGCTGAAGAGTTTCACCAACCTGCAAATCCGTTCCATTAGGAGTCTTGACAATCACAGCCTTTACGCTGACATCCTGAGTAACAGTCACATTACACTCAGCATTAACGCCGCTGCCATCCGTCGCAGAAATAGTAACGACTGCCTGACCTGGCTCAAGGCCAACAACATTACCTTCTTCATCAACGGTAATGCAATCACCTTCAACAGAGAACTCCACATTCTTGTTTGTTGCATTGGCTGGAACGACGGTCCATACAAGAGACATTTCTCCACCCACCGAGAGTGCCATCTCTGGATTTGCCAGTTCGATTGCTGTAACGCTTACCTTCTCAATCTCGCCAAGAACTCTTACCTGGCATGTTGCAGCCAATGAATTATCATTACATTTCACTGTAATTACAGCCTCTCCTACTGAAACCGCTGTTACAAGACCGTTCTCAACTGTCGCAACGGCATTGTCACTTGATTCCCACTGCACATCGTCAGCAGTAGCGAACTCTGGTCCGACAGTATATTCAAGCTGATATGTATCCGCAACTTCAAGATCAAGTTCAGCCATATTCAACGCAATTGAAGTTGGCTTTACGGCAGTAACCACAACCTTACATGTTGCAGATGACTCACCGACCTTTGCTGTAATGACAGCTTCACCGGGAGCGACACCGGTCACAACTCCTTCCTTGCTTACAACTGCAACTTCCTCATTGTCCGAAGACCATACGACCGAAGCACTGAATTCCTCCGGTGTAACTCTCGCCGTCAAGGTCTGTTCACTTCCGACAGGAAGATTGGATATCAGTCCCTTGTTCAGTGTAACAGTTACCTGTTCCGCAAGTTGGTCACATCCCACAAAAGCAGCGAGAAGTGGAAGCATTGCTAAAATTCTGACTATAGACTTCATATTGCTATCCTCTATTTTGTTACTGTAATATCACACTCAGCGAACAATGGGCCCAAAGCAACCTTAACCTTTGCAGTTCCTTCTCCAACTGCCTCGATCATACCGAGCGATGAGTCGTAAATCTTGACAACATCCAGATCTGAAGATGTCCACTTCATCTGATCGGTAGCATATTCCGGTGTAAGGACCGCCTTTACAGGCGCCCTCTGACCACATAAAAGAGTAAGTTTTGATGGTTCGAGCTTCACTGATGTCGCCGGAACCTGATCAACAGCTACCATGACCTGATGATACGCTCTCTCTGAATATGCAGCCTTGATATAACAGATTCCTGACTTTTTTCCTGTAACTGTTCCTTCGTTGTCCACAACCGCGATTGCAGCATTGTCAGAAGACCACTTTATTTCCTTGAGATCAGCATTCTCCGGATAACATTCAGCCTGAAGTTTGATGCTTTCACCTGCCTTGATATTGATGCTTCCTGAATTCTGAATCTTGACAGACTGAGTTGCCAAAGGCTTTACTGTGACCTCACACTCGGCAGCACCACTGCCATAACGTGCGAAGACCCTTACAGGACTCAGTTCGTCTGAATTTTCACCCAGTTTCTTTACAGCTACTGCAGTAACCAGACCATCTTCCACTGTGACATAGTTTTCATCTTCAGAAAACCACTCAAACACAACTGCAGAACTGCTTTCAGGAACGAGTGTAGCATTCAGCCTTATCGTTTCGCCCTTTACCAGTTCAACTTTGGCATTATCCAGCCTAACTGCAAGAACATCTTCGTCATTTTTACATGAAACTACTGTCATTGCTGCAAAAAGTACAGCGAGAAATAGAAACTTTGTTTTCATTATCTGTATTTTAATACTATTATCCAATATCCTGCAAATATAACTTTTTATCTGACAAAGACAAAGAAATGCAGACACAAAAAACAGGGACCTGAACAAAATCAGATCCCTGCATTAAATATTTTGCGAGTCAATTACTCAGCCTTGCCGTTTGAACCAAGTACGTTCACAATCTTGTGGATGTACTGCTTCTTCATATTGTCACGTGCTGGACCGAGGTACTTACGTGGGTCGAACTCAGCCGGCTTGTTAGCGAAAACTTCACGGATAGCCGCTGTCATGGCGAGACGTGAGTCTGAGTCAATGTTGATCTTACATACAGCAGACTCAGCAGCCTTGCGGAGCCATGGCTCAGGAATACCGATAGCTGCCTTGAGAGCTCCACCGTACTTGTTGATAGTCGCAACCTCCTCCTGCGGAACTGATGAAGATCCGTGGAGAACGATAGGGAATCCAGGAAGCTCCTTCTCTACGCCCTCGAGCACGTCGAAAGCAAGCATAGGTGGAACGAGGAGACCAGTCTCAGGATCTACAGTACACTGCTCTGGAGTGAACTTGTAAGCACCATGTGAAGTTCCGATTGAAATAGCGAGTGAGTCGCAGCCTGTACGTGAAACAAAGTCAACAACTTCCTCTGGCTTTGTGTATGTGTGGTGGTCTGAGCTGACCTCGTCCTCAACACCAGCGAGAACTCCGAGCTCACCCTCTACAGTTACATCAAACTGATGAGCATACTCAACAACCTTCTTTGTAAGAGCAACGTTCTCCTCGTATGGAAGGTGTGAACCATCGATCATCACTGAAGAGAAGCCCATGTCGATACAACTCTTGCAAGTCTCGAAAGAATCACCGTGATCGAGGTGAAGAACGATCTGAGGGTTCTCCCAACCGAGCTCCTTAGCGTACTCTACAGCACCCTCTGCCATGTAGCGGAGAAGAGTCTGGTTAGCGTACTGACGAGCACCCTTTGACACCTGAAGGATAACTGGAGACTTTGTCTCAGCTGCTGCTGAAACGATAGCCTGAAGCTGCTCCATGTTGTTGAAGTTGAATGCAGGGATGGCATAGCCACCTTCGATAGCCTTTGCAAACATCTCTTTAGTGTTTACAAGACCAAGTTCTTTGTAAGAAATCATAATCGTATAATTTATTAAAAATCGTTTCGTTGTCACAAATCTCGGCAAAATTAACTATTTTTGCGGAAAATTGAAAGAATAATGGATAATAAAGTCATCATTTTCTCCGCACCATCAGGAGCAGGCAAAAGCACGATCGTCAACCACCTGCTCAATCTATATCCGGAACTCGAATTCTCCATTTCCGCGACATCACGAGCACCACGAGGTCAGGAACAGCATGGCGTAGAATACTACTTCTACTCTGCAGACGAGTTCAGACAGATGATTGCAGAAGAGAAATTTGTTGAATACGAAGAAGTATACCATGGCTCGTTCTACGGCACTCTCAAGGCCGAAGTTGAACGCATATGGGCAAAGGGACACACAATCGTATTTGACATTGACGTACAGGGAGGAGTCAATCTCAAGAGAATTTTCGGTGAGCATGCCCTTTCGGTTCTTATCCAGGCACCATCTGTAGAAATACTCAGACAGAGACTGATCGGCAGAGCGACTGACACTCCGGAGGCAATAGAGAAAAGAGTAGCGAAAGCAGAATCCGAGATGGAGTTCGCAAACGGCAAATTCGACTACACCCTCATCAATGATGACCTTGCCATAGCTAAATCAGAAGCGGAACGAGTAATCTCAGAATTTTTGAGAAGATAAATGAACATAGCTGTTTATAGCGGATCATTCAATCCATTACATATCGGCCACCTCGCAATCATCAGACATCTGATTGAGGTGGCCGGTTTTGATATGGTTTACCTTATCGTTTCTCCCAAGAATCCGTTGAAAGGAGGAATTTCCAGTGAAACAGGAACTGATCGTTATAATGCTGCTGTTGAAGCGGTAAACCGCCATTTTTCAAACGACGCCGAAACCGGCTCATCAGCAAACTGCAAGGTATTGGTAGATGACATCGAACTGAATATGCCGGAGCCTCACTATACAATAAGAACGCTCAGAGCACTTCAAGAAAGAGAGCCACAGAACAAATTCACCCTCGTCATGGGTGCAGACAACCTCGCCGACATCCGCAGATGGCGTGAATATGACAACATTCTCAAGGAGTTCGGCGTCGCCGTGTTCCCTCGTAAAGGCACAGACATGGCTGAAGCGAAGGCAGATCTGCTTCTTGAAAATCCCGAATACAGGATCTCTCTTCTGGATGCAGAAATGGTCGACATTTCGTCGACCATCATCCGCGAAGCTCTGGCTTCAGGCCAGGACATTTCATCCTGGCTTATGTAGTTTCCATTATTTCACAAGTTCCTTGGCCTTGTCAAGCGCAGGGACTATGTGAGGGAAAATGTTTTCCGCACCGATTTCCTTATCCACACCAAACTTCTGAAGAGAAGCCAACACCTTATCTGTCACACCGGAAAGAATCACTGTGACACCTCTCTTCCTTGTTCTCTCACAAAGGTTGCGGAGGTTGTTGATGCCGGTAGAGTCAATGAATGGCACTTTTCTCATTCTGATGATACGCACTTTCGTACCTGCCTTCTTCATCTTTTCAAGTTCCTCGAAACGGCTGGCAAGACCGAAGAAGAATGGTCCGTCAATCTCATATACCTCCACTCCGGAAGGGATGTCAAGACGGTCAGTATTCTCCATTGCCGCAGCCTCGTCATCTTCTGTTGCAGCTATCTTGTCCTCACCCAACACATTGATGTGCGACGTCTCCATGACACGACGGACAAACAGGACGATTGCCAGCAGTACACCGACCTCGATCGCCACCGTAAGATCCACGATGACAGTCAGGAAGAATGTGAGAAGCAACACAGCCACATCAGATTTGTCACCACGGAGAAGGTACTTGAAAGTCTTCCATTCACTCATGTTATATGCCACCTGCACGAGTATCGCAGCCAGACATGAAAGAGGGATGTACACCGCATATGGCATAAGGAAGAGATATATAAGGAGAAGTACAACAGCATGAACAAGACCTGTGACAGGGCTCTTTCCTCCGTTGTTTATACTTGCCATAGTTCTCGCAAGTGCGCCTGTTGCTGGAATACCACCGAAAAGCGGAGTCACAATATTGGCAATACCCTGACCGATAAGTTCAGTATTTGCATGATGCTGCTTTCCGGTCGCACCATCGGCCACCATTGCAGCAAGAAGGGATTCGATGGCACAGAGGATAGCGATTGTGAACGCAGGCGACACCAACCCCTTGATGGTCTCGTAGTCGAACTTCGGAGCTACCGGCGTAGGCATAGGAAGGCCGTTTGCAAGTTCCGGAAATTTCGATCCGATGGTTGCCAGTTCAATACCGCCAAACTTACTCAGAAGAACTGATACCAATGTTCCGATTATCAAAGCGATGAGAGAGCCGGGCACCTTCTTGGTCACCTTGCCCCAGCTGAAACAGATCACAAGGCAGAGCATGCTCATAGCGAACTCTACCCAGTTGATGCTGCCGATGTTCTGAAAATAACAGCCCCACTGCGGAATGAATCCGGCAGGTACCTGCAGGTCAAGAGGAAGTCCGAAGAAATCCTTCATCTGAGTTGAAAAGATCGTAAGGGCAATACCACTGGTGAATCCCACAACAATAGGATATGGTATGAACTTGAAGATGACACCCATCTTGCATACACCCATGACGACAAGGAAGACACCTGCCATGATGGTAGCGATGATGAGGCCCTGCATTCCATACTGTGCTACAATACCGGCAACGATGACAATAAATGCACCGGTAGGTCCTCCGATAAGGAAGTCAGAGCCACCAAAGAACGAGATGAGGAATCCCGCTACGATGGCAGTGATAAGACCCTGCTGCGGAGTCACGCCGCTGGCGATACCGAATGCGATTGCCAGAGGCAGAGCGATGATACCTACAATAATACCGGCAATCAGATCAGAAGAGAACTTCTTGCTGTCGTACTGTCCCTTCTTGAACAGCCCGAAAAATTTAGGCTGAAAAACGTCTTTCAGATTAAGTTTCATGTTGTTTTCTCAAAAAACGAAAAATGTACATTTCCGTATTTTCTTTCCTTTACGAAATACGGATGTTCGTGAAAATCAAACTCTTCCGGGTGCTCCAGAATAAAATAGGCACCAGGATGCAGTATATCCTGAGCAAAAACCTTGTCAGGCAATGAAGCAAGACCATCCAAAGCATATGGCGGATCTGCAAAAATTATATCGAACTTCTCCCGGCAGATTTCAAGAAACTCGAACACATTATGACGCACCACTGTCAGATTCTTCATTCCGAATGCAGCAGCCTGAGATTTGATGAAGTTTGCATGAAGAGGGAGCATCTCCACGCAGTACACCATAGAAGCACCGCGAGAAGCAAATTCATATGAAATTGCTCCTGTTCCTCCGAACAGATCCAGGACCTGAAGTCCTTCCATCTCATACTCGTTATTCAGGATATTGAAAAGTCCTTCCTTGGCAAAGTCAGTCGTAGGGCGGGCCTTATATCCCTGCGGGGGCACAATGGTCTTGCCCCTGTATTTTCCTCCGATAATCCTCATATCAAATATGCTCTACGCTTCTGAAATACCTGTAAAGTGAAAGTTCCTGTTCTTCATTCAGAGGTGTCCTGAAATATATTGACGACATCTCAGGATTGAGCTGAAGCTTCTTCATGGTCAGGAAAATGAAATATTCTGCTGTCGTGAAATCTGGAGCATGGTATGAATTGCAGAGAAGAAGACTCTTGCCCTGTGCTATCGCTATATAGAGATAGTCATCCACATAAGAAGCCAATATCTTGTTATAATCCTTGATATCAGAAAGATGGTCAAGGATGTAGTATAGTTCCGGCAATGGTCTGGACTTGGTCCCATCTGTCTTGAGGACTGTCTCAGTGATCACTCTGGACAAAGTTCCTCCTACTGTGATGGAATATAGAAGCACTGCTGCAAATTGAGGTACGGTTATGAAGTCAACCACATCTTCCTCTCCGACTGAAGCCACCTCAGCAAGCATTGCCCTCGCATTCTCGGGAGAGTGAAACTGCTCGGGAACCAGTCCGCACTTAGGAGTGGAAACTGATATCTCCACCTCATCATATCGCTTCTGCAGCTCCGGAGTGCTGAAGATACGTTCAGCATTCATCCATCCGGAAGAATGCTCATTACCGTCGGCCTGTACCTTAAAAGAATATCCACTCAAGCCGACTTGAATGGATATCCTGTCTTTATTGTCTATCATAGTCAACTGACTACTCCCAGTTACCTGCATTGTTGTTAGGCTGTGTTACGCTACCAACCTGAAGACCCTTGTAGCGTCCCTGGTCCTCTCTTTCAGCATCGAGGTTGATTCTAAGCTGATTGTTCAGACCCTTGAGAAGAGACTTGAAAGGCATTGAAGCCTCGAAGAGAGGCACGTTCACACCTGACACCTTCTTGACAGTTGACTCCATGATGATGGAATCACCGCTGAATGGAATGAATGCAAGAGAGTCTACACAGAAATCTGTACGATGTGTAAAGAGTGTATCCTTTACAGGAATCTGATGCTTCACCTCGAACACGAGATTCTGCTGACCGTCCTGATAAAGTTCATAGAGCTTCTGATTGAGCTTTTCACCCTTAAGATGACGATACTTGGCTTTAATCTTCTGGGTATTGGCCATTGCCAATGAGTCATCCTTCGATCCTACCTGAAGAGTGATGAGCATGTTGCCCTCGTTGTAGAACTGCTTGAGAGAATCGATTGTAGAAGCGTAACGAGCATTTACGTTCTTGAAAGCTACCTGAAGCTCACGAATATCTTTAAGTCTCTGAACCGCAACACTTTCACGATACTCTCTGTGTTTCTTGAAGTTTACCGGCTCACTGATACTCTTTACGTTCAGATAAACCAGACCCACAATGCAAAGTGGAAGGATTAAATAGGTGAAAACCTTTCTGATTGTTGTTCCCATTATCTTGATAATTTTTATTTTTCAAAATGCCGGACAAAGTTAGAAAATACATTTATGAAATGCAATATAATTTTGTAATTTTGCACCTGCAATAAAGTAAGGCAACGAATGGAACATATCAACCCACAATACATAGAAACATTCATCAGGCTTATCGGGAATTCAAAGCGCCCGGTAGTTGTCACGCACGCCAGACCGGATGGTGACGCCATCGGCAGCAGCACTGCAATGCTTCACTTCCTGCTGGCATCCGGCAAAAGCAACGCGGAAATAATCCTCAATGACAATCCCCCACGCTTCCTTGAATTCCTTACAGAAGGTATCAAGGACAGGATTATGACATACGACGACAATCCGGAAAAGGTGGCGGCCGAAATCAGGGACAGCGACCTTATCATCTGTCTGGATTTCAATGCTTTCCATAGAACATCAAGACTTGAGGACCTCCTGGCTGCATCCAAAGCGCCGAAGATCCTCATCGACCATCATCTTAATCCGGATAAAGAAAACTTCGATGTGGCATTTTCTGAAACAGAGGTATCGTCTGCCTCTGAACTGCTCTATCACGTACTGATGGCTACACCGCAGATCGACGGCGATGCATGGGCATTAGGAAAGGATGCTTCGCTGGCCTTGATGACAGGCATGACGACAGACACGAACAACTTCAACAACTCTGTTCATCCATCCACTCTCGGCATGGCCTCTGCACTGCTGGCTACCGGAACCGACCGCGACCTCATCCTGCAGAAAATAAATCTGGAACACAGCGAGAACAGGCTGAGACTGAAAGGACATATACTGAAAGATCTCCTGAAAGTGACAGAAGATGGAGTTGCATACATTGTTCTGGACAAGAAGACCCAGGAGGAATACAACATGCAGGAAGGTGATACTGAAGGATTTGTAAACGAGCCTCTCAGCATTGCAAAGGTAAGGATGAGCATTTTTGCCAGAGAGGACAAAAACGAGATAAGGATATCCATACGGTCGAAGAAAGGCACTTCCGCAAACACATGTGCAAAAATGTTCTTCAACGGCGGAGGGCACGAAAATGCTGCCGGAGGCAAACTGCATATGCCTGTGGAAGAAGCAGCAGGATATATAAGAAATGCATCTCACACTTACATGACAGAATATGAGAATAATTAAGATATTTACACTTGCCATCCTTTGCCTGGCATCCGCTTCATGCATAAAGGAAAAGCTTGAGGAAGGATATGCGAAACAGGAAAAGCAGATTGATTCATACTTTGCCAAGAATCAGACTGTAAAGCGCACAGAGAAAAAGGAAGTCATTGACCCGGAGACCGGAGAAGTGACCACCAAGGATACGACTGTCACCGATACTCTCAGGATAGTCTACAACATGGGATCAAGCCGACTTGTCAGGAAGGAAGGCGAAGGTCCTATGCTGACGAAGAACGGAGCCATATCCTTCTATTATGCGGGGTATGTATTCACCGGCAGCCCGTCAAAGCTCTTCATTACAAACCATCAGGCAACTGCAGAAGACCCGAAAAACAAATTCATTGTTACCGACCCGGACTACAACGTGCTTGAGGCTGACATGAGACACGACGATTTCATCGAAGGTCTATATAACGGCCTGATCGGAGTCAGGGCCGGTGAGGAATGTGAGATTGCATTTTCCGGCAAACATGGATTCGGGAACGTGGTATTCGGCACGATTCCTGCTAATTCCGCACTGCTCTACAAGATATGGGTAATCGGAGTTTCAAATGAATAGCGGATTTACTATCTTTGCCAGTTCAATTCAACAAGGTACAATGAAGAAGACATTCAAGAACGTATTCTATATCGCTGCAGCCATCGTTATTGCGGGTTGCGCAAAGACTGTTGAACCAGGTCATTACGAAGCGGACAAAAGATATCTGGACGCATGGCTGCACATCAACCATCCTGAAGCCGAAGCTTCGGGTCTGGGAATCTATGTACTGGATAATAAGGAAGGTAACGGCAAGACCGTGGAGGATGAGGGATTCGTACTTGTAGATTACAGGTCCACTGACCTTGAAGGCAACATCACCTCACACACCGATGCCGAGACAGCAAGACAGCTTGGCACATACGACCAGACAAACTACTATGGTCCGAAATTCCTGACCACTTACGCCACTACGGTCCAGGCAGGAATCAGGGACGCCCTTATAGGAATGCAGGCAGGAGGATACAGGAAGGTGCTTGTACCAAGCTGGCTGATGACATCAAAGAACTTCAAGACTGCAAAACAGTATCTTGACTACCACGACTCGGATAAAAGCACTTCATATACTCCGGCCATCTATGAGTTCGAGGTTGTTGATTTCACAGACAACGTATCCCAATGGCAGATCGACTCGATCGGCAGATTCTTCGGAAACAAAACCGTGAAGATAGACGGCAGACCAGCCGAAGATATCTTCGCAGGGATGACTGCAAAAGACTCTGTTTCATACGGATTCTACTACAAGCAGACAGGTGCGCCAGTTGACGACAAAGCATTCAAGAAGGATACTACAGTCTACATCAACTACACTGGAAAGCTTCTCAACGGACTGGTTTTCGACACAACTATAGAGAAGGTTGCCAAGGAAAACGGGCTCTACTCCGAGTCCAAGACTTATGAGCCTGTACGCATCAATTGGGGCGAGAAGTCCACTGACATCACTATGGGAAGCAGCTCTTCCAGCATAATCAACGGATTCGCCCTTACACTATGGCAGATGAAGGCTATGGAGAAGGGAGTGGGTGTATTCTGCTCAGATCATGGATACGGCTATTCAGGAAGCGGATCAAGCATTCCGGGATATGCTTCTCTTATTTTCGAAATTGAGTTAGTCGAAAACCCGAATAAGTAAAATGGCCGAGAACAGATCATCAATCCCCACAGAACTCGGAACTGAAAAGATCGGCAAGCTGCTGAAGCAATATGCTCTGCCTGCAATCATAGCACAGACAGCAGCTTCCTTATATAACATGGTGGACAGCATCTTCATCGGGCAAGGTGTCGGTCCACTTGCTATTTCCGGTCTTGCCGTCACCTTCCCTCTGATGAATCTGTCCACTGCATTCGGCACACTTGTCGGCGCCGGTGCAGCAACCATGTTGTCCGTCCTTCTCGGACAACGCAATTACAAGGCAGCTAACAAGGTCCTGGGCAACGTAGTAAGCCTGAACGTCATCATCGGATTGGTCTTCATGGCCATCGCCTTGATATTCATCGACCCGATCCTGTATTTCTTCGGAGCGAGCGAGAACACCCTCCCCTATGCCAAGGAATACATGAAAATTATCCTGTACGGCAACATCATAACACATCTGTACTTCGGACTCAATGCAGCCATGCGATCTTCGGGCAATCCGAAGAAAGCGATGGCATTGACCATATTCACCGTCCTGTTCAACACCATTCTTGACCCGATATTCATCTTCGTGTTCGACATGGGCATTGCAGGAGCGGCATGGGCTACCGTATTGGCACAGACCGTGGCAATGATAATCGTGATGAAGCATTTCAGCGACAGGAGCAGGGCATTCCACTTTGAAAAGGGTATTTTCAAACTCGACATGAGGGTAGCGAAAGATTCTCTCGCCATCGGTATGGGACCGTTCCTCATGAATGCGGCAGCATGTCTTGTCACTCTCTTCATCAATCAGCAGATGCGTGACTACAGCGGCGACCTCGGCATCGGAGCCTACGGCATATGCAACCGTATCATATTCATGTTCATCATGATATGCATGGGTTTGAACCAGGGAATGCAACCTATTGCAGGATACAATTACGGAGCAAAGCAATATTCACGCGTCAAGGATGTATTCTGGAAGACAGCAAAGGCCGCAACCGTGGTGACTACGCTGTGCTTCATCATAGGCATGTTTTTCCCTCGTATTGCAGCTGGTATCTTCACCCACGATGAGCAGCTGCTCGACATGTCGGCAAGAGGCATGAGGCTGCTTACCATCATGTTCCCTGTTGTTGGATTCCAGATGATCGGAACCAATTTCTTCCAGAGTCTTGGTCTGGTAAAGAAGTCAATAATCCTGTCACTATCAAGGCAGTTACTGTTCCTTCTTCCTATGCTTTATCTCCTCCCGCTGAAATTAGAATCAGATGGAGTGTGGCTGAGTTTTCCCGTTTCCGACCTGATCTCGGCCCTACTCACAGCAATACTTCTCGGAAGATTATTCAGGAAGTTCAACAGACTGCATGATGGAGAAGACTCACATAATCTCGGCAGTAACTTGTAAACGAATACCATGGAAAAGAAAGTCATAATAAATATAGGCAGACAGTTCGGAGCCGGCGGTCTGATTGTAGCACACGAGCTCGGCAAGAGACTTGGCATTCCCGTTTATGACAAGGAGCTGATCGCAAAGGCTGCTCAAGACAGTGGTTTCAGCGTGGAATTCTTCGAACAGAGCGATGAGAAGAAGAGATTGTTCTCATTATCTTCCATTTTTGGAGGCACATTCAGCGACACAGAGAACTATATGAGCGACAGAGGATTGTTCAAGTTCCAGAGCCAGACCATAAGATCCATCGCCGAGCAAGGTTCTGCCATCATTGTGGGCAGATGCGCCGACTATATATTGAGAGACGTGGAATATACTCTTAATGTTTTCCTCACATCTCCTATGGAAGTACGCGTGGCAAGAATAGCAGAAGACAAGGGCATTTCCGACGAGGAGGCAGAACGTATGATCGTGGCGGCAGACCGTAAAAGAGCAGAGTATTACAACTACTACACCTTTGGAGATTGGGGCGTCGCCTCAACCTACGATCTCTGTCTGGACTCATCCATGCTCGGTCTGGAAGGCACTGTTGACTTCATCATAAAATTTGCAGATAAGGCAGGATTACTTTAATTACATGAAGAGAAGGAGAAGAAAGAAGACAAGGGGAAGAGAAATCCTGGCTGTTCTGGCCGCAGCAGCTCTTGTTACGGCCTTCATAATGATAAAGATACCGAGGGCAAAGGAGGAAGACAAGCACTTTCTCAAGCTTAATGACACCCTTACCAACGCCATGTCCGAGATACCGGAACTGAAAGGTCTTGACACCAAGGTGAACAGGTTCATGACCAGATGGCATATCAAGGGAGCTTCATTGGCAATCATGAGGAATGATTCTCTGTTATATGCCAAAGGGTACGGTTGGGCAGACGAGGAAAAGGATATAAGAATGGAGCCCGGCCACATCCTGCGTATGGCGTCAGTGTCCAAGCTCATAACAGCGGCCGGCATCATGGTACTTCAGGACAGAGACTCCCTCAACATCAAGGACAAGGTATTCGGTCCGGGTGGAATACTTGACGAGCCATTCTTCAACGATCTTGTCAGATGCGACAAGAACTATAACAAGATTACAGTAGAACACCTTCTGAGACATCAGGCCGGATTCAGAAGAGACCCCCTCTTCTCGTCAGCAGATGTAATGAAGCAGATGGGGCTGGATGAACCGCCTGTCAAAGAAGATTTCTTCAGACTGGTACTCAACAGAAAACTCAGATGGATCCCCGGAACAAGTCAGAGGTATTCCAACTTCGGCTATCTGCTGCTCTCCGAGATAATAGAGAAGGTAAGCGGAATGCCATATGAAAAATTCATACAGACCGAAGTCCTTGAGCCCGCCGGCTGCTATGACATGCATATCGCAGGAATATATTATAAGGACAAGAGGGATAATGAAGTCCGCTACTATACTCATGAAGGCGACGGAAAATACGTGACCGAATACAACGGAAGCGGAAATATGGTAGAAAGATGTTATGGAGGCACCAATCTGCCTATGCTGTCAGGAGCCGGTGCATGGTGTGCCTCACCTGCAGAAATCGCACGTTTTGTAGCATCAATAGACGGGAACCCTCTTGTTGAGGATATAATTTCGGCAGAAAGTTTCTACCAGATGGTGGAATACTATGACCCTCAGACATTCTCTCTCGGCTGGAATGACACTACCCCATCGAAAGGCTGGAGCAGGACCGGCACTCTCGCCGGTACAAGTGCCCTTGTAAAGCGTTTTCCTGATGGAGAATGCTGGATTCTTATTACAAATACGAGTACATATAAGGGCCCCGGTTTCACAAAGTTCACCGACGCCCTTTTCAAAGATTGCCGTAAGCTGTACAGTGACAAGATGCCTGCAAGAAATTTATTTCTTTAGATACTGCTTTACTTCAAATTCACCGGCAAGGATACCGTATCCGTTCTCAGCAAGTGACTCAAGCTCATTTTCTCCTGAATACACCTCAACTGGAGCGATGAACTGTACCAGATCAGTGATGGCAGAAGTAATAAACTTACTATGTGCAATACCTCCTGTCAAGACGATTGCATCAACCTTTCCTGCTACAACTGTTGCCATTGCACCGATATATTTTGCAACTGAGATACAGAAGCTTTTCAGGAAGATAGCGCTTGACTCTTCGCCAGCCTCAGCTCTCGCTATGATTTCACGGAAGTCGTTTGTACCCTGATGAGCAACAGCTCCACCCTTGCCTACTAGCATTTTCTTGATTTCAGCCTTTGTATACTTACCGCTGAAACACATTTCCACAAGAGGGAAAGCCGGCACGGAACCTGCGCGTTCAGGACTCATAGGACCATCTCCGCCAAGTGCGTCATTCACATCGATCACATATCCGTTTCTATGAAGAGAAACAGACGATCCGCCTCCCATATGTGCAACAATCACAGTTACATCCTTATTGGTCTTGCCGACATTCCTTGCATATCGGCGTACCATCGCACGTGAATTGAGGGTATGGAAAGCCGCTCTACGCTCGAAAGCAGGATGTCCGGAAAGCTTAAGTTCCGGAAGCATTTCGTCAGAGGTAGGAGCATCGGCAATATATGCCTTGCAGACTCCTGCAATACCCTTTTCGGCAAGTAATGCATTGATATCTCCGGCCATATCATCGGCGATGAGAGCACTGAGATTACATGCATGGACACCGTTCCTGCCTTCCTTCAAGGCATCACGCATGTCTTGTGTAACCTCATACACCCCTGCCTGGATCGGAGTGATGAGACCACCTCTGGCCATTATGATATCAATCGAATCGAGTTCAACTCCATTTTCCGACAGGAAATTCACAATGGCGTCACGGCGCATATCACCCTGATCCATCACAGATTCATACTTGGCAATCTCCTCAGCCGAATGAGTGAGATTTACCTCAAACTTCTGCTGTCCGTCTTCGTAGAATCCGATCTTTGTAGAGGTCGAACCGGGATTTATGATGAGAACTTTACCTTTCATATCAGGTCTTTTAGAACATCGCTGCAATTGCGATTGAGTTAAGTTTGGTATCAATGCTGTCTGCACGGCTTGATAACACGCATGGTACCTTTGCACCTACAAGGATACCAGCCTGCTTTACGCCAGGAACAAGCTTTGAATTTGCCTTATAGAAAACATTGCCGGACTCGATGTTCGGGAAGAGGATGCAGTCAGCATCACCCGCAACCGGACTTACAAGTCCTTTGATCTGTACAGATTCCATATCGATTGCAACATCGAGAGCCAGAGGACCGTCTGCAATGCAGCCCTTGATCTGTCCGCGGTCTGCCATCTTGGCAAGCATCGCAGCATCGATGGTAGCCGGCTGACTTGGAAGCACCTGCTCGGTAGCCGCAAGGATCGCCACCTTAGGGGTCTTCACACCCACGGCCCTTGCTGTCTTCACAAGCCACTCCATGATGGTCTGCTTCTGCTTGAAGTCAGGAGCAGGAATCACAGCCACGTCTCCTACGAAAAGGAGCTTGTGATATGACGGAATCTCCAATGTGGTACAGTGTGTGAGAGTTCCCTTCGGAGGAAGAAGTCCGCACTCCTTGTTGAGAATGGCACGGAGGAACTTATCTGTCGAGCAAAGGCCCTTCATCAGGAAGTCACCTTCCCCGTCACGGATCATCTGGACAGCCTGAGCCACTGACTTGAGTTCATCAGGATTGTGTACAACTGTAAATATGGACACATCGAATCCCTCCTCTGAACATGCCTTTGCGATAAGTCCGCTGTCTCCCACAAGGGTAACCTCAGCAAGTCCAAGTTCGATAGCCCTTCCGGCTGCTGCTATAGTGTGGCCGTCAACGCCCCACGCAGCAACCATTCTCTTCTTGTCGCCTCTGCTCTTAAGCTCGGCATAGATTTCTGAAAACTTATTCATCTTCGTTCTGAACGATATTCATTGTATCACGTGCAATCATCAGTTCCTCGTTTGTAGTGATGAGAGCGACCTTAACCTGCGAATCAGGAAGTGTGATCATTGTATCTACACCTCTTACAACGTTAGCATCATAATCGAACTTCACACCCAGGAAAGCAAGGTTTTCACACACTCTGCGACGGAGACGGCTGTTGTTCTCTCCGATTCCTCCTGTGAATACGATAAGGTCAACACCGTTCATCGCTGCCGCATAAGCACCGATGTACTTGGTAATCTCGTATGTAAGTTTCTTGAGAGTAAGCTTTGCCTTAGGATTTCCTTCATTTGCGGCATTATCCAGGTCACGTGCATCAGATGAGACGCATGAAAGGCCGAGGAAACCACTCTTCTTGTTGAGGACGGTACTGATTTCAGCTGCAGAGAGTCCCTCTTTCTCCTGTAGATATGTAACCACATCAGGGTCAAGGCTACCGCAACGTGTACCCATGATAAGGCCCTCAAGAGGAGTGAAGCCCATTGTAGTATCAATAGACTTACCGTTTACGACTGCTGCTATGGAACTTCCGTTACCAAGGTGGCAGGTGACGATCTTTGAATTATTGAGGTCGAGTCCAGCGAACCTGGCACCCTTTGCCGACACATATTTGTGGCTTGTTCCATGGAAGCCATAACGGCGGATACCATACTTCTCATAATACTCATATGGAAGACCGTACATGTAAGCATATGCCGGCATTGTCTGATGGAATGCAGTATCAAACACGCCTACCTGAGGAACTGTAGGAAGAGCCTCCGACACAGCCTTGATTCCAAGAATGTTTGCAGGGTTGTGAAGTGGAGCGAATACAGAGCATTTCTCGAGCTGTGCTATAACTTCATCAGTAATAAGCTGACTGCATACGAACTCCTCTGCGCCATGTACCACACGGTGACCTACTGCCTCGATATCTTCGAGAGTCTCAAGTACGCCATACTCCTTATCGAGAAGAGCCGCAAGTACTGCCTTGATACCCACAGTATGGTTCTCGATAGGCATTTCCTTAACATATTTCTCCTTACCGGTAGCCTCATGCTTGAGACATCCCATCTCCATACCGATTCTTTCGACAATACCCTTGGCAAGAAGATCATAAACTTCATCGTTCTTCATATCAAGAAGCTGATATTTCAAAGAAGAACTTCCACAGTTAAGAACTAAAATTATCATTTCTATATTGTTTTGTTTAATTTTTCAAGCACATCTTTGCAAAGTTAGGAAAATATTCTCTACTTTAGCAAAAAAGCTGGGCAACTTTGATGAAAGCGGAGAGAGATATAGCTGTCATAACCATTCCTTTTGCGGCAGGTCTTGCCGCAGGTCTTCAGCTTTGCTCGCTCAACATCCAAAATCCTGACCTGCTCACCTTCTGCCCTACACTTGCCCTACTGCTGGCGGCAACATTCCTGCTGCATCCCCATAGGTCGTCATGGAAAGGCGGAATCCAATGGACGATCATTGCCGTCACCTTCCTGTTCATAGGTGCTATGGCCGGTTGCGGCGGCCATATGCTTGAATACACTCATCTGGGATCCGGCATGGTGATGGAGGCTGCCGCAAAAGCCGGTGCCGAAGTTGCAGAGGCCATTGACAGGATACCATTTGCCGACACTGCGACAAACGGCATAATCAAAGCCCTGATTACAGGAGAACGCAACGGAATACCAGTGGAGATCACCGCCGCCTTCAGGGAAAGCGGAGCCTCGCATATACTCGCCCTTTCCGGACTTCATCTCGGAATCATATACGGAATCTTAAGGTTCGTTCTAGGGTTTATGGGAAACACTCCGGCCGCCAGGACTATCAGATCCATGATAATGATCATCTGCTGCGGAGCCTACACAATCGGCACCGGCTGCGGTCCGTCCATCGCAAGAGCGTTCCTCTTCATCCTTATAGGAGAAACCGCTGCGCTGACAGGGCGCAGAACAAGCCTGTCAGGAATTCTGATGACAGCCTTGATCGTGCAGACCTTGGTCCATCCTTCAGTAATAAATGAGATCGGCTTTCAGCTATCATACGCCGCCGTAGCCGGCATAGCATTCATATATCCGAAACTGCGGGACTTATGGCCCGGGACCGGAAGAAATGAAGGCATGATATCCAGAGGGACAAAGTGGATATGGAACTCGGCTGCAATGTCGGTTGCATGTCAGATAACTACCGGACCGATAGCATACGCATACTTCGGGACATTTCCCGAATATTTCATATTGACCAATCTCATAGCTCTGCCGCTGACCGGCCTTCTGATACCTGCAGCCCTGCTCACTCTTGCCGCTTCAGAACTCGGCATCTGTCCGGACATGATGTCAAGGGTGACAGAATTACTGGTCACCGTACTGTCGGACTCGCTGGAAGTTATTTCTACAATGTAGAGACCGGTGGGAAATTTTCGGATGCCCACGTCGCAAAGACTCCGGCATCATCGTAAACGAGATAGCCGGAAAGGTCCGGACGGGAAGCCAGGAATTCCTTGGAAGCCTCCAGACCTACCACCATGCAATATGTCGCATATGCATCAGCAGTCATTGCATCCGGTGCTATGATCGTAGCACTGAGAAGAGTATGGCTTACCGGATAACCGGTGCGGGGATCGATCGTATGGGCATACTTACGGCCGTCCTTTATATAGAATTTTCTGTAATTGCCGGATGTGACCACACCATGAGGGCCTTCCGGAATACTGAATACAGCCTGAATCTGAGTTCCCGGCTGGTCATTACCGTCGACAGGCTTGTCTATACCGATGGTCCACTGCTTTCCGGAAGGATTCTTTCCGTCACAGTAGATTTCCCCGATATCCACCATCATATCCTTTACACCGATGGAATAGAGATATGCGGCAATGACATCACAGCTATATCCCTGGGCGATGGCATTGTAGTTCAGCTGAGGAAGAGGAGGCACAGCCGTGAAACGTCCCTTCTCGCAGAGCAGCATGGAAAGACCGTCAAGGGTTCCGTCCGGGCGCACAACTGCCGACATGTCAGGAAACATCCTGTTCATTCCGCATCCCTTCATCACATGGCTCACCTTTTCATCAGAAGGCATGGAGCCGTTCTTGAATCCGAATCCCCACAGATTGAAAAGCGGACCCGAGGCGACGTCAACTATTCCTCCTGTCTCCCTGTATATTTCATATGCATGTCCATATATATCCAGAAAAAGATTGTCGGGAACTATCGTATCGCCCTCATTGAACCTGCTCACCAGTGAATTGCGGTTATATCCGGAAAGAGAATTATCTATATCAGCAAGAATTGCGTCCACGGAATCACGGATTTCTTCCACACGCACATCCACGTCCTTCAGATTGAACTTGACCGTGTATGTTCCGCCTTGAGCGAAGCCGGTGAGGGTGACATACCTGTCCTTTCCGGCACATGAAAGCAGCAGAACTGCAGCGGACAGGCATAGAATGTATTTTGCGATATCTGTCATGATTCTGTCAATGGGGCAAAGTATTTGCACAAAGGTAGCGGTTTTTCAAATTAAAATGACGATATTTGCGAGGTTTTACGTTAAAATTCCACTATTGAAAATGAATCTCAGAAAACTGTTTGCAATTATAGCCGTACCGGTACTTGCCGCATGCTTCACATCATGCAAGGATAAGGATGAGACAACGGAATACCTGCTGTTGGACGGCACTCTTGATTTCGAAATAGCGTCCTACATCGAGCAGAAAGCGACATTGAAACTTACACCTTCCGGAGTCTCACATCCTGAAGGCGAAGACCTTGGTTATGCATGGAAAGTAAGCACTCCGATGGCAAAGCCGGATACAGTTTCAACTGCGGACGGCTCATTCACCTACACCTTCCCTGACACGCTCAAGACATACACCGTATATTGCTATGCATTCGCCAAAGGATACACATCATCAAGCAAAAGCAAGACATGCACAGTCGTGAAGGGAGGACCAGACGGCTCCATCACCAATATCGACTACAGCAATACCGAGACCGTACAGATCGACGGCAACACGTATCACTACGTCAGTGCTGCAGGGCTTGACTGGATGTGCCGGAACATAGCGGACGGCAGTGCAGGAGTTCCATACATGCAGTGCGAAGCGATGAGCGACGTCTTCGGACGTTACTA
The DNA here is from genome assembly GCA_045614805.1 of Candidatus Cryptobacteroides sp. Classification (GTDB taxonomy): domain Bacteria; phylum Bacteroidota; class Bacteroidia; order Bacteroidales; family UBA932; genus Cryptobacteroides. The sequence goes on along the minus strand of JAZLDR010000026.1, from coordinate 31,163 downwards.
TTCATATGATGAGGCGCAGAACATCTGCCCGACCGGATGGAGATTGCCGACTAATGATGAATGGACAGCGCTCGCTGAAGCGGCAGGAGAATCACCGGCAGCAGGACTTATGGGCAATGCGCGTTTCAATGATGAACTCATGTGGGAGTTCTGGCCAGCAGTCGGAGAGATAACAAACAGCACCGGACTCGGAGCCATTCCTTCGGGATATGTAATGCTTGGCAACAAGGAAAACGGAACATACCCTACAGCATTGTTCAAGGGATCGAAAGAATACGCAATGTTCTGGACATCGACTTCCGCTGATGATGAGGACATGGCATATTACAGATATCTCATCTGCAATCAGTCGGAACTTATGACAGGCAAAGGAGACAAGAAGTCATTCGGTGCATCAGTCAGATGCGTAAGATAATTACAGAATAAATCATCTGAGATCTGTCACTACCCATTCCGGACCGAATTCAATCTGCGGTCTGAATGAAGTGACAGATTTTTTTTGTGTTTCCGCGAAGGAATTGACCTTTACCTCGACAATATTTCCGTCGGCAAGTTCAAGACGTCCTGCACCAGAGGTCTTCATCTTCTGCAACTCAGCAAGCAGGACCTGCATATCCACCAGTTCATCCATATCCCCGTCCGCCGGTTCTATATACGCTTCCTTTGCATTCATATCCAAGGTCCAGACAGACTCCCCATCACAGCACACGTAGACATCATTGGATGATACAGCATACATCATATCCTGGATCATCAGATCGGCTGTTCCGACAACTCGATTCTGAGACATCGTGATGGTATATCCTATATTGAACTCCATACAAGTATCCTTCTCCTGAGCAAAGGCGGCTGACACCTGCAGGAGAAAGCCCAGAACAAATATGGACAGGATACGCATTACTGATTAAGGAAAGGAGTTATGATTTCCGAAAGTTCATCAAGAGTCGACACCAGCACCTGACGAGGCTTGGAGCCTTCCTGAGGTCCGACAATACCTGCTGCTTCAAGCTGATCCATGACTCTGCCGGCGCGGGCATAGCCCATACCTAACTTCCTCTGAAGATCCGAAGTAGATCCCTTCTGAGAAAGCACGACTGTCCTGGCCGCTTCTTCAAACATGGAGTCGATATTCTGCATATCTATATTGCCGCCACCTGGCTCTCCATCCTGAGATTCCGGTACAGGGAGGTAATATGGAGTGTTGTAGCACTGCCTGTAGCCTGACTGATCTCCGATGAATCTGGTGATCTTATTGATTTCAGCCATGCTGACCATTGCACACTGTATACGCTCCATCTTGACACCTGCATAGTACAGCATATCTCCCTTTCCGATAAGGTTCTCTGCACCGGTTCCGTCAAGGATGGTCCTTGAATCCACTCCTGAAAGCACGCGGAATGCGATACGTGTAGGGAAGTTGGCCTTGATAAGACCTGTGATGACATTCACAGAAGGACGCTGGGTAGCTATGATGACATGAATACCGGCAGCCCTACCCTTCTGCGCAAGTCGGATGATTGATGACTCGATATTCTTTGCCGACTTCTTGTCTTCAGGGCTCGCTCCACCAGCCATGATAAGGTCTGCATACTCATCAATGACCACGACCAGATATGGAAGGAACTTATGGCCATCGGTAGGAAGGAGTCTGCGGTCCTTATACTTGTCATTATATAACTTGAAGTCATTTACACCGGCCATGGCAAGCAGGTCATAGCGCTCATCCATCTCGATGCAGAGGGAATTCAGTACCTGCTCAGCCTGCTTGGCCTTCTTGACAATGGCATTCTTCTTCTCTTCCTCTTCATTCGCAGCCAAAGGAAGGACTGCAAGGTAATGCTTGAGAAGAGAATTATATGCAGTAAACTCCACCGCCTTAGGGTCGATGAAGACGAATTTCAGTTCAGATGGGTGCTTGGCATAAAGCAATGACGAGATGATGACATTGAGTCCCACCGACTTACCCTGCTTGGTTGCACCTGCCACGAGAAGGTGTGGAGCGTCAGCAAGGTCAAAGGTCTTCACCTTCTGAGCCAATGTCGAAAATCCGATTGCAACCGGCAATTCAGCAGTACTGTTACGGAATGAATCATCATTAAGCATTGACTTCAAAGGCACAATTGACGGAGTGCTGTTTGGAACTTCAATGCCGACACAACCAGGAAGAGTCACGACTCTCACTCCTCCCACCTCGAGGGCCATCGCAATCTCCCTATGAACACTCTCGATAGAAGCCACCTTCATTCCTGGAGCGAGGACAATCTTATACAGAGTGACTGTCGGTCCGACAACGGCTGTAACCTTCTCCACTTCAATCCTGTAATTGCTCAAAGTAGTACGGATACGGTTGTTGTTGATATCCAGTTCGGCCTGGCTTACGACATGCTGAGCTTCAGTATAATCTTTCAGAAGATCAAGAGACGGAAATTCAAACTTCTGCAATTCCTCCCTGTTATCGATTCTCGGAAGATCTTCAGTTACAGGCACAACTATTTCCTCTCTTATCACTTCAATGGAAGTGTCCTGAGGCTCATCCTGTCCATCTTCATTTTCCGGCTCTGATTCAGGCCCCGGTTCCGGTTCATCTACCGGCTCCGGCTCCACCACAGGCTCCGGTTCCGCCACAGGGTCTACGTCAACATCCTCTCCTTCAGGCTCGGGTTGAACCTCATCTTCAGGGAAAGCGTCATCTTCAGGGAGAGGCTCCGGCTTCCTTGTTCCTGTAAGGGCAAACCAACGGGCGAATCTTCCACTCGCAAAAAGAAGCCATACGACCGCCAATGCTGCAACCATCAGCACTGTTACGATAGGGCCGCACAAGTTCCTGAACCAATCTACGACAGCATATCCGGCATCACCACCAAGACCGCCTCCGAATGCATTTCGGAAACCGCACAGCGAGAATGCCAAAGCAAGAACAAAAACGCCGCTGACCGACAAGAATGTAAACCTCATCAGACCGATACTGCGTTGCCAGTAGAAAAGTCTGTAGGACAATGCCGCCAACAGAAAGACAAAGCCGAAACTTGCGATACCAAACAGGTCGGATATAAGGAAACGGCTCCATGAGTAGCCCATCTTGCCTCCCAGATTGAATACGTCCACATTCCTGTCAAGCATGTTCTTCTCAGACATAAGGCTCTGGTCCGAGGTCCATGTAAACAGATAAGACACCATGGCTATGAGCGTAAACGCTGTTATCAGCAGCACTGCTCCACCTACGCACTTGATCAGGATAGACTTCAGTTCCGGGTCCATATCAGCAAAGAAAGAGAAGAACTTCTTCTCCTTCTGACGTGTCTTTCCAATAGTTTTCTTAGCTGCCATATTACTTGCGCTGTTTCCTTATTTTCTGATTGTTCTTCTGCCACTGGTTGCGGCCGTTGCGATGCTGACCATTTCCCTGACGCACATGCTGATTTGACGGCTCTGCCTTTGTCAGCTGAAGTCCCTCCGGTATCTGGATCCTATTATCCGAGAGTCTGACAATATCCTGAAGGATGGTTTCGTCAGACACCGTATCCTTATTCCATATAAGGTATTGCTGACGCATATATACACCAAGAGTTCGGATCATTGCAGTTTTGGATTCACCATCCTCAGTCTCAGCGATCAATTCAATCATATTCTCGATGTTACGTCCGTAATGAGTTGCCTTGACCGGTTTCTTGTTGATAGGCACCATCAGGGGCTTGTCATTGAGACTTTCCGGGGCAGGAGCAGGATATGGAGAATCGACATCCAGGCTGAAGCCTGAAATAATGTGAAGGTGGTCCCAGAGTTTCTGCTCGTAATTTTCCTGAAGATGTACAGCCGGATTGATGATCTCCATCACCTTGATCACGGCTCTGGCCTGTTCATTACGCTTTTCCCTATCCTCAATTGTCTTGAGATAATCCACCATCTTCTGCACGTTGCGGCCATACTCAGGGATATAGAGTCTGACCCTTTCAGTGTTATACAGAAGCTTACATGTATCTATTTCCTTGTTATCCATAAAAGTCCTATTTCACAATCTGCAAATATAATAAATTATGTTCAGATAACCACACTCTCACCAGTCTGTACATACCATAATACAGCCGTCACTTCTTCATATCCCATCCGACGCCACATATCTGCATATCCTGATATCTGGCGTTCATATGAGCGATGATGTTCCCCGAACTTATAGTCTATCACAGTAACCTTCCGTCCTTCTACGACCACCCTGTCAGGACGATAGATCTGACCGGTCGAATCCATCATTTCCGTCTCGTTCAGGATTCTGTCCGCGTCATCCGGAAACCATCCTCTGGCAGCACCTTCCTCAATCCTGACGGTCAGCAGCTTGTAAGCCTCATCGGCTTCTTCCTGCGTCAGATCACCTGAAGACACAGCATATCCGACTGCTTCAGCAAGATCTGACGGCACCCGCACATGAGCAAGTATGTCATGCAGCACAACGCCCCTGATCCTGTTTGATGCAGCAGCACCCGCCTGACCATCTGCCGAGAAGAAATCCAGAGAGTCGGCAGAAAGTCTTAATCTGGCTTTCGGATTCAGCGGGAAAGACGGATACTCCTCACCAGGCGCAACATGGAATCTGGCCATCTCAGAAGCCTTTTCCTTTCTGAGACCTGCAAAATCCACCATCTCACCGACATCGAAGCGGACCCAATCCTCATCAGCGGACCTTTTCACACCTTCAACAAGATCTGAATGAGCCAGGTACCAATACATTATCTGCGAGAAATCCATAAAGTCCTTCTGACTTCCTGCACCGAGTGCCTTCAGACACTTCGCAGAAGGCTGCTTTGCGATTATATGCATACCCAATGCGGCACGCGTCATAGCCACATATATGGTATTTATATTATCCACCTGCTGCATGAGGCTTTCAGTATGGAAATTCTCTGCGAACAAAGTCTTTTCCGACGACTTGCTTAACAACACATCGTATATACCCTCTGCAATACCTTCCAGCGGGGTATCCTTCAGGTCAGGATAACACCAGCTGTTATTGCTCTTATACAGGCTGATCTTTTCAGCATAAGGGAATATGACATATGGGAAATCCAATCCCTTGGATTTATGAATCGTCATGATTCTCACGCTGTCACCGGACGAAGGAGAACTTATGGAAGGATCTTCCTGTTCCCAATACTTGAGAAATCCTCTGAGATTGTTTCCTTCCGAAGCCACATAGTCCTGCAGACTATCCATAAACGTCTGAACATGAAGCACTTCTCCAGCAAGAATATTATCCTTATCATTTTCCTTAAGGCTTCTTATAATGGCCTCTGCCATATCGGTCAGTGACGTACACCGGTCTGGAAAGGCCATATCCAAAGTCTCAGCCAGGAAGCCGTTCACCGTATCATTCGGATTATCCATATATGACATCAGCGATACAATACGACGCACGGTAACAGAACTCTTGACCTTGAGGGAATCATCAGTTATCACTGTCACTCCATTCCCCATCAGATAACGGGCGACCTCTGCTCCATTATCCCTGTTTCTGACCAGAACAGCTATTTCCGACAGTCTTGCACCGGCTTGCCGAGCCTCGGTCACCGCCTCCAGAACTTTCTGCAATTCATCTTTCTCATCACAGAAAGTGACACTGACAGAGCCGCCGGATGACGACTTCCTGCCTACCTTCTGCTCCACATCAGAATATATCTTTGTCAACGGTCCGTTTTCTCCTGCCCCGTTGATCAGGTCAAGAATCCGTGCCGCCTCCTTAAAATATCCGTTATTGAAATCAACTACTTCGCCAAGGCTGCGATAGTTGGTATCCAGGACTTCCTCCTGATATCGGGGAAACTCGCCGGGAACAGTCTGATCCAGAAGTTTCCAGTCCGACCCTCTCCATCTGTATATACTCTGCTTCACATCACCTACTATAAGATTTTCTCCGCCCTGGGAGTCACTGTTGTGAAGAAGCTTACTGAAATTATCCCACTGTATGTTAGCTGTATCCTGAAACTCATCAAGAAGGAAATGCTCATATCTGACACCTGTCTTCTCATATATGAAAGGTGCGTCAGAACCGTCGATTATTCCTTTGAGTATGGTATTGGAATCGTCGAGACACAAGACGTTCTTCTCGCGCATTATCTCCTTGAAGGCTCTGTTCAGTTCACCTGCCACGCCGAGTCCATACAACTGTCTGTCAAGAATACGGGCTGTATTGTACACCTTGAATTCTTTATCCCACAAAGCACAGAAGTCCTCCAGAGGAGCCTCCAGAGCAGGATAGACTTTAGGATGCAATGTCCTGGACTTTGCCTTGGCAAACCACAGTTCATGATCCGAAGCCTTTGTCATGAACGACTGCGTCGGCTGCTCCACGCCGTCTCCTTCCTCAAGGTCGGCATATTTATACAGAGCACTCATGAACTTGTAACTGCTGTCATCCGGATCGACTCCTGCACCGTGTATGACATCGAGCGCCGCCTTGGCCCTGGCATTTACCATCCCGACAAATGCAGATTGCAGCTTACGACATTCCTGTCTGATCTTCAACAGATTAGCGTGAGAGCAGACCTGTTCCTCATCCACTTCATGCCGCTCCACCACTTCCTGCCTCTGAACAGACATCAGACGTTTTGCAGTTTCCAGAAGATTTGCATCAGTCTTATATTTACCTCCCTGCTCGATCTGCTCAAGCACGTTGTCAGTAAGCCATCCAAGGAGAGCGACATCTGTTTCAGTAAGAGAGTCCAGGACACGGTCCACACTTTCAGCCACAAGGGAATTCTTGTCCAGTTCCACCTGATATGAAGCGAACTGGCCTATCTCACGCGAAAAGGCTTTCAATGTCTGTTGGAAGAAACGGTCTATGGTACTCACCGCAAATGCGCTGTAGTCATGCAGGATATCATGCAGGACAGCCCCTGCCTTATCCTTGATCTCCTGGCCAGAAGGGAACATGGAAGGGATGAAATAGTCATGATAATCCGATGATTCAGGAGTCGTAGAAAGCACATACAGTTCTTTCAGGATCCTGCTCTTCATCTCCTCGGTGGCCTTATTGGTAAACGTCACCGCAAGTATATGCCTGTATGCATATCTGTCCGGATTCTTCAAAAGAAGGGTTATATATGTTCTTGCCAGGCTGTAGGTCTTACCGGAACCTGCCGAAGCCTTCATTATTTTCAGCATAACTTATCTTCCACAAATGTTTCTAAAATCACAATACTCGCAGACCGACTTCTCTTCTGTCCTTCTGAATCCAACATTCACATCGCCAAACTCATCCAGGAGTCCGGTCAGATGTTCCGTCATCGCATCATAGAACGTCTGATTGAGAGGAACGGATTTCGGAACTTCCTTGAAGAGACGCGAAGGTGAATACACGCAATTATATACGGCACGACCTGATGCTTCCTTGCGGTTCTTCAGAAGCATGTCATAGATAAAGAACTGAAGTGCTATCTTGGGCCTGTCCTTTATGTCCGGAGCAAAAATACTGTCCGCGATAGCCTGGGCATTACCGTCGTGGATATCCACATCTTCATCAAGCACCTTTCCTGTCTTATAATCCACGACTCTCACGTCAGCATCTCCGAAAGCGTCCAACCTGTCAATGAAGCCCTTGAAACGATAGCCATGAAATTCTCCCGACACACGCAACTCCCGTCCGAGAATCCGGAAACTATCCTTGCCATCGCTTTTCAGCACCTCCAGGTCTCGTTCAAGTGTCTTTATCACATACTTTACAATCACATCAGTCACAACAAGGTTTCTTCCGTTGATTTCAACAGCGTTCATCTCCCGTACAATGAGAGAACGGACCTTTTTCCTGATATCATCCTTTCTGCCGAGCCATTCGCTGATATATTCGCGGGAGACGGATGTCAGCTTTTCCTTCAAGCCTGCCTCATTTTCTCCCTTATGGTCAAAGAAGAAGTCCTCTGACATCGCTTCCCTCGATGTATAAAGCGAACGCATGACCTCATGAAAGATATTTCCGAACATCCCGGCATCCAAGGTGTCAGCAACTTCGTCTTCGCTCTTCAGCCCACGAATCACCGAATAATAGAATCTGGCAGGACATGCCAGATAGTTCTGAAGAGCAGTTGCCGACAGTACGGTATTTCTGATCTGCTCGACATCCGCTTCCGTCTTCTCTATTTCAGGAAGCTCAACCGCTTTCATACTGTCAAATCCGACCACGTTTCTGTCCAGTTTCAGACCGAAATGATACTCCAGCTGCTTTATATAACGGCTTTCCTCACCGGATTTGAGTCCTTCCGTACGCGAATCCACCAACATCCATACATTCTCCGCCCTCGAAATCATCCTGTAAAAATAGTACGCCCAGATAGCATCCTGCAATTCATATGTAGGCAGACCGAACGCCTTACGGAGTTCAGGAGGAACGAATGACGAACTGACGCTCCGTCTAGGGAAGACGCCCTCATTTGCAGACATGATTATCAGATTATCAAAATCAAGGGCTCGGGTTTCCAACGGTCCCATGATCTGAAGCCCCTTCAACGGCTCACCCTTGAACGGTACAGATGAAGTTCCAAGCAACTGACCGAGCAGACGGACATATGTCAATGGCAATACCTCCATCTCCGGAAGCATATTAATTCCCTTGTAATACTCTCTGGCATATTCAAGTTCAAGCGAAAGTCTGCCATCCCCGGCAGCCTTCGAAGCGACAGCAGAAATAACCTCCTTGAAATACTCCGCCATCGCTGCCACCTGCTCACTGCTACGCTGTCTTGAATCCAGTACGACCGGACGGAAAATGACATCCAGCAATCTGCTGCCGTTAATATCCTCCTGAGGTATATAGTATTTCGCAGCCTTCTTTACCTGGTCCATGATTTCAAGGTCACTCTCCTCGGCTGCATTTCGGAAAAGTTCATTTGAGAAGAGGTCCCACACCTGCTTATGATAGAAATGCCAACGTTCCTTCCTGTACAGCATATGCAACTGTATAGAGGCTACAGTCTCCATCATATTATAGATAAGACTGCCTTTCATCGGCAGGCCCATCGTTACATTGATGTCGGTGACATAAGGAGGTATGGTATTCAGCACAGGTACAAGAAGACCCTCGTCAGGCAGGACAATCGCACACTCCTTACCTTCCGGAAGGCTCGCCATTATCTCTGGAATCCTCTTGGCCTGCCCTACTGAAGAAGGTACGCTGAGGACATGAATCGCAGGAGTCTCCAATCCGCCGTCATCCCACTCCCTCACCTGCCTGAACTCACGCACATTCTCATCCATGAACAACGACGAACGATTCTGTCTGTCGCGTATCATCTCACCGGAATAATCCCAGCAGAATTCAGCACGTGAAGCATCCCTGAGTTTTCTGAGCAGCACTTTTTCACACTCGTTGAGCGTATTGAGACCGACGAAAACAAAAACCATATCATCAGGAAAGACCTCCTTGAACAGGTCCATGACCGGAGTATGGGACAACTTGTCCGCAAGAGCGCGATAGACCATTCCCTCATAAGCAACCTTGTCAGCAGCAAGACGTCCGTTGAAGTCCTTATATAAAGGATAAAGGATGTTCCATATCTGAAGGAATCTCTCCTTGATATCCGGATTCTCAGACTGAAGGTCAACTGTAAGCTTACCGGACTGGTTGCTGAAATGGCTTATGAAACTCTCGATTGCCTTCCGCTGATTATCGGTCAGATATGAAAACGAGTCCTGTATCTTCTTCAGGTCAGCGATATTGGTGAAAAGTTGGGCAGGATTAACCAGATATTTATCTACATCATTGAAATCACCCAGGATCACATCTCCCCAGAAGACGAACTCATCCAGTGGTTCCGCCTTGGGATTAAGGCTGGAATAGCATTCATACAGATAAAGCAGCAGCCTGATACGGTCGGCAGAGACCATACCGGCAGACTTATGGAAGAAGTCGTTGATGGTAAACATCTCCGGCATGACGAACGGACATGCCTCGGCATCAGCTGCCACCGCTTCCGAAAGATACTTCTTGAAGAAGACCATTGAACGCCTGTTAGGAAAGACAAAACACCTCTTCCCGATTGTCCCTGAACTATAATAATGCTGTGCTACCTGTTTTAGAAATGGAGTCATATAATCCTGTTTTGGATGACAAAGATAATCATTCAAACTGCCAAACCATAGCACAAGCCCTCAAATTCAATTCAAATGATATATCTGTTTATACCTGTCATGTCGAGCGTAGCGCACCTGTCATGTCGAGCGAAGTCGAGACATCTCTAAACAGATTCCTCCACTCTCTTCGTTCGGTCGGAATGACAATTAGTGTAAACATTTACATTGTTCCCAATTCAAAAATCCCCCGGATTTATTTGCAGATTAAATTATTTTCACTACATTTGCATTGGGATTATTTGGAATAATTCTAAATTAGAATATGAATAACAATTAAAGGAATAAGATTATGACAAAGAAATTCAAATGTTTGGTTTGCGGTTATATACATGAAGGTGAAACTGCTCCTGAGGAGTGCCCTATCTGCTTCGTAGGCGCAGAAGACTTCGAGGAAGTAGAAGAGTAAAAAATTAAAAAGTCCGGCCTTGTGATAAATCAAAGCCGGACTTTTTCTATCTTTGCAGTTGCGAAATTCAGATATCGGTATGAAAATATTGGTCACAGGTACATCACAAGGCATAGGCAAAGCGATTGCAGAGACATTCTTGTCAAAAGGACATCTCGTAGTCGGGATTGACCGTCAGGCTGCCTCTATTGCCGATGAGTCCTACACTCATATACAATGCGACGTGAGGGACACCGAAAGCCTCCCGGAAATCGATGATGTGCAGATTCTGATCAATAATGCAGGCACTCAGAATGAAGGTGACATCGACACCAATCTGAAGGCCCTCATTAAGATTACTGAAAAATATGGAATTCATAGCGGCATACGCTCGATCCTTAATATCGGGTCTGCCAGCGGTCACACAGGAGCAGAGTTCCCTGAATATTGTGCAAGTAAAGGAGGGGTCATCGCATATACAAAGAACGTCGCACTGCGTATAGCACAGTTCGGAGCCACATGTAACAGCCTGGATCCGGGCGGAGTGCTCACACCTCTTAATGATTGCGTGGTCAATGACCCTCAGCTTTGGGAGGAGATTATGGAACAGACCCCTTTGAAACGTTGGGCTACAGCTGAAGAAATTGCAGAATGGGCATATTTCCTGACTGTCAGGAACACCTTCTGCACCGGACAGAGCATAGTCGTGGATGGAGGAGAATCGATCAATTCACATTTCGTCTGGCCGACAAACAATTAGACACATAAAACATAAATTCAATATGAACAAGGTCTCGGAAAACCCTTTAAAAAACCGAACAGAGCAACTATCTCCATTTGTAGTTGTATCGGTATTATTCATTCTCTGTTACGTCGTATCCAATCTTATGGCCGTCAAAGTTGTCGGCTTCTTCGGATTATTCTACTTTGACGCAGGCACGATCACCTTTCCACTTGCATATATGCTCGGTGACGTCCTGACTGAAATATGGGGGTACAAAACAGCCAAAAAGACAATCATACTTGCATTCCTCTGCAACCTGTTCGTAGTCATATGTACTCAGATAGGTGTCTGGCTGCCATCTCCTGATTACCTCGACCCGATAGCTTCAGCCTACAATACAGTATATAGTTATGTACCGAGAATCGTCATCGCATCTCTGACAGGATTCCTGCTGGGAGAGCTTTCAAACGCCTGGATTATGGAGAAGATCAAGAGGAAGATGAACGGAAGACATCTCTGGGTACGTACCATAGGAAGTTCCATCATCGGCTATATATTCGACACTGTTCCATTCGTGCTGATAGCCTTTCTTGGAGTCCTCAGCACCCGTGACATACTGCTGATGATTGCCTCACAGTATATAATGAAAATAGCCATAGAAACTCTCTTCGGAACTCCTATGGCTTATGCAGCTGTAAAATATCTGAGACGTATCGAGTGCTGTTAATCAATATCAGGAACATCTGAGAGAAATTCCCAAAGGTCATCCATCTGACGTCGGTCCTTCTTGGTCGGCCTTCCGGCTCCCCTGTCCCTCTTCAGGAAGAAAGTCTCGACAGGAGCATGAAGCTTGTCCAGTTCTTCCGCGGGAGTAAGGTTTTCCGCGTACTGCGGAACCAGTTTCGCACCCTGACGTTTGTCAATAAGCTGGAGCACCTTGAAGGTGTAAGTGACAGGTCCCTTACGGACAACTATCTCATCCCCCACCTTCACAGCCTTTGAAGGCTTTACGTCACAGCCATTGAGACGCACCTTACCGCCATTGCAGGCAGCAGTAGCTTCAGAGCGGGTCTTATATACCCTGATCGACCAAAGATATTTATCTAAGCGTACTTCGTCCATTATTCTGCGTCTTCATTCTCAAGTCCTTCATAGTCCTCATTCTCGAGGAAGGCCTCTGTCGAAGGATCGATATAGCCGTCAACAGCCTCTTCAGGACGGGTTGTAGCCTCAAGAAGGAGGGTTGAACGGTCACGTGGCACGAGGAAGAAGTCCTGCATATCTGCAGGGATAAGGATGGTCTCACCCTTTTCAAACTCGTAAGTCTCCATGCATGAAGCTCCTGAAGCATCAACTGACGGCACCTGGACGGTAGCTGCTCCTTCAAGACAGATATACACGATGAAGCTCTCGAACTGCTCGGTATAGATATGAAGAGGATCGGTCAAAGCGATCTTCGACACATTGAACTGCGGGCATTCAACAAGCTTATGCACGACCTCGCCTTCATGGCAATGACATGCTTCCTCGCCCCAAAGAGCACCCTTCTGATAAAGGCTTGAGTCAAACGCCTTGTAGTCAATGATATCGATTGCTTCGTCGAGGTGGGTCTTTCTTGCTGTAGCAGGATCGAATTCACGACCCCAGTCATAGAGTCTGAATGTCATGTCAGAAGACTCCTGGATCTCAGCGATAAGGAGTCCTCCATCCGCAGCGTGCACAGTACCCGGAGTGATGAATATCACGTCACCCTTCTTCGGATAGACCACGTTGAGGATTTCCTCAACTGTTCCGTTCTTGCATCTGTCATAGAACTCCTGAGCAGACACCTCGCGGGTAAAGCCGCAATACATCTTTGCACCTGGCTTTGCATCCATCACATACCAGATCTCAGCCTTACCGAGTGAATCATATCTTTCGGCAGCCACTTCATCATCTGGATGCACCTGCACAGAAAGTTTGTCATTGATATCAAGGAACTTGATAAGCAGAGGGAACTGGCGTCCGTAGTAGTTATATACCTTTTCACCCACTACCCTCTCGAGATAAGTTTCCATGATCTCGCTGATGGTATTGCCTGCAAGCCAACCGTTTGCCACCACAGAATCTTCGATTCCCATATCGGCAAGTTCCCAGCTTTCACCTATGAGGACATCACTTCCGAGTACGGTCTCGTTTCCGTCCTCATCACATTCCACAAAATGCTTTCCCATCTCTGTCACCAACGCACTTCCGCCCCATGGACGACGCGAAGCGACCGGAACAAATTTCAAAGGATATAATTTCTTTTCCATATTATTAGAGTCTTGCTTTGAGGGCTTCTGCCTGAGCTTCATAACCTGGCTTGCCGAGAAGAGCAAACATATTCTTCTTGTAAGCCTCTACACCAGGCTGGTCAAACGGATTCACACCAAGCACGTAACCGCTGATACCGCAAGCCTTCTCGAAGAAATAGAAGAGGGCGCCGAGGTTGTACTCGTCCACACACTCGATGCTGAGAGAAATCTGAGGTACACCACCGTCGATGTGAGCAAGCTTAGTTCCGAGTTCAGCCATTGCATTGCACTCCTCAACATGCTTTCCTGTAAGGAAGTTAAGGCCGTCAAGATTCTGAGGATCGTTCTCGATAAGCATAGATCTCTTGCTCTTCTCAACAGTAACTACTGTCTCCATAAGAGTACGTTCACCGTCCTGGATATACTGACCCATTGAGTGAAGGTCTGTAGTGAAGTTTACAGAAGCCGGGAAGATACCGAGACCGTCCTTTCCTTCTGACTCTCCATAAAGCTGCTTCCACCACTCGCCGAGGAAAGTAAGCTTAGGGTTATATGCTACGAGGATCTCGATCTTCTTGCCCTGAGCATAAAGAGCATTACGCATTGCAGCATACTGGACTGCTGGGTTGCACTCGCACTTCTTGGCACAGAGTTCCTCCATTTCAAGAGCACCCTTCAGCATTGCATTCATATCGAATCCAGCGAGAACGATAGGAAGAATACCTACTGGAGTAAGAACAGAGAAACGTCCGCCTACATTATCCTCGATCACGAATGTCTTGTAACCTTCCTGAGTAGAGAGGGACTTGAGAGCTCCGCGAGCCTTGTCAGTCACAGCAACGATACGCTCAGCAGCTTCTGCCTTGCCATATGTATCCTCAAGATACTTCTTGATAAGACGGAATGCCACAGCCGGCTCTGTAGTTGTACCTGACTTTGAAATAACCACGCATGCTGCATTTCTCTCCTGAACGAGGTCCATGAGTTCGCACATATATTCCTCTGAAAGATTCTGTCCTGCGAAAACGATCTCAGGAGCCTCTCCCTTTGTCTTGAGCTGCTTTGCGAACTGATGAGAAAGAGCCTCAAGAGCACACTTTGCTCCAAGGTATGATCCTCCGATACCGATTACCACCACGAGGTCTACATTCTTGGCCTTCCATGCGTCTCTTACTGCCTCACATTCAGCAACAAGCGAACTGTTCAATGTCTCTGAAGGAAGGTGTTTCCAACCAAGGAAATCATTACCCTTGCCTGTCTCGTTCTCAAGAACTTCGAGAGCCGCAAGAGACTTCTCTACATATGCTTTATAGTCAGCATCATTAACAAAGGAGCTGCAACCTCCCAAATTTACCTTTACCATTTCTATAAAATATTTTTTGTTTCTAACCTGCTTGATTATAGAGAAGCGAGACACTCGCTTACATTCTTCTCGATACGGGCAAGGATGTCTGTACCCTCAGCCTTCTCGAACTTCTCACCTGTAATATTCTCGTAAAGCTCAACATAACGCTCTGTAATGCCGTTTACGATATCCTCTGTCATTTCAGGCACCTGCTGACCGTCCTGTCCCTGGAAACCGTTCGCCATAAGCCACTCGCGCACGAACTCCTTTGAAAGCTGCTTCTGCTTGTCACCGGCAGCAAGACGCTCCTCGTAACCCTCCGCATAGAAATAACGGGATGAGTCAGGAGTATGGATCTCATCCATCAGATAGATCTTGCCATCCTTCTTTCCGAACTCATATTTTGTATCCACGAGGATGAGACCCATCTTTGCCGCAATCTCAGTACCTCTCTGGAAGATAGCCTGAGTATAAGCCTCAAGCTGCTCATAATCCTCCTTGCTCACGATTCCCTGAGCGATGATCTCCTCTTTCGAGATATCCTCATCATGTCCCTCTGCTGCCTTTGTGGTCGGAGTGATGATTGGCTGCGGGAACTTCTGGTTCTCCACCATACCCTCAGGCATCTCAACGCCACAGATAGTACGCTTTCCAGCCTTGTACTCTCTCCATGCATGTCCTGAAAGATATCCGCGGATCACCATTTCCACCTTGAACGGCTCACACTTATGACCGACAGTCACCATAGGATCCGGCACCGCAATCTTCCAGTTCGGAAGAATGTCTGCAGTTGCGTCAAGGAACTTTGCAGCGATCTGATTCAACACCTGTCCCTTGAATGGGATTCCCTTAGGAAGAACGACGTCAAACGCCGAAATTCGGTCTGATACTACCATAACGAGATAGTCATTTCCGATGCTGTACACATCACGTACCTTACCGACATAGTGGCCGCTCTGGCCAGGGAAATTAAAGTCTGTCTTTACGATTGCTTCCATTATTTTATGATTTAATCTTATTTCCGAATTTTACAGCCGCCAAAGATACGAAATTTATTCATACTCTGTAAGTTTAAGACGGTATTTATTGCTACCGAAATTACGAAGGTAGAGACTTGACCCGTGCTGCATACTTTCCGCCTTGCCGACAGGTCTGCGGCACCATTGTCCATCCACCTCGAACAACACGGAATCCTTCCTTCCCTCAAGGACGAATCCAAGCTGTTCATAAACACGTCCTTCCGACCATTCAAGGTCAGCATAACTCATGACATCATCCGGCCGCACATCCCTGATGAAAGTCTTCAGCAACTTGCCCATGCCACCGATGACCCTTACTTCCGGAAGAGATGCATATCTCGTCCACTCGTACGATCTTATGACCTTATCGCCTTTCTGCCATTTACGTGCATTCGAGAACGTAGCTACAGCAACGAGGGTTTCGGGAGATTTTTTCAAGAACAGCCCATAACGATATCTGCACGTAGCGTCGCCATAGCTATGATAAGCATCAAGAAACTTCGAGGCTTCCTCCTTCTCCATCTTACGGACCTGGCAGTTTCTGGCAAAAACAGGAGTAAACTTCTCAAGATGAGCCAGCAGACGGGACTTCATCATTTCATTCTGTCTGTACCACCTGTCCTCTGTAATGACAATTGGGCTGATCCCCTGCTTTGCAAGATCAGATACCAGTTGCCCGATATCGGCAGCTGCAGTTTCCGCCTCCTCCGGCGAACGCGATGCAATATGATATGGAACTATGCACCTGTCCTGTACACCTGTCATGATGACAGCATGTCCATCATGGAGACGTTCCACATATTCAAACCCATTCTCTGAAAGGAAATGGCATATTTCATCAACCAAAGTGCGCATCGAGGACAAAAATACACAAAAAGTTAATATATTTGTAGATTGTGTCGATAATCCATAAGACCATGATGAAAAAGACATTTTTTACAGCACTTATATTGGGACTGCTTGCCTTCGGCTGCGGGCCAGAGGGACCGGAACTTCCAGATGATCCGGATACACCTGATATTGAAAACACCGACCCGGAAACTCCTGGCAACGAAGACCCGGAGACACCGGAAGATCCGGAGGACCCTGATACACCAGAAGATCCAGACACACCGGAAGATCCAGAAGATCCGACAGACCCGGACACACCGGCTGAACCGGAACCAGAACCAGAGCAGCCTGTCGAGCCCCAGGAAGCGTATTATGTGAAGGTTGCTGAAAACTTCAGCGACTGGAGCGGCGATTACCTGATCACATACACCACGAGCAGTTCCATCAAAGTATTTGATTCATTCTCTGAAAGCGACAAGGGGGGTTCCGGAACAGACCTTTATCAGAAATTGACTGCCGACGGAATACATTCTTCTGATGGAGATGCTTACAAGGCTGTAGTGGAAAAGGTCGGAGAGGGTTATAGCATTTTCCTTACCGGAGTAGGATATCTCGGTCTCGAGAGCAGCAAAAACAAGATTCACAGATCCGATTCAAAGCCGGGGTCTTCAGACAGAACTTACTTATGGGAGTTTGATGAAGGTGATATCAGCAATTTATTCTATGACTCACGCTACATTCTATGGAACGACAGTGCATCTTGCTTCAGATGTTACACTGGTGAACAGAAAGCCTTGACCTTATACCGCAGAAGCATTTCAACAGGTGGCAACGGAGGCGGAACTGTCACTCCGGAACCGGAGCCGACACCGACACCAGATCCGGAAGATCCAGAAGATCCAGAAGATCCAGATACACCTGTCACACCAGAGCCGGATAACGGTGGCAACTCAGCAGGATATCTCATGTGCTATGATATCCCGTACGTAAACACATCATTGCCTGAAGGCGCAGGATACAGTTCCAAAGTAAAGGAAAAGTACGGCAACACCTATGCATACATATACGAAACAGATAACCCGGAACAACGTGTCGTAACACATACGTTCAGCAACAACGGAAAGATCCACAGAAACTACACCTTCCTGTATGACTATGACAAGCATTGCCCGTTGTGGCTGTCGTATCATATGAATTCAGGATATTGCGGCAAGGGAGGAGACAGAACAGACGCTTGGGGTGCAGACCCTGCAATTCCGACCGACAAACAGCCAAATCTTAATAAGTCATACTGCAGTGGAGGAGATCCGTACAACAGAGGACACATGCTTGCATCTCACGCACGGTCAGCAATTCGCATAGCCAACCAGCAAGCATTCTACTTCACTAATATGACTCCTCAGGCAACCGCAAACTTCAACACAGGAAGCGGATGCTGGAACGACCTTGAAACGGCGGAAATGAGCATTCTCCCTTCAGGAAAAGACACCTTGTACGTCATTACGGGCTGTATCTTTGAGGATGGATATAAAACATTCAGAAATCAGGGTGACGGAATGATTTGCGCTGTCCCAGACCAATTCTACAAATGTTTCATGCTCTGCAGTTTTGACAACAACGGCAACATGACAGCCGCAAAAGGTGTAGGCTACCTTATGCCTCACGATTCTCCACTCAAAAGCGGATATAAGAAATACGAGAAGACTATAGATGCCATAGAAGCTATTGCCGGATATGATTTCTTTACGAATGTACCATCCGCTCTTCAGACAAACGCAGAATCCAAGATATCATCAATAGGCTTATAACCTGCTATAAAACAACAGAACAAAACCACACATAATGAAAGGCACATATATATTCCTTGCTGACGGCTTCGAGATTTCAGAAGCCCTCACGACTGTAAACATGCTCCGCAGAGGCGGAATCAATGTAAAGACTGTTTCAATCTATGATGACCGTATCGTCACAAGTTCAAACCGCATTCCTGTGGTTGCCGACATGGCATTCGGTGAATTCAGAGCTTCCACAAGTTTCGGCCCGTGCCTTGCGTCAGATGTAATGATATTCCCGGGCGGAATGCCGGGATCGGCAAACCTTGCAGCCTTCAAGAAACTGATGGATATCATGGTACAGCATTATGAGGAAGGTGGTACAGTTGCGGCGATCTGCGCTGCTCCAAGCGTCGTTCTCACACTGCTCCCGGACCTTAACGGCAAGAAGATGACATGCTACGACGGATTTGAGCAGGCACTCGCTGACAAGGGCGCTGAATATGTGAAGGAAGGCGTCGTTGTGGACGGCAACATGATTACAGGCCGTGGACCGGGCTGGGCACAGGACTTCGGTCTGACAATCCTTGCACACGTCAAAGGTCAGGAGGCGGCCAACAAGGTAAAAGCAGGATTAATGTTGTAAACTCTACTATTTACGGATAAACAGTATGGCCATCAGCGGAAGCGCAATGATGGCCATTGTTGCGCTTATAGGAAGGTAGATGCCGAAATTGGCATACTTCACGACGAGATAGGTAATAAGGAGAAGTCCCACACCCATGGCCGATGAAATCAGATAGTGTTTGCGGATGTCTGAACTCTTGCACACTATTCTGCTCAGATTAGGCACGCCTAAGGAAATGAATCCTATCGGACCGCATATAGACACCGAACTGGTTACAAGGAACATGATTGCAAGCAGAAGAAGAGCCTTCTTCATTGCAGACAATTCAATCTCGCCATTGAAATGCTGCGTCAAGGCTTTTGAAGCCCATAAAGCCGAGGAAATTCCTATTGCAAACAGGACGAGAGCAAACACGACATCGCCGCCGGTAACACCTTCAAGATTGAAGTTTGCTGCTCCCCAAAGATAATACTGTTTCAGGAGGTCCCCATTCGGAGCATTGGTGACGACAATAGTACCAAGCGAGCCGATGAAAGTTCCGAACAGGATTCCGAAAGTAATGAGATTCTGTGTGCTTATCTTCAATGTGACAAAGAAGCAGACTATCGTACAGATTAATGTACATACGAAACTGCCCATTGTCAGCGAACACCATCCGGACATCGTCGCTGCTGCAGCACCAAGACATGCAGCACTGCCCAGACCGAGGCTATATACATCTCCAAGCTGATTACGCCACAGATACTGCATCTGAATGCCGCCTACCGGTAACGCTATTCCGGAAAGTATTACGAACAGGAGGCTCAGCATACTAGAACTCCGCCTTTACAATGATATCATACAAATTCTGACATCCATCTTCAAGAAGATCGAGTACGAGACTGAAGCCCTCGACACCCATGTAGTAAGGATCCGGGATATAAGGCATCTTCCTGACCCTCAGGAATTCCGACATTCTGCGGATCTTGTGCGTAGCCTCAACCGAAGGAGCCAGATGCATAAGGTCTTCATAATTCTGGTCATCCATAGCAATGATCAGATCGAAATCCAGAAAGTCCAGTCCCGATACAGGACGCGCCTTATGAGTCAAAGCAAATCCGCGGTACATTGCTGCAGTACGCATACGTCTGTCAGGCAATTCACCACGATGACCGCTATATGTGCCGGCAGAATCCGCCTCGATCTTATCTGCCATACCGTTCTCACGTACGATATGCTCGAATATACCCTGCGCTGCCGGAGAACGGCAGATATTTCCCAGGCACACGAAAAGGACTTTGTATTTCTTGTCTTCCATAATGATCTTTATTTTACAATCAATCGTTTGATACGACGCGGCACAGAAGTGATGATTTCGTACGGGATTGTATCGAGAATTGCCGCGAGTTCAGAGATTGTGGGCTCCTCACCGAAAATGGTCACAGTATCACCTACTTTCGCCTCAACACCGGTAATATCGAGCATACACATGTCCATGCATATGTTTCCGATTGTCGGAACCCTGTGGCCGTTAAGCATGAATGAAGCCTTGCCCCTGCTCAGATGACGGTCGAGGCCGTCAGCATATCCGACTGGGATCGTAGCAATGACTGTTCCCTCCGGTGCTATCCTGCCATGTCTGCCATAACCTATGGTACCGTCTGAAGCATTGAGAGACTTAATCTGAAGTACCTTGCATTTGAATGAAGCTGCAGGTGACAGTTTTACATCCGGAAGCGCACTTACTCCATATACACCGATTCCCAGACGTACCATATCGAACTGATATTGAGGGAATCTCTCGATACCGGCCGAGTTCAGGATGTGGTACATCGGTCTGTATCCCAGTTCACCTGACATTCTGTCAGCATTTGTCTTGAAAAGCGACACCTGAGAAAGCGTGAATTCATCATTTGCCGGATCGTCCGATGATGCAAGATGAGAATATATGGATTTCACCCTCACCCTGTCACAGGTCTTCAGATATTCCATCAGTTCGTCCATCTCATCAGTCATGAATCCGAGACGGTGCATGCCTGTATCAAGCTTCACATGTATCGGAAAGTCCTTCACTTCCCTCTTTTCCAACACTTTACACAGTTCCTTCAGCGTAAAGAGATTCGGGATTCCGGGCTCCAGACCGTAATTTATCATTTCCTCAAATGAGTCCGTACCGGCGGTCAAAACTATGATAGGCGACTTGATGCCTCCCTGACGCAGCTCCATACCTTCAACCGGATATGCAACCGCCAGATAATCAGCACCGGCATCTTCCATAAGCGACGCAAATTCCACAGCACCGTGACCGTAGGCATTAGCCTTCACCAGCACCAGCAGTTTAGTACTGTCATGAAGCTTTGAACGGAAATATCTGTAATTCTCAAGACATGCCTGAAGACTTATCTCCAGCCTTGAAAACTCTTCTTCTCTATACATAGGACCAATATTAAGTTCATCTCACTCAAACCACGCAAATTTAGAAATTTTCAACGATAAATTTATGTTTTCGTCGAAAAGGTACCATTTTTGCGTATATTAGTCACCGCAATTAAACTTACTGAATTTATCTGACATGAACATCTGGATTATAATGCTTATCATCATGGTCCTGAGTCTGCTTGTACAGCAGATGCTTCAGAGCCGTTTCACCAAATATTCACAGGTACCGACAGCCAATGGAATGACAGGCGCCGAAGTTGCAGAGAAAATGCTTCGCGACCATGGAATACATGACGTCAAGGTCGTTCCAACGAGAGGAACTCTTACTGACCATTTCAACCCTGCTACAAAGACAGTCGCCCTCAGCGAAATCGTATATGGAAGCAGAAGTGTAGCTGCAGCTGCAGTTGCCGCTCACGAATGCGGTCATGCTGTCCAGCATGCAACAGGCTATGCATTCATACAATTACGTTCGGCACTGGTACCAGTGGTAAGTTTTGCTTCCAATATCGTTCAGTGGGTACTTTTGGCAGGAGTAATCTTCATAAACGTATTCCCTAGTCTTATCTGGATCGGTATCGGACTTTTTGCACTGACTACCCTGTTCAGTTTCGTAACCCTCCCTGTTGAGGTCAATGCAAGCTCAAGAGCCGTAGCATGGCTCAGCCAGGCAGGCATAACAGATGACAGGACTCGCCCGATGGCAATCGACGCATTGAAATGGGCCGCATATACCTACGTGGTTGCAGCTCTCGGCTCACTTGCCACCCTTCTCTATTATATCGGCCTGGCACGTGGTAGAGACTAACCAACTGCCACGCTCGGAGGCATTTTCCGGCACGATGCATATTGCAATATAGTTGTCAGAAGCAGTAGCAAATACATCATTTCCTGTATACAATTAACACCTTGGTAAAAAATCTGACGATTCTTTGTCAAGGTGTATCGTTTTTATGTCATTTTGATGGAATTCCCGTACACTTTGACGAAAAAACCACGAATTCTTTGTCAAGGTGTAGCGAGAAGACTACTTTCTGCGAGATGGCTGAAGGTAGATGTCTGCCAACGGGATGAGCACCATCATGTCAAGGAAGGCAAGCATCATCACTGCACCGAGAGCTCCGATGGTCAATGCCATTGCCAAAGCAAAGAAGAACGAGAACGAATGCAGCAGCACGATCACGATGGCAACAGGCAACCAGAACTTCATAGATGTAAGATGATATAGAATCATTGCCACTGTAACACAACAGAGCGGAATGAAGAACATCAGATTCTCACCAAGCGTAAGCACAAGGGCAAGACTAAGCACGAATATAAGTGCAAGAGAGCCATAAAGCACCTTGTAAGCATGATGAGATGCTGCTGACTGCACAGCACTTCCGCGCATTGATGATGATGTACCACGCATAGCCTTGATCTTTCCGGAACGATAGACAAGAACTGCCACAACAAACATCAGAGCCACCGACACTGCCATTGCAACATTGTCAAACTGAACTCCCTGGACGATACCGAAAGGTTTGAAGGTTGCTCCTGCTATCTTCGAGCAGACAAAAGCGATAAGTTCACCCACCGCAAGTACTCCAAGAGCAGATCCAAGTACAGTCAACGACACCTTAAGAACGCCCATAGCAGACTTGATTCTTCCACGAAGATTCTCCAAAGCAAACACACAGAGGAAGAGGAAGAACACCACGACATTGATTATAAGGTAGATAGTCTTATCGAAGTTGAACAAGCCCAAAACTGGAACTGTGAAGTTCACTGTATCTTCATCGGCTTTGAAATAATTCTTATCAGCATACACAGGATTGGTCAGATACTCCATAGCTATCGGAAGAATCTGCTCACCATAATGCTGGATAGAATCAGGGTTGATATTACCGAAGTTATCCTTGTCTGTGTGATAATGATTGACATCTGTGATTGTAGAGAAATTCAGTCCAGGGAGTTCATCCTTCACTATAGTAAAGTCGGTAAAGTTAGGCATGAATGTATAAACCACTGTTGTGAGTGAGTATGTATAAGGATATGGTGCAACCGATGCATAAAGATCCATTACCTTTTCATTACCCGGGCATGTCTCGAAAAGCAGAGCAGGTCCCATTGGGCCACGAGCCTCGATATTGATCATAAGACCTACGTTATCGAACTCTGCCCTGTCGTTCTCCCACATAGCCTTCATACCCATCATGCCGACCTCTTCAGCATCTGTAAAGAGAATCTTTACACCCTGCTTCCAGTCAGCCTTCTGCTTGAGTGCCTGTGCTACAGTCTCAAGTGAAACACCTATTCCATAGCCATCATCTGCAGCACCATATGACCATACGGTGTCCTTCTTCGGCATCGGCTGGGAATAACGTGAGTCATAGTGTGCGACAAACATCAGATACGACGTGCTGTCAGTTGCCTCTTCAGGCGCAAACTCTGCGAGAATATTCACAGCGTCAAATGTATACACCACATGCTTTTTCTGCGGTCCCACCAGAGAATCATATCCGAAAAGTTTCACTGTGTCTGCACCAAGACCGTTCAGTCTCTCTACAAGATATTCACGCACACGGGCTCTTTCTGCAGGATGTGCCACAGAATGATGTTCCTGGGAAATCACCTCAATATTCTTCACTACACGAGCAGCAGAAAAACCTTCTGCAGTCGCCGGCTCAGCCTTAGGCAAAGTCAGGAATCCATAAGCAAGAAAAGCCGCAGCTACTACGGCAACAGCCAGAATTATAGGTCTGATTTTATTCATATTCATCAGTTTAAATTTATTTTTATGTGATTACAAGGGTGCAAATATAGATAAAAATCACAAACCTCTATTTGACAGAGCCTCATTGGTTTTCTTTATCAGTTCCACTGTGGTACTGTCGGTAGCATATACCGAGAACAGGCCTTGAGGTTCCTGGGCAGGATCACCGCAATAGTCATCACCTGGCTTCCAGAACTCATTCTGCTCGGACTGTCCGGCATGACCGCCCCATCCCCAGAAGTTCACTCCTTTGAGAGGTTCACCTGCCTCATGCGACTGCAGAAGACGATTGAAAACATAGGTATAATACTCGTCACGGGCTCCTGTAGCCGATTCTTTTGACAAGGATACGCCATCCCAGAACTTCACCGCATCTCCTTCGAAATCGCGGTTCCCATCGCGCGGATACCCAAATTCTTCGAGAACTATAGGTTTCATAAGACGTTCAGCCACAGGGAAATGCAGGGTCAGATACTTCTCTGTCATACGATTGGCGACGCAGACACTGTCCGCAAATGTATCCTTTGTCACCCAGCGCCATACCAATGGCCATATGTGAACATTAAGATAGTCAAAATCCTTATGGGCATGTATCTGCTCGAACAGGTCCAGATCCACTTCGCATCCATAAAGTCCCTCGCTTCCGGTAGACACCATGTGATTAGGGTCAAGCGACTTGATAAGGGTAGCTGAAGAACACATCCAGTCCGCGAAGGCAGCCTTTGTGACACTGTCACGTGCGAAAGCACGAGGCTCGTTACCGATCTGCCAAGAGAAAATCACAGGATCTTCCTTATATGGCTTACCTGTCACAGTATTTGTGCGGGTCACGATATTCCTTACATGGTTGCAATACAGTTCCCTGGCCTTGGCATTTCTGACGAAACGGCTTACATGAGCGACATAGTTCTCATATCCGTCCACAGACGGCAGGAGGGCCTTTCCGTCTCCGGCCCACTCCAGATACTGTCCATATCCGCCTGACCACTCCCATGAGTTGTTGAAGTAAAGCACAGCATGCATTTCACGTTCTGCCATCTGGGCAAGGAGATAGTCAAGACCGCGGAGAAGAGTGTCATTATATACTCCCGGTTCCTTCTGCAACACCGGCTCGACCTTATAAGCAACACCTTCCGGTCCGTCAGAGCCGACCAGTATACGCAAGTTGGTGACTCCGATCGACTTCAACGCATCGAGTTCCTTGTGCAGCCTTTCACGATTTCCGCCAAGTCCTTCCGAAGCGATTATAGGGCCGTACCAGAAATTAGTACCCACGAATGAAAGTTCCTCACCGTCAAGAACGAAACGCCCATCTTCCACTTTTACAAAGCCACGAGTGTCCTCCGGACGTTCTGCGCAGCTGCCCAGCAGCATGACTGCCGCCATCATCGATATGAACAAATATCTCATATACAAACAACATTTTGTCAAAAGTAGTCATTTTTAACGAGATTGATGACTATCTTTGCAGAGATATGAAAGAAAAAGATATGAACAGAACAATCATCACTGTAGTCGGCAAAGACACTGTCGGCATCATCGCCAAGGTCTGCACCTATATGGCAGACCATCAGATCAACATTCTTGACATTTCCCAGACCATCATCCAGGGTTTCTTCAACATGATGATGATTGTCGACACATCCAAGATGACAGTGGACTATTCCACAATGACAGATGAAATCGTCAGACTCGGTGAACAGACCGGAGTGCAGATCAAATGTCAGAGAGAGGAAATTTTCGATAAGATGCATAGAATCTAAGCAGCCATGATCAACATACACGAGGTCATCGAGACCAACAACATGATTGAGCACGACAATCTTGACGTGCGTACCATCACCATCGGCATCAGCCTTCTGGACTGTGCATGCGGCACTGTGGAGGAGACATGCGATAGAATCAGCGCAAAAATCCTGAGGATTGCAGGAAACCTTGCAAAAACAGCCGATGATATTTCAAAGGAATATGGAGTTCCTATCGTAAACAAGAGGATCTCAATCACCCCTATCGCTCTTGTCGGAGGCACATGCTGCAAGACTCCTTCCGACTATGTGACCATCGCAAAGACCCTCGATAAAGTGGCAGAGCAGGTGGGAGTGAATTTCCTTGGAGGATATTCTGCTGTAGTGGCCAAGGGCATGACAGAAAGCGACAAGTTGCTGATTGCGTCGATCCCGGAAGCATTGGCATGCACACAGCGTATCTGCAGCAGCGTGAACGTCGGATCCACCAAGACCGGCATCAATATGGACGCAGTAAGGCTCATGGGAGAGACCATAAAGGAAACCGCACGTATGACAGCCGCAAATGATTCCTTTGGTTGTGCGAAGCTTGTGGTACTGTGCAATGCGCCTGACGACAATCCATTCATGGCAGGAGCATTCCATGGAGTAACAGAGGCAGACGCCATCATCAATGTCGGAGTCAGCGGACCCGGAGTTGTGAAGTGCGCTCTCGAGAAAGTCCGCGGCGAAAGTTTCGAGGTACTTTGCGAAACCATAAAGAAAACTGCGTTCAAGATCACACGCGTCGGCCAGCTTGTGGCTCAGGAAGCATCCAGAAGACTTGGCATTCCTTTCGGAATCATTGACCTTTCACTGGCACCGACTCCTGCCGTAGGAGACAGCGTCGCTGAAATCCTACAGGAAATCGGTCTGGAGAAGGTAGGCGCTCCTGGAACGACTGCCGCATTGGCGCTGCTTAACGATCAGGTGAAGAAGGGAGGCGTGATGGCTTCGTCATACGTAGGAGGTCTCAGCGGAGCCTTCATCCCGGTCAGCGAGGACCAGGGTATGATTGAGGCGGCTGAATGCGGCGCCCTCACCATCGAGAAGCTTGAAGCGATGACATGCGTATGTTCTGTAGGCCTGGATATGATAGCAATCCCGGGCAAGACACCTGCAAGCACAATTTCTGGCATTATTGCAGACGAGGCTGCAATCGGAATGATAAACCAGAAGACTACTGCAGTCCGTATCATCCCTGTAGAAGGTAAAGATGTCGGCGACACTGTTGAATTCGGAGGTCTTCTCGGATATGCTCCGGTAATGCCGGTGAACGCCTACGGATGCGAGGCTTTCGTTTCACGACAGGGACGTATACCTGCTCCTATCCACTCATTCAAGAACTAGGGTTTCCGCCGCCATCATGGAAGAGAAGGACATTCAATATATGAAGGAGGCCCTGCGTGAAGCGGGATATGCAGCAGAAGAGGATGAAGTGCCTATCGGCGCAGTCATCGTATGCCGCGGACGCATAATCGGAAAGGGCCACAACATGACCGAGAGGCTGTGCGATCCTACGGCACATGCAGAAATGATTGCAATCACCGCTGCGACAGAGGCCCTTGGGGGCAAATATCTTAATGACTGTACACTTTATGTTACAGTCGAGCCATGCCCTATGTGTGCCGGTGCACTCGCATGGTCACAGATTGGCCGAATAGTATACGGTGCCTCTGATCCGAAACGAGGATTCACCGGTTTCTCCCCTTCCCTTATGCACCCGAAGACAGAGGTTACATCAGGAGTATTGGCTGAGGAATGTGGTGGAATTGTAACTGATTTCTTCAGGAACAAAAGGGCATAGATATGGAGTGGCTGGAAGGATTAGGGCTATTGGGCCTGTTCATAGGCACATTTCTGGCGGCCACAATTTTCCCGTTCAGTTCTGACGCTCTCTATCTGGCTATCCTCGCAGCGACAGCCAATCCCGTCGGCTGTCTCGTCGTAGGCACCCTCGGCAACTGGCTTGGAAGCGTTCTTACTTATTGGATCGGCTGGATCGGCAGATGGGAGTGGATTGAAAAATGGTTCAACGTACGCCCTGAAACCCTTGAGCGACAGAAAGTCCGTATAGACAAATATGGAGTATGGCTTGCTCTTGCTGCATGGATTCCTATAATAGGGGATGTCATAGCCATAGCCCTCGGTTTCTACAAGACTCGTCCAGGATGGACCATGGTACTATTGCTGGTGGGCAAATTTGCAAG
The DNA here is from genome assembly GCA_045614805.1 of Candidatus Cryptobacteroides sp. Lineage (GTDB taxonomy): Bacteria > Bacteroidota > Bacteroidia > Bacteroidales > UBA932 > Cryptobacteroides. Next base: position 2,903 of record JAZLDR010000026.1, on the reverse strand, counting down.
GTTTCTTGTTTGGAATCTGGTCTACGGGCTGTTTTGATCTGTTTGCAGATAATCAAAAATATTGTATCTTTGCGCCTGGAATTGAGATATGGTGTAACGGTAGCACTACAGATTTTGGTTCTGTCTGTCCAGGTTCGAATCCTGGTATCTCAACCAAAACAACGCCAATGTTCGCAGCGAACATTGGCGTTGTTTTGCAATATCCCGCGGCTGCGGAATTATAGTCCTAACTTCTTGAAGAAGTCGTTGCCCTTGTCATCAACGAGGATGAATGCAGGGAAATCCTCAACGTGGATTTTCCAGATAGCCTCCATTCCGAGTTCAGGATATTCCACACACTCGATGCTCTTGATGTTGTTCTGAGCAAGGATTGCTGCAGGGCCTCCGATAGAACCGAGGTAGAATCCGCCATATTTCTGGCAAGCGTCAGTCACGCACTGTGCACGGTTACCTTTTGCGAGCATTACCATGCTGCCGCCATGGCTCTGGAAGAGACCGACATATGAGTCCATACGACCTGCTGTTGTAGGTCCCATAGATCCGCAAGGCATTCCCTCTGGAGTCTTTGCAGGACCAGCGTAGTAGATTGGATGATCCTTGAGATACTGTGGCATTTCCTCTCCCCTGTCAAGACGCTCCTTGATCTTAGCATGAGCGATGTCACGGCCTACGATGATTGTACCGTTGAGGCTGAGACGTGTCGATACAGGATATTTGCTGAGTTCCTTGAGGATTTCTGACATTGGCTGATCGAGGTTGATCTTGACAGCCTCGCCCTCGCCTGCCTGGCGGAGTTCAACTGGGATAAGACGTGCCGGATTGTCATCGAGCTTCTCGATCCAGATACCGTCCTTATTGATCTTTGCCTTGATGTTACGGTCTGCAGAGCAGCTTACTCCGAGTCCTACAGGGCAGCTTGCACCATGACGTGGAAGACGGATGATTCGTACATCGTGTGCGAAATACTTTCCACCGAACTGTGCACCCAGACCGATCTTGTGTGCCTCCTCAAGAACGAGTTTCTCAAGCTCTACATCACGGAATGCACGTCCTGTCTCATCGCCTGTTGTAGGGAGTTCATCATAGAACTTGGTCGAAGCAAGCTTCACTGTCAGGAGGTTCTTCTCAGCTGAAGTACCACCGATTACGAATGCCACGTGATATGGAGGACATGCTGCTGTTCCAAGAGTCTTCATCTTTGCAACGAGGAACGGAACGAGAGTCTGCGGATTGAGAATTGCCTTAGTCTCCTGATAGAGATATGTCTTGTTTGCAGAGCCACCACCCTTAGTAACGCAAAGGAAGTGATACTCAGCACCATGAGTTGCCTCGATATCGATCTGAGCCGGAAGGTTGCACTTTGTGTTCACCTCATCATACATTGTGAGAGGTGCGTTCTGAGAATAACGGAGATTCTCCTCTGTATAAGTCTTGTATACACCAAGAGACAGAGCCTCTTCATCGCAGTAGCCTGTCCACACCTGCTGACCCTTCTCACCATGAATGATTGCTGTACCGGTATCCTGGCAGAATGGAAGCTTACCCTTGCAAGCTACCTCAGCATTGCGGAGGAATGTAAGAGCTACATACTTGTCATTCTCTGAAGCCTCAGGATCGTGAAGAATCTTAGCCACCATCTCATTATGTTCAGGACGAAGCATGAATGAAACATCACGGAAAGCCGTATTGGCCATTACTGTAAGACCCTCTTTTGCAATCTTGAGCATCTCATGTCCCTCGAACTCGCCAGTACTTACATACTGCTCCGAGCCCGGAATCTTGTAATATTCAGTCTTGTCCTCGCCAAGCTGAAACATTGGTGCGTACTTAAACATTTTTCGAAATATTTGTATTGTTAATCTTCTTGTGAACTATATTTTCAGATTATTGATTTCATTTTGAATCCCATCAAGGAACCTGGCTGCATGGGCTCCATCCATCTGGGTATGATGGAATTGGAATGACACTGTCAGAGTAGTTTTGAAAAGACCTTTTCTGTACTTACCCCAGATCATGAAAGGATTGTTGAAGATACCTGCGTACATTCCCACGGCTCCATCAATATCATACTGTGCCATTGCAGATGTTCCGATCACCATGCTCTCCATAAGGTCGTGATTCCTACAAGTCACCGCAACTTCTTTTGTCAGCCTGAGATAATCCTCATTAAATTTCCTGAGGTCCGATGAAAATGGCACATCACATGAGCTCACCTCACCCTCGATGTTCGCCACAATGGTGTTTACCGCAATTGAATCATACTGCATCAGCTTATCCCCGACCGGTAACATGTAGAATTCCTTGATCAAGCTCGCCGCCTTACCAACGCAATACCCCATCAACATATTGAATTTCAGCCCATTGCTCCTACTGAGTCTGACAAGACGAGATACATTTAGAGTCTTAAAGAAAGTCACCATCGGCATAGGGGCATTCATCCACATTTCAAATGCGTATGCCCTTGTCGTTTCCTTTGGATTAACTTCTTTCATATTCAATTGCCTTAAACCAAGCAAATATATGAAATATCCTCGAGAAAACAATCCATTGTACCGCACTCTGGCACATCCACACATTAATTTTGTCAGAAACTAAATGAACATATTATGATACCAGAAGGGCACACAATTGAAGATATTAAGACCAGAGAAAGAATCATCAGAGACGTTTACCGAGAATGGAATAAAAAAAGCATCTCATTGAGATGCTTAACTTTTGCCCCTTATGCGTGGCGGAGGTGTATCAAAATAGGTATTCCATCTTTAGATTAAAATATATTTCAGGATAAACAGAATTGCAAGAATGTACATTGCAGGAGACAATTTCTTGAATTTACCGCAGATCATGTTCATTAGGACATAAGTTATCATTCCTATAAGAATTCCGTTAGAAATCGAGTACGT